>NZ_NJQY01000008.1:0-56834 GCF_010628845.1 Bacillus sp. 22-7 | reverse complement strand
CCGCCGCTCAGAAGCGACTTTATTAATATATCATTTCTCAATCGCTTAGTCAATAACTTTTTTTAAAACTTTCAAATGCTGTTAGCGTCTCAAGCGACTGTTTTTCTATAATAACACCTGTTGCCCAAAGGGTCAACAAGTTATTCAAAAAAAAACACAAAAAGTTTATTATCCTATCAAATAAAAAGAAACCAGCTGTTTGAACCGCAGCTGGTTTCTTCTATATTATATATCATTGTTTTGAGATGACGATGATATCTTTTTCTTTAAGATCAACAGCGCCAGGCTTATTAATTTTAATTGCCTCACCCTGCTGAAGGTTCGTGAAGACGATCGGTGTAATAATAGAAGTGGCGTTTTCCCCGATATAATCAAGGTCCACTTTCAATAGCGGCTGTCCCGCTTCTACACGGTCATTCTCAGCAATTAACGCTTCAAATCCCTGACCTTTCAGATTAACCGTATCAATACCCACATGAATCAGGATTTCGCGGCCTGAATCAGAAAGGATGCCGATTGCATGCTTTGTCGGGAACATGTTAACAATTTTCCCGTCTACCGGTGAAACTACAGTTCCTTCTGAAGGCACAATCGCAAAACCATCACCCATCATTTTACCTGAGAATACAGCGTCAGGCACTTCTGTAATTGGTTTGATTTCACCTTTTAATGGTGCAATGAATGCATCTTCTTTATGTTCAGTCTGAAGAGCCTCAGGATTTACTTCTTCAATCTGCTGCTCCACTCCGCCTTCTGGAGCTTTTTCAACTGCGCGCGGTCTTTTGCCGCTCATGATATCTTTCATTTGGCCTTTGATTGTTTCAGATCTTGGGCCAAAGATAGCCTGAATGTTGTTTCCAACTTCCAGTACTCCAGATGCGCCAAGTTTTTTCAAGCGTTCTTTGTCTACATTTTTAATATCGTTTACTGATACACGAAGTCGAGTAATACACGCATCAAGATGAGCGATGTTTTCTTGTCCACCCATAGCATCAAGAACTTCATATGGAAGATCTCCACCTTTGCCTGAAGCAGCTGATTCTTCATCTTCTACTTCTTCACGACCCGGAGTCATTAAATTAAATTTGCGGATGGCAAATCTAAAGCCAAAGTAATAGATCACAGCAAATACCAATCCAACCGGAATAACAATCCAGGCATTTGTCTGAGGGTTGATTAATCCGAATAGGATATAGTCAATCAAACCGCCTGAAAAAGTCATGCCGATTTTTACATCCAAGAGATGCATGGTCATAAACGAAAGACCTGCAAACACAGCGTGTACAGCAAACAGGATCGGAGCTACAAACAAGAATGAGAATTCAAGCGGCTCCGTGATACCTGTTAAGAAAGAAGTTAATGCCGCAGACGCCATAAGACCTCCGACTACCACTTTCTTTTCAGGACGTGCTTCATGATAAATGGCTAATGCAGCTGCAGGCAGACCGAACATCATGAACGGGAATTTACCAGTCATAAATGTTCCCGCAGTAAGGTTTTGTACATTGTCACTGATTTGCGCCATGAAAATCCGCTGGTCACCGCGGACTGTTTCACCTGCATTCGTTACATACTGTCCAAATTCATACCAGAACGGAGAGTAGAAAATATGATGCAGACCAAAAGGAATCAGCGACCGTTCAATTAAGCCAAAAATGAATGCTGATAAAGTCAGGTTCGCATGAACCATGTTTTGTGAGAAGGCATTTAATCCTTCCTGGATTGGCGGCCAAATAACCAGCATCAGCAAACCAAGGACTACTGATGTTGCAGCCGTAATAATGGGAACGAAACGTTTCCCGGCAAAGAATCCTAAGTATGAAGGAAGTTCGATTTCATAGAATTTGTTGTATAATGCAGCAGCGATAATCCCAACTATAATACCGCCGAATACACCTGTCTGCAGAGTTGGAATTCCTAAGATATTCGCATAATTAAGCCCATTTACATCCTCTGCCGTTATTCCGGCAGCCGTACCCATTGTCACGTTCATAATCAAATAACCGATAATGGCAGCAAGTGCAGCTACACCTTCACCGCCTGCCAGACCAACAGCTACACCAACCGCAAATAGCACTGGCAAGTTAGCAAAGACGATATCCCCTGCTTTTTGCATAACCTGGGCAACGATCTCGACCCCGCTGTTATCCAGGAACGGAGCCAGCTCAAGAAGCGCCGGATTCTGCAGAGCCGCACCAAGAGCAAGCAGGATCCCCGCTGCAGGCAGCAATGCTACAGGAAGCATCAAGGCTTTCCCGACTTTTTGCAGGACGCCAAATACTTTTTTAAACATATGTTAACCTCCTAAAATTTTTACTCATTAAGCGTTTTCATTTAATAGCGGCAACCATTAAAAAATAAAAAAGGCATGAGGAAAAAAGGATAGAATTCAGGTGCATACAAGGGTATCATACCCTATTTACCTAAATTCAATTACCTTTCTTCACTCATGCCTGATCGAATCAGTAACACGTAAAGACTTGCCATTACTGGACAAGATAATCGTAATTAATTTATTTTCTTTTGAAGCCTTTGCAGATGCATAGTCAGATACACAGCTTCTGCGTTATAGACTGGTTTTTTTAATGTTTGCTGCATTACTTTAATGAGCTTCCAAGAGAGATTGTAGCACACCGGATATTCTTCTTTCAAGAGTGAAGTTATTTTTTCCGGTTCTTCTACGACCTCCCCTTTGTTAACCCTTTCAATGGTGAAGCGGATGTGGCGGACAAGCCTCATATAATCAATGCTGTCTTTATCAATTTGAATATCCAGCTGTTCTTCAATCATGTTAACGAGATGGGTCACCAGCTGAGAATGCTGATTCACTTCGGATAAATCTCGATTCATTACCGCACTATGCACGTGCAGGGCAATAAATCCAATCTCTCCTTCCGGCAAATAAATACCTGTACGATGCCCTATAAGGTTTACAACTTCCTGGGCAATTTCGAATTCAAATGGGTAAAGTGTCTTCGTTTCGACCAGAAAAGGATTCCTCATCTCCATCCCATTCTTCATGCGTGTTATCGCAAACATCAAGTGATCAGTTAACGCAACGTGGATATGTTCATTAAGCATGGAGTTTGCCCTTTGTTTTATCAATTGGATGGAGGAGATAATTGCTTCAAGCAATTGATTATCCACATAGGGCAAGAGCTTCAGATAATTCTCCTGCTCTTTTTCATTTTTAAGCACAAAGAGCTTTTCAACCAAACTAGAATCAATTGGCTGGCCCGATTTCCGGTTGAAGCCAATCCCTTTCCCAATCAGGACGACTTCTCCCAATGACTCATGCCTGCCAATCAGGACGTTATTATTCAGTACTTTTTTTACCTTATACTCACCCATTCTCTTCTCCCCGCTCATTAAACAAATGTACTCTCATGGTATAAAAGCATGTCCGGGAAGTCAACGGATCGACTTGAATTAAGAAAAGAGAAAGGTGCTTTAACCTTTTAGACGGATTGAAAGAAATGTTAAGGCGATCGCCCAGGGACGACTATCATAAGACGGTTCCTGTAAAAAGGTGTTTTTTACTTTCGGAAAGGGACGACTTAGACCCGAGAGTCCCTAGGAGCTGAAACTAGACAAGCTTAGGCTTGAGAGCCGATGGCGCCACTTTATAAAAAGAGACCCGCATCCCAGCGGGTCCCACACATCCTGTTACTTCAAGAAAATGAAATACATAACAAATATGACAAACAGCACATACATAATTGGGTGAATCTCTTTGATTCTTCCTTTTACAATCATGGTGATTGGGTAGAAAATAAATCCGATTGCAATTCCTGTTGCGATGCTGTAAGTCAATGGCATTGCAATAATTGTCAGGAATGCCGGGACAGCAATTTCAAACTTTGTCCAATCAATGTTGCCTAATGATGCAACCATCAATACACCGACAATGATCAGTGCTGGAGCCGTCACCGCAGAAGTAATAACTTCTAATAACGGGAAGAAGAATAATGATAGCAAGAAAAATCCTGCAGTGACAATCGATGCAAACCCTGTTCTCGCACCCGCCGCAACCCCTGATGAAGACTCAATAAAGGAAGTTGTAGTGGATGTTCCAAATATAGCACCAACGACTGTTGCTGTTGAGTCTGCCAGAAGTGCTTTACCTGCGCGAGGCAATTTATTTTCCTTCATTAAACCCGCCTGGTTGGCAACACCCACTAACGTTCCTGCTGTATCAAAGAAGTCGACGAACAGGAATGTCAGGACAACGACCAGCATGCTGGTTGAGAAGAATGAAGGGTCGCTGTATGCCCCGAACGCCGCTCCGAACGTTGGAGCCACACTTGGCACGGAATCAACAACCTTTCCCGGAACATCAATTAAGCCAGCAATCATCCCAGCAACTGTGGTGATTACCATACCTATAAAAATTCCGCCCTTAATTCCTTTTGTCATCAGAATAACTGTTATCACAATGCCGAAAATGGCCAGTAGCACATTTCCATCAGTAAAATCCCCTAATCCAACAAGGACAGCATCATTGTTGACAATCAGCCCTGCACTTTGAGCGCCGACAAATGTAATAAACAAACCGATTCCGGCACTGACCGCATACTTTAATTCAGCAGGAATGGAGTTAATAATTTTTTCACGCAGACCTGAAAGGGATAAAAAGATAAAGATAATCCCTGAAATCAAAACCCCGCCTAATGCATGCTGCCAAGGGATTCCCATCGTTAAAACAACAGTATAAGCAAAAAATGCATTCAATCCCATACCCGGAGCAAGTGCAATCGGATATCTGGCCAGCACCCCCATCAATAGGGATCCAATTGCCGCAGCCACTGCTGTTGCCACAAATACTGCCCCATAGTCCATTCTCATGGCATCCGGCAAATCCGGTATATCCATTAACGATAAAGTAATCGGGTTAACGACTAAAATATAAGCCATTGCTAAAAACGTTGTGAGTCCGCCGATGAATTCACGGCGATAGTTAGTACCAAGTTCTTCAAACTGGAAGTACTTCTTCATTTCTTTTCCCCCTATTGTCTATCCTTATTTTCACAATAAAAAAACTCCGGTATTGAGTACCGGAGCATTGACAACTGGCTCGTGCTTGCCATAGGGAAAAACAAAAAAAGAATAAAGGCAAAAACATCCCTATTTGCACTTACCTCGTAGTCAAGCTATTTACGGCAGCTCGGTAGAAACTTTTGGGCCATATCCCCAAGATTATACGACGTAAAACGACATATTTAATTCTTCTTTATCATAGCACCTCAAAAAGTCCTAGTCAATAGAAAAAGCGAACATTTTCATGTCCGCTTTTTATTAATGTTCGTATTTTATTCCCACTCAATCGTAGCAGGCGGCTTGCTCGTAATATCGTACACAACCCGGTTGACATGTGATACTTCATTCACGATTCTTGTTGAAATAATCTCCAGTACATCCCAAGGGATACGTGCCCAGTCAGATGTCATGCCATCAATTGAAGTAACGGCACGAATTCCAATAGTATAATCATATGTCCGGGCATCACCCATTACTCCCACACTGCGGATGTCAGGCAGGACAGTGAAATATTGCCAAATATCACGATCCAGGCCTGCCTTTTTAATTTCCTCACGCAAAATGGCATCAGACTCGCGTACAATTTCCAGCTTGTCTTCTGAAATCTCCCCCAGAACGCGGATACCTAATCCTGGACCAGGGAATGGCTGCCTCCACACGATTTCATCTGGAATGCCAAGCTCAGTTCCCAATGCACGCACTTCATCTTTAAACAGCGTGTTAAGCGGCTCAATAAGCTTAAATTGCATATCTTCAGGAAGCCCGCCTACATTGTGATGAGATTTAATCGTCTGGGCAGTAGCTGTTCCACTTTCAATAATATCGGTATAAAGTGTTCCTTGCGCAAGGAAATCAATGCCTTGAAGCTTAGCAGCTTCATCATCGAATACATAGATGAATTCATTGCCGATGATTTTACGTTTTTGTTCAGGATCGCTCACACCTCTAAGCTTATTCATAAAGCGCTCCTGGGCATCCACTTTAATGACATTCATATTAAAGCCATCAGCAAATGTCTTCATGACGCCTTCTGCTTCATCTTTTCTCAGCAGGCCGTGATCGACGAAAATACAAGTCAGCTGGTCGCCGATTGCTTTATGAATAAGAACGGCAACAACAGATGAATCAACACCGCCGCTCAATGCGCAAAGAACTTTCTTATCTCCAACTTCCTGGCGGATCTTTTCCATTTCAATTTCAATGAAATTCTCCATTGACCAATCGCCAGTACAGCCGCAAACGCCGAACACAAAGTTTTTCAGCATATCATTTCCATGAACAGAGTGGCGCACCTCAGGGTGGAATTGAACAGCGTATAAACCGCGCTCTTCATTGCTCATAGCCGCAATCGGGCATGACGGATTGGTTCCATCCACTGTAAAACCTGCCGGAGCCTCTACGACAAGATCGCCATGGCTCATCCAGACAGTCTGTTCTCTAGGAAGATCTGTAAACAATTTAGATTCATTTTCAATTTTCATAATTGCCTTCCCGTATTCACGGTGCTTGGCAGGCTCTACTTTTCCATCAAAATGCATGGTCATCAGCTGCATGCCATAGCAGATACCAAAAATCGGCAATCCCAGTTCAAATATTTCTTCATCGCATCTGAAAGCATTTTCGCCATACACGCTGTTAGGTCCGCCAGAGAAAATAATTCCTTTCGGATTCATTTCCTTGATTTCTGCAGCTGTAATCGTATGCGGATGCAGCTCGCTGTACACACCAAACTCACGAATTCTGCGTGTGATTAACTGATTGTACTGGCTTCCAAAGTCCAGCACTACGATCATTTCCTGATTTTGAAGTTCTGTTTTCCCCGTCACACTGTTCACCCCATTAATTTTGTTATATTGCCTTTAGTCTTCTCTCCTGCAGATAAAATATCTAGTAAAAATATAATTTCTCAAGCATTTCATATATTTCAGCGGGAAGCTGGACAATAAAAAAAACCGGAACTCTTTCTCCACAAAAAAAGTGAAGGCAGAATTCCGGTTTTCACGTATAGCAAAAAACTTCTTCTGCCTTCATAGTCAGATCATTTACGGCGATCCGGTAGAGACTTTCGAACCATATTATCGAGGATATATGAAGGTGCATGATTTAATTGTGTAAAACGGCAAAACCCGAACAATATGCCGCTGTCTTATTTGCCTATTGTAACAACAGCCACAAATCCTGGTCAAGCTATTGTCCTTTTAATTAAATTTTCCCACAATTCCTTCGTATCATTCCAGCTTCCTTCTTTCAGGACCCCCCTGTAGACAAGCTCTTCGTAGTGTGCTGTCAGCCTGCTCATTTCCCTTGTTGAGAAAAAGCTGTCAACATACTTGGCATAATCCCTTAAGGTTTGTCCGCTTTTCCGTTTTAACCCGTATCGGTCTAATTCTTTTAAAAGAATCAGGTAAGCCTTGGAGAAGTGCTCATCATTTCTTGTTCTTTTAAATCTCCAGATGAAATAATGAGGAAGCCATTTACCCCGTTTTTGGAAAATCACGATAACAAACAAAGCAGCTGCCACTACGGCTGCTCCGATGACTTTCCAATGTTCTTTAAAGAAAGACTCTATATTGCCCCAAAGCTTTTCTAAAGTAAAAGCCGATTCTTTCGATGATGTTACTTCAGGCTTGTCCGGCTTGACAGGAGTCTCAGTCTCTTTTGGCTCTTCTGCCTCCGGCTGGCTCGTATTTTGGCCTGCAGCGTCAAAGTTGAACTGAACGTTATTATTGAAACCCTGAGTTGGTTCAAATGGAACCCAGCCCATTTCAGGAAAATAAATTTCCACCCATGAATGGGCATTATTATTGGTTATTTCAAATAAACGGAGACCAGACCCGAGCGATTGCTTGAATTCTCCTTCTGTATAGCCCTTCACCCATCTTGCCGGCAATCCGATTGACCTCGCCATAACCACCATGGAAGAAGAGAAATTGTCGCAATACCCCTGCTTGGTATCAAATAAAAATTGGTCCACATAATCCTCATTCTCATCCGGAACAGCTACGTCTGTCTGGCTGTAGGTATATTCTGCCCTTCGGAAATACCTCTCAAGCTCCCTCGCTTTTTCAAACCAATCCGGCTTATCCTGAGTGATTTCCTGCGCCAGCTCCCTGACTCTTTTTGGTAATTCTTCAGGCAGCTGTGTATATCGGGACAAAAATTCCTCAGGAAGTGATTCCGCTTGTGCTCCCGATGCCTTCATGGCAGTTACACTGTATTCAGGCACCGCAAAACCCAATTTGTAATCTTCCAATGCAAATGGCCTTCCACTATCCAATGTCCGGATCTTTTCTGTGGCCGTTTCCAGCTCATAGGTAATGAAAGGCGAAGCTTTAATACTTTTTAACCCTAATGGATACACCACATGAGGGTAATTCATAAATGTATATACGGAGCTTACTTCTTCAGTGGTTTCAATTGCATCGTTGTCGATGAACGATGTAACCGGGATTTCCTCTCCCAATCCGAACGGAAGATATTCCCCTTCAGGCTGGGAGGTTACCCATCCCTTGCCTGTATACGTATCTTTCGTTTCCACCTTCCAGTAATGGCGGGACTCCACTTCCGCCCTGAAAACAACAGCGTTATCTCCTATAAAAGGGCCGCCAAGGCGGGAATCGTCTTCACCATAGCCGATTTTCTGAATGCCCGGTCCATCACCCCCGCTGTTTTGCCCATAGGATTTAATAAACGGAACAGGATCAGGCCAAATCGGTTCTGCCTTAGGAGCAGCAAATCCCAATCCGGCGCTTAGCGCGATCAGGGCAGTCAGCGGAATCATCCATTTTCGCGATAGAGAGGCTTCTTTCTTCAGCCCTTCCTGCTCCAGAAGGCGGTTAAACGTTAAGATGCCCATAACCGCAAAGCCCGCAATAACTGTCCTGACAATCGCTGTGTCTGCCGCGTAAGGCGTAAAGGTGTCCAGAACTGTTATATAAATGAGTGTCATGAAAAAGAAAATGAAAATCTGCCTGCGATTAATCAGCCAGTACTGAATCAAATAGGTCATCAGCCACAGCAGTATGAAAAACAGCAGGCTTCTGAAAAGATTGGTTATGGCGGGCCAGTCTCTCTCAGCAAGCAAACCAAAGTTGTGCCATATATCCGATGCAAATGCTTCTATCCATGAAAACTGAAAAAAGGAGCCTTCAAAATATAAATAATGCAGCTCATATAAAATATAAAGCACCTTAATAATACTGCTCATTACTGGACTTACGCCAAAGAAAGCCAGCAGGAGTGACAGTACAAGGAACACAAGGAAAACGATAATATTCGACGTATCTGTCAGCTCTTCAACCGGGCGCAGCCATTCCCATAATAAGAAAAAGCCAAGAACATAAAGAAGAAAGGTGGCAAAATCCTTTTGAACCCGCTGATATCCCATTACATGCCCACCCCCGAAAACACATCTGCAAAATGTCCGTTATGAACAAATATTACCCGGATTCCCCTGGCATTCGCAGAGGCTTTAAGCAGCAGTTCATCACCGGAAGGAGATTCAAGCTCATTTTTTATTAAAAATATCGTCAAGGTTCCATTTTTGGACGTAAAAAATCCGGCTTTCTCAATAAGTGCTTTTGTTAATTGTGCTGTAACAATCATCAGCTGACTGTTCTGCTGCAGAAGAAAATGCTCTGCTTCAAGAACCCGGTCCACGGATGCTGCCGAAGCATCTTTTATTTTTGCCAAATGATGAAACAGCTGGAGCTGGTGTGCTTCTCCGCCTCTGATCGGAAAAGCTGTCCGGGCAGCTGCAGAGGTCAAAAACCCAACCTGTGCTCCTTTACGGAGAATAGCCCTCACAATGGAAGCAGTAAACGAAACGATGGCCTCAAATCGGCTATCCGCTGAACAGTCCATCATGATATAGACATCATGGGATTGCCTTTGTTCAAATTCCTTGGTCATAATATCATTTCGCTTTGCGGTAGCTTTCCAGTTAATCCAGGAAAATCTGTCTCCCGGCTGATACTCCCTGATGCCGATTGCCATGGAAGTATCCCTTTGCACCCGCTCTTTTGAAGCAGTCATTCCCTGGTCGTAATGATGTGCCATGGGCTTATAGATGATTTCCTCATACGCCGGGTAGACAATCATCCTGCTCTCAGCGGGAGCTTGCCTTTCTTTCTCTACTAAACCAAGCAGATCACCTGTTTTAAAACGGACAGAGGCAAAAAAATGCTCTCCCCTCGGCAGACTGTTAATCTTGTATTGAATGGACATTTCCTTCTGAAATCCCGGAAATAAGAATCTCTTTGCCACGTTTGACTTCCCGGCATGCAGGAGCTGTTCACTCATTTCATCCTCAATGACGAGGTACAATAAAGGAAAAACTGATTCCCTGCTTATCCTCAAAGTAATCACAGCCTGCTCACCCGCATTGTATTCTGTTTTCGGCAGAATCCGCTCCACTTTAATGCCGTTTAATGAATAAAACGACAGACCCAGTGCATATAGAGCAAACGGCACAAAGCTGTAAAACAAAAACCAGCTGACAAAGCCGCCCTGGAACATGGCATACGAAAAGGTGAACAAAATAAGCAGAAATAGCACAATCAGCTTCCAGACACCTTTCAGTGTATTTAACAGCTGTTTCATTTTACTTCACTAGCCTTTGTACAGGGACAGAAACCCTGGCAATGACCCGGCCCACCACTTCTTCAGCGGTAATGCCCTCAAATTTCGCCTCGGATCTTAAGATAATTCTGTGAACAAAAACAGCTGGCGCCAAATACTGAATGTCATCCGGAAGAACATAATCGCGGCCATACATGAATGCATAAGCCTGGGCTGCTTTCATTAAAGCAATCGAACCGCGCGGACTGGCCCCTAGATACACACTGCTGTGGTTACGGGTTCCACCCGCAATCTCAACAATATAGCGTTTAATCGTTTGATCCACATGCACTTCTTTAATTTCTGTCTGCAGAGAGCGCAATTCAGCCAGATCCATTACCGTTTCCAGATCTTCTATCGGCGGAATGCGCTGCGCCCGATTCAAGACCTCCATCTCATCCGCGATATCCGGATAGCCCATTTTCATTTTTAAAAGGAATCTGTCCAGCTGCGCTTCCGGTAGTGGATAGGTTCCCTCATATTCGATGGGATTTTGCGTTGCCATAACGAAGAAGGGTCTTTCTAGACGATGCGTCACTCCGTCGATGGTCACACTGCTTTCTTCCATCCCTTCAAGAAGAGCGGATTGCGTCTTGGGAGAGGTTCGGTTGATTTCGTCTGCTAAAATAATATTGCCCATAATGGGACCAGGCCTGAACTGAAACTCCATTTCCTTCGGATTATAGATGGATACACCTGTCACATCCGAAGGCAGCAAATCAGGCGTGAATTGGATGCGTTTAAATGCAGCTCCAACTGACTTGGCCAGCGCACGAACCATCATCGTTTTCCCGACACCCGGAACATCTTCGAGCAGAACATGTCCTTCCGCTAAAAGCGCCACTAGGCTTAACTCTGCGACATCCCGTTTGCCGATCATGACTTTTTCAATATTTCCTAATACCCTCTCAATTGAAGGGTGCATCTGATTTCGATCCATGTGAAATCTCTCCCCTTTATCTATATCTCTAATTCCACTAATTTACAATTTCCTAAATTTAATTCTAACCTATTATATATTCGCTGTCGCGCTGGAAACTCCTGTGTTTTTCTTAGAATGACGCTATCTTCTAAATGGTTTTAGAACATTAATAAAGGCTGCTTCTCAGCAGCCAGATACCAGTTAGTTATGTCGTTTTCCATTCTGATCTATATAAAAAGATTCGATAAGTGTTCTTTCATATGGCTTTCCAGTTTCGCTAATGCCTTTTATTTCCGTTGTCACATTGTATATGCCTTCCTGTGAAAAATCACTACCGGTCATGAGGCCAGGCTTTTCTCCTTTCGCTTCTTGCTGCAGCTTTTTCCCTGAAGAATCAAACCCGAAGCGGATCCATTTTGTTTTATAGGCTTTATGACCTTTTGCAGACTTGCCCTGAATTTTATCATTTAACGGGCTGTTTAGTGTAACGTTGTATAGGTAAGATGCATTTGCCGAAGCCTTTAACAGCCAGCTTCCTGCTTTAGGATACTCGATTTCAAACTGGTGAACCCAAGCTCCTTTGAAGAAATCGGATTCTTCTTTATACGATTTTCCCGTTTTATATTCTTTTCCATCCGGACTAATTAATTTTAAAGCAGACAAATTCTTTTCGCTTAAAAAAGAAACGGTTATGGAGTTTACATTATCCTCCACGGAAAACTGCTCACTTATTGCACTGATAGCTTTCCCGCCTTTTACAATCGAATGGGCGCGAGGCTTGCCGGCAGCGGTTTCTGAGCTTGGAGCTGAGAGAACTGCGGCAGGCTGAGTAATAGTGGTATAGGGCCTGAACACCGGAAATGTATAGGATCCTTCCCGAATGGTTGTATGATTCCAGCCGCCTTCCTGAACAATGGAAGCTCCAGGCAGCCGGGAATTAACTGCTGTCACAACACCATCGTTTTTTCCGTACGTGCTCAGATATAAACCTCCCCAGTAGGAAGCACTGCCAAATGAACCCCATTTGGTGCCGCCAAGTGTATAATAACGATTTTTTCCAGCATTTTGATGGGAATCTGTAAGGCTTCGAAAGTATTGCATACTGCCTGTCTGCAGGGATTCGGTAGCTTCATTATTGTTTCCAAGAAGTGCAGCAAGCCACCAGGCGGCGCTGCTGTGTGCAAGATCTGCAAGCTGGGTGCCATGATGAGGAGAGGATAGAGAGATGACGTTTGATACATAGGGGTGGGCGTTGTAATGCACAAGCGCTGTCTGAATATCCACACCGCCTTTGCTATAGCCAATGACCACCAGTTTTTTTCCGCCGAAATGATGGTACATTTCCTGGAGCTTTTCAGCCAGAATGGCACCATTCGTCCACATATCCCGGTCATGATGAAGATCGATGAAGGCTGTTTCATATCCATTTGCCAAAGCCACTTCATACATATCATTTCCTTCATGCCAGACAGCTGACGAATTATTATAGCCGTGCACAAATACAAGAGGTGATTTGGAAGGGTCAATGCTTGAAGGTGATTCTCCGGCATACCAGTAACCCGGAGTCCCGCTGTCATCACCGCCAAAGCCGCCAGCCTTCACCATACCAGGGAAAATCAGCATCATACAAAAGATCACTCCTGCCATTTGTTTTATCAAGCTATTTCCTCCTTAACGGAGATCCGGACGGAAATCCAGTCAATTTTACTTTATAATTTTCATAATATTTGTTAAAGGGTATTTCGAATTAATTTCCATTCCTTTGGCAGAGAGAGAGAAGAAAAAAAAGCCACAGGACAAAGCCCCATGACTTTTTGCAGTTTAGTATGATACACCTGTACGGTTATGAGTTTTTTCAAACTCTGCTTGATTCGGATCAAAGTATTTTTCATTGAAAGCTGCCACGAATTTATCATCCTTAATGTAACCCGCTCCCCATGTAGGATCCATCGTGAGCCAGCTTCCATCCACTTTCACTTCCACCCATGCATGCTTCTGCGGCCAGAATCCGCCGAAAGCAGTTCCTTCAATAAAGCGGGCTTCCATGTTGCTGGCCCGAAGCAGCGCAATGGCCAGATAAGAATAATCCTGGCAGACGCCCGTTTTGGAATCAAGTGTCTTGAGCGCACTATCATCCCAGCTGAAGTCATCTGTTTCGAGCTTATTTACATCATATGAAACGGTTTTAGCGACATAATCATAGATGGCCTTCGCCTTTTCCCTTTCACTGCTAACGCCCTCTGTCAGCTCTTGCGCCAATTCGGTAATCTGCGGCGCATCGGACTGAACGCCTCTTGAAGGAAGCAGGTCCCGCTTATCCTCGCCTGTTGACTCCACCTCAAATTTGGCAAATCCATAAAAGCGGAAATAATCACTGTTCTCTTCCTTAATTTCCGGCACACTTAGTGTGACTTCATATGTGCCAGGACCAAACCTTAAATAAAAAGAATCATCAAACGTGAAATCTTTTACAGGGATAACATCCAGTGCTTCGTCTTCACCTTTTTTAGTCGTAATGTAAATATGATCTGTTTCAGGACCGAATTCTGCCTGCGGATCAATTTTTCCTTTTACAGAAAAGACACCGTTAGACTTCTCACCGCCATACTGCGGGTATTCAAGCGCCACTCCCCGCTCCTCATATGTTTTAGAAAATTCAATTGGGCTCATCGTCCTATCAGACTCGTTGTCTATTAAAATGGTTGTGGCTGTCTGATAGTAATTTTCCCGCTCTTTGTCAGGAACGAGCACCTCAAGCTTGTGCAGGCCTTTTCCATAGAATAACGGCACATCATAAGAGAACTTGCCTTCTTTCAGCGAAATGACATGCTTCCACATTTCCGATTCCTTATTCAGCTTTAGCATGATTGTATCGCCGTCTGTCAGACTTCCTGCTTCCCCTTTTAACTTGAATACTTCATTGCCTTTTAGATAGCTTGATTCAATGTCCAAAGTCAGCTCTGCTTCCTGGCCAAACGGAGTAAACGTTACATCGCGCTCTGTATCCTGATTCACATTGTGTACAGTGAACGAGGCAAGATCATAATAATAATTTTCACTATCCGTGCTTGGAAGCTGAACTGTTACCTTATACTCGCCTTCCCCATTAAATAACCGGATATTCTGTTTGAACTTCCCTTCTTTGATGGGTGCGTAGTATTCCTGATCATTCCCTGCCGGTCCCTCCTCTGTGGAACGAACCTTGATCCAGGCGTAGTCTGATTTGAGATCAGAGTACTTCTCAACCTCTCCCTGCACAGCCAACTTGCCATTTGCAGCAAACTCCTTATACTCCGGATTCTTCAGAGCTGCCCCGACTTCCTCGCTGTAAGAAGTCAGCTCAAGGGGTTCGAGCTCAAGTTCCTTGTTTTTCTCTTTAACCAATTTTTCATATTTGTCTTCTTCCTTTTTCTCCGCTTTGGCTTCGGAATTGCTTTCAGAGCTGCTGCAGGCTGAGAGGAATAGGAAGCTGGTTAGTAATACGATTAATATGGTGATGGGGCTTTTCTTTGGCATGGGGGTCCTCCTCTTTGTTTCTTTAACTCTAAATTTACATACGTACATTATCCCTTAAAGTTTCAGAGACTCAGCCCTTTTGGCCTTTACACCCTCAATTATGGATAATAATAAAATGAGCGCTTCCCACATTAGAGCCAAAACCAGGAGAACTGAGCCTTCTTCACTCCAGCTCGATTTGTTTATATAGAGAAATAAGATAGCTAAAAACAACACCAAATTACTTTTCCAAAAAAATAAAAACCCTCTGTTAAATAGGAATTTCTTTTGCTTTCCTTTTGCAGTCAAAATCTCTCCCCCTCTCCCGGTTATTAACGACTTGTATTAGTTAAAAACAGCCACCAGACCGAAGCCTGTAAAGATAAGAAAGAGAAAGAAAAATATAGATGCCAATTTATTAAGAATAATAGGAAGCCTATTTAACATATGCTGAATATGGTAATTCACACCTGAAGTGATAATAGCAATATATTTAAAACAATAGTCAAGGAAAGTCCTAGGCTGTTCATACACATTTACTTCATAGAGGGTAATAACTAGTTTTTGAACAAAAATAGAGAAAAAGGCAAAAACAGCATTTGCTGTAATCATTAGAGCAATATAAGAGCTTGGAATTGGAATATCTATCCCAGTCAGCATTAAAGAAATTAATGTCCATATTAGAAATACTGCAGTAAAGGCGATTAAATTTTTCATATTATTCTCCTTCCGATAGGGAGAGACGGCTGATCTCAAAACAAAAGCTCTTTATAGGGGTGACCCTTAAAGAGCTGCTCTTCACAGTTCCAATATTCAAAGTTAAAATCAAAAATACTCAGATAAGCTTTACTCAATCCTGTGTTCCTGCCTGACATAGTTATCTTCTTCTCTTAACTTATCGAGGTCGATTTTCCGATCCCATACTTTCCTGGCATTGTCATTCATATAAGGAAAAATGTATTGATCTACAATCACCTGAAAATCACCATCATCCAAGAGATTATAGGTGCGAATCTTTATTTTTTGACCATCTAAGGTTTCAATAACAATATCGTTTATAAGGTTTAAAAGATTTCTGACTAAATTGATATTACGAATATTACCTATAGATATCGTTTTCTTTTTAGCATTAACAGTTCCCTTTTCACCCGGAACTATTTTAAACAAAACCTTTCCTGGCATTAATCCAGGCAGGCTCCAAAAAGTCAAATGAAGATAGAAGGGAGTGAAAACAATTCCTCCACCAAGATAGAGAAATGAATATTTAGAATTAAACTTGAGTCCATGAATGATTAAGAAGATACATGCAAGCAAAAATCCAACTGTAGCCAAAAACATCCAAACATACATGAACTTAGAACCTTTTATGATTACCGTGTCACCTTTATTCTGAATCATTGACAAACTATACTCACCCCTTGGACCCGGCAGAGAAAGAGAGTTTCACACATAGACGTTATTCAGCCTTTGGTTCTTGCCTCTCATAATTAGCCTGCTGCCGAAGGCTCTCCAGGTTTATTTTTCGATCCCAAACTTTTCTAGCGTTTTCTGTCATATAAGGATATATAAATTGGTCAACTATTATCTGATAGCGAAAATCACCAATCAGGTTATACGTGCGAATTTTAAACTTTTTATCATTGAAAGTTTCAATAACAATATCATTAATTAAATTTAATGGATTCCTTACAAGATCAATGTTTCGAATATCCTTAATTGGAACAATGCCTTTTTTTGATTTAATCAGTCCATTTTCTCCGGGGATAATAGTCAGCAAGGTTTTACCCGGAATTAGGCCTGGTAAATTCCAAAGAGTGATATATAGATAAAAAGGAGTGAAAATTATTCCACCGCCAAGATAGAATAAAGAATATTTAGAGTCAAACTTCAATCCGTGAACAATTAGAAAGATACATGCTATTAAAAAACCTGCAGTAGCAAGAGACATTAGCACATAATAAATTTTTGATCCCTTCACCTTTATGGAGTAATCTTTATTTTGAATCATCGATAGATCGCCCCCTGAGAAAGCTCTCTCCTTTGAGAAGACTTGTTTGATCGATTCAATTAATTTTTATTCAATTTTAGGCTCTTTTCTCTCGTATCTTGCCACTTTACGAAGACGTTCAAGATCTACCTTTCTGTCCCAAACCTCTTTTGCATTTTCAGTCATATATGGATAAATGTATTGATCTACAATCATTTCATAATCTAAGTCCCCAAGAAGATTATACGTTCTAATTTTTATCTTTTTATCATTGAATGTATCAATAACAATGTCGTTGATTAAATTTAATGGATTTCTGACTAAATTGATACTGCGAATATTACTTATAGATACCATATCTTTTTTAGCATTAACTGTTCCCTTTTCTCCCGGGAATATTCTAAACAAAACCCTTCCTGGCATTAATCCAGGCAGGCTCCAAATAGTTAAATAAAGATAGAAGGGAGTTAATACGATTCCTCCGCCAAGATAGAGGAAAGAATATTTAGAATTGAATTTCAGTCCATGTATAATTAAGAAGATACATGCAAGTAAAAATCCTACTGTAGCCAAAAACATCCATACATACATGAACTTAGAACCTTTTATTAATACAGGTTCTCCTTTTTTCTCAATCATGGACAAGAGGAATCCCTCCTTGGACAGAATTGTTAAATAATAGGTTACTAATAGATGTCTCGTCTGCCCTTTGAACATTTAAATCAAGATTATCGTCTCTTGAAATCATCCAGAAGTCCACTTTCCCAGGAACAATAAAAATTAGATCAATTAAATCAGGATTTTTTGCAGAATCATATCCAAGACTAAGTAAACTGTCCATTCTGCCTTTTCTATTGGAAATATCTTTTAAAAACTCAAATGAGAATGAACCATTAACTCTATTTTCCCACTTTTGAGCAGTAGATTCCGACAATGAATCTGATTCACTCATATCACCTAAGAATTCTTCAAATTCTTCATTCTTCAAACTAAAAAGCACTTCATCATGTAAAGGCAGCTGGCTAATATCGAAGAAATTTTTAATACTTGGTATCATATCTTTTGGAGTGGATTTTGAAATATAATGTACTTGATGGTCATGCAATAACTTATGAAGATAAACTTCCCCATTCCCAAAATGAAAGGATATGTTCTCTTCCCCTTCGAACTTTAAATTAAATCTAGAAGCTTTAACCGTCTTCTCCGCATTACTAAGAATATTAATATAAGACTTATAGTCTTCTTTTAATCTATATTGATTATTAACCTCTACCACCATATCTTTTGCCAGCAAAGAGCGAGCTGCAAACTCAAGCAGTAACTTCAATTCGGAATCTTGGAGTGAAGGAAAGTATGTCTCTTTCATAGATATTCCTTCTTCATATAGCCCTTCACTATAAAATGCAAAGATTAATTCTTCTATACTTAGTTGAATGGTACTCATATTGCCTCCTTAAAAAAAAGATAATTTTTTATCTAAAAATCCCTTTGCTCCATCTATTAAAGATCCAGCTGTCTCCTTTGCCTTTGACAATCCTTTTCCAATATCTTTAATTTTCCCTACCGGATCGGACATTGTTTCTTTAATTTGTTTATTAACAACATCAATACCTTTATTTGCTGCTTCAACAGCTTTTCCAGCTTTCTCAAACCCATCTTTAAAAAACTCGACTCCATGGTGCAAAGGCTCTTTAATAAGGATAGCACCTTTTTCAGCAATTCCAGCAGTTAATTTAGCAGCTTTCTCTCCAATAACTCCACCAACGAATGAACCTGCAGCTGCACCAACAACTGTTCCAACGGGACCAGCTAAACTACCTAAAGCTCCCCCTATTACTGCACCTGTAATTGCTCCTCCCGAGATAGCTACTGTATTATTTACAGCATTACCAATTGCTTTAGCATTTTCACGTTTCAAAACATCGGGGTTATTTCCGTACTTAGCATAGTTCTCTGAAATTTTAAGCCCCATTCCTCCGACTTCCATTGCACCGGTTAAAACAACTGTACTTAATGCATTTGTTTTAGCAAATTTGGCACCCGTACTAACGAAAGATTTAAACGTAGTGGGATTAAAAGTTTTATATTTAATTTCATCCAAAAATGCCCTTGAGCTACTCGTAAAATTCGCCACATCATCCGGCAAGTATTTAGCAATCTTTTTATGAACCAAATCCGCAAGCGGTACATCTTTATACTTACTTTTCAAATATAGTGGACTCAGGAATCCTCTTGTCATCGTTCTTAACTTTTTAGTTTCATCAATTTTATCTGTTACTTGTTGAAGGGCCGCCATATGTTTATAGGTGAATACACCATCAGCATTCTTTATAAATTGAGTAAACCCCAACCCATAAAAAGCAAGCTGTTTTGTCATCAATGCTCCAAGAGCTGTTACGGCCCCATACTGCTCATACAACTTATATAACTTACCTACAAGATTATCTGCATCAGCAAATTTATTTGCCACCATCCGCAGGTCAATTTCCATTTCACTAAGCTGCCCGGTAAGCTGATTACCAGTACCCCATGGATCTCCTACATGATAGAAGCAATGCCTATATTCCGCCGGAGCGCTATTGATTAACTCTGCAAGTTCCATATGGAGATTTCTGTATTCGTCTTCAATTCTGGACAAACGAGTAACCAAGTCATTTGCCAGGTCTTCCAGGCGATCTGGATTTACAGAAATTTCATTTCCCATTTCAAAACCTCTCTTCTTTTATGATTTAATTGCTAATTTTAAATTAAAATAAATTTATTATCTGATAGCCTGCTATAAAAACTTGTATTGGCAATAAAAAAAGATCAACACACCCTGGCGCACATCCGTCATCATATGTCTTACTCTTGTCATATGAACCTTTTTTCTTCTCTTCATTATTAGACATAAAAAACCCATCCATTCTTTATATTCTTCAATCCGCTTTAAGTCTGGCCAATCTCTCTAATTCTCTTTGTCTTTCAATTTCTTCTCTGACTCTGTCAACTTCATTTGCAGCGCTTTCCAATTCACGGCTGATATTATAAAGGTTATCAGAGTGCCTTTGAAAGAGGACGCCCGCTTCTTCCAGTGCAGAATCAAATTTGTCCCGGGCTTTTCCATTCCATTCGTCTGCATGGTTTTGGACACTTTGCTTTAGTTTGAATTCCTCTGTTTTAATATCATCTGAAGCTGTCTGAAATACCCTTGCCAGTGCTCTTACATGTGATGAGTTCATTTTGACACCTCATTTTTAAAAGTTTTTTATTTAGAGTCTCGTTATTTCTTACATCCCTAATTCTTTATTTATTTTTAGAGGGCAGTTATTTGAGAGGAGTTTGCTGAAGAATTTGGTAGCAGTAATTATGTACATGTCTCCAAACCGGAGACATGTACGGGAATTATTTAATTGTCAGGCTGCTTCGCCATCCTCGGAATGAGGAATCCCATAATCACACCTATGGCAATGACAAGCAGAATAATATAAAGAATCATTAATTTGTTATCTTGTTCTGCGGGTACCTGATCCTCCGCCTTGAAAAAGCTTTCCTGTTTCGAATCGGAAAAAAGCTGAAGCTGGTCCGCTTTTGCGGTGATGGTATTAGTAGTGGTTTCACCGCCGTCGAACAGCTTCTCCTTCACTTCCTTCAAAGGATCCAGGTTCTTTTTTGTAAAAGTAAGATCCTTTTGTTCCTCGGGAATCTGCTTCTTATTTTCATAAAGTGATTTTTCATGGAGGTAATCGGTATTCTCTTTGAATTCCTTTTTTTCATAGGTATTCGGAGTCAAGTTATTAAAGTCAGGAGTCGCCCCGGCGTTTTGGCCAGCTATCAGCCAAAACGCCGGAATCAACAGAATGATTTTAATAATTCTTTTAAGCTTCATAAGCTTGGTCCTCATCCCTCTTTGTGCGCAGGTCCTTTATAGACCGGACTGCAAATGGAATGATAGCAAGGAAGGCAATAATGCCAAGTAGTATGAGGATGGCCGGAATAAACAGGGTTTGTGAGTCATACTGAATGGACATATATACCTTGGACATTGGGTCTTCATAGTTAATATTCGGTGCTGTAAGCGCAAGGAACGGACTGATGAAGAAGGCGATGAGACCTACGCTCAAAATCCATCCTGCCAGATTGCCGATCTTGAACCCTGCCAGTACGATGGCTGAGGCTGCCGTCAGCAGCAATATGGTGAAAATGGTCCACTCTATTGCGCGATCCTGTTCCATTGAGTAAATATTGAGGCCGAATATGCTGATAATCAGACCGACAATAAGATTCAGCAGCACAAACATGGAAGCATGGACAAGCATCGGCGCATTTTTGAAATAATGGCTGAAGTATCCGATCATTAAGCTGCTGAGCAGGACAATGGCCAATACAACAACCGGCGGGAGCTTGCTTTCTTCTTTCTTGGCAGCTGTTTCTCCGCTGATTTGAAGCGGACTGGATAATTGTTCGTATACCGGACCATTCTTTTGGCCATTCACATAGGTGTTTCCAAGAAGATTGTAAATATCATCCCGGAACATCTGAGTTGTCTCTACGTTCGAGCCCCATTTGGAATTCAGTGTATCCGCATCCAGCTGGACACTTTGCACCTTTTGCTCCAGCTCGTTTGTATAGGACACGATATTACTTTGGTTTTCTCCGATGGATCCAACAAGATCATTAATCATCAGCATTCTTTGGCTGATTCCTTCCTGTTTGACCATAACGGTAGTTCCGTCAATGCTATCTACAGGAACTGGCGTATTCGTTGAGGATGTTTGAATTTGCTCCCTTACTGAATTTGCGTTTTCTTGGAGAGCAGATAAATCTGTATCAATGGCTTTTTGCTGTGCATTAATTTTTTCATTGTACTCTTTAAAGAATGCCATAAACTGGTTTTCAAAATCTGTTAGCGTATCCTGAGATGATAATAATGCTGTGTTTAGGTCATCCTTAGCTTTTTGTTCTTCCTCATTTACAGCTACAATAGTGTTTAACTTCTGTACAAGCTCTTCCAGCTTATCTGGATTTTGACTGTAAGAATTATTTATTAAATCTTCATACTGAATAAGGGAAGCGTAATATTCCATCATTTTTACAGGTTTAGTATTGTTAATATTTAGGTCAAAAGCTTCTGGATTAAATCCAAGATCAATTAGTTTTTGCTCCTTCTCCTCAATGAGCGTAATCATGGAATCAAAACTCACAGAAACTCCTAGCTGGTCTAAAAGGTTTTTATTTTCTTCTTGTAAGTTTTTATTTTCTTCTTGTAAGTTTTTATAAACTTTATCTAAATTGGTAAGTTCCTCAATTAATTCAGCATTATTAGCCTTGAGTTCCTCGACTACTTTTTGCAGCGGATTCTCTCCTGAATCTATTGTTGCCATTTTTTGCTCCACAGCTATTAGACGCTGTGATAAAGTTGGCAGGATAGTCAAAGCAGATACAACTTGTTCCGGCTTTGTACCTTCAATTGTCTCTAAAGAATCTTTCAAAGTTGTAATCTCTTTTTCGATACTCAATATCTCTTTTCTTTCCTCTGCCATACCAGGTACAGTTGGATACTCTATGCTCGCTGCCGTTAGTGTGTTAGTCTTAGCCCCACCTGTAACTTTATCAGAAGCCACGCCTGTAACTTTGTCAGAAGCTGCACCTGTGCCAGGGTTCTCCGGCTGCGTTCCGTCAGATAGCTCTCCTTTTAATGAGCTAATTCTTTCAGCAGCCTTTTCAAAAGAAGTTCTTTCTTGTTCTTCAAAATATTTATCCAGTGCACTAAATTGCTCAGTAATTTGCCGATCTACCTGTGCGTTTCGGATTTCTGATAGATCCCCAAACACCTGGCTATTCTCTTCCAGCTGCTTTTCCACACTCGCAATTCCACTATCCAAGTCCTGTTTTCCCTCAGTCAAGTCACCACTAAGAGCACCCATATAAGCTGGCATCTTTTGTCCCGCAACAGCTTGAATATCGACTACATTTTCATCCTGCATTTTTTGAAGGATACTTTGCTGATTATCCTGGTATTCTTTGTACTGATCTACAAACTGTATAAACGAGCCAAGGTTCTCTTCAAATTGGCCGAGGTTATTTTCGCCATCGGCAGTGCTTTCCGCAGTAGTCTTCACTGTCGACTGAATGTTCTCCAGCATATTGCGCTGCTGTTCGATTTCCGCTGCCAGGTTCTTTGAGCTGGGCTTATAGAAAGCGAGCATGGCATTCTGGAAGTCTATTTCTTTTTGTAAAATGGTATCGAACTGGGATTTCACATTTTCCAGGTCCTGTGATACATAGGTCCAGTACAAGGTTGAAATCTTTCCATTCACACGGTTGGTGGCTGTCTGGATCTCGCGCAGAACCTTTTCCCGGTTCAGTGAGTTCAGCTGGTTCTGAACGGTATATTCAAAATTTGCTTTTTCAGGCTGCTGGCTTTCATAGGACATGATGTTCTTCGAAAAATTGGAAGGAATATAGACAACTGCATCATACTTGGTATTTCTCAAGCCATTTTCTGCAGCACTTCTGCCGATGACAGTCCACTCATATTGTGAGCCGTCTTCGAGGATCGATGTAATTTCCTCTCCAAAATCAAGTGACTTTTCTTCCTTGTCAGCGCCTGTATCTTCATTTACAACAGCTATGGTTCTTGTGGCATTCTCCCTGACCAGCAGAGGATTATCGCCAATGGAGCCAAAAAAGATGGCTGGCGCGGCGATAATCAGAAGCATCACCAAAACCATTTTCACGATATATTTTGTTTTGGCTGTCATGCTAAGACCTTCCTTTCAGTGCACATAAAGGAATTTGAATTTTTAATTCCTTTCCGTTTATAACGTAATAACCATATCCCGGCTGAATCTCCGCCTCTTTCCGGTCGTATGGAAGGGTAAAGAGCGTCTGCTCTGATTTTTTCATCAGAACGACTGCCTGGCGGATCTGTTTGATTTCTGCCGTTAAGGAATCGTATCCTTTCGTCAGTTCATTATTGCTGCCTGTAACGATGACACTAAAGCCAAGATGGCTTCCGTTTTTCATCAGCCTTGCCATTCTTTCCTGCAGGCTGTTATCCAATGTCTGTGCAAAACGGGAGTATCCATCCACAGCCAGCACAATCGGCGAAAACTCTATATCTGTATTGCCATGCTGGATTGCATTAAGATATTCTTTTTCCCTAAGGGATAACTGTTCTTCCGCCTTTGCTGCCCAATCGCTGATCTGTTCCTTTGTCTCGATATAGACTGACTTTTCCTCACTGGCATAGGATGATAATCCTCTGTCAAAGGAATCGAAAATACCGATGGATTCAGCACCCTGAGCCAGCATTTGATTGATCATGAGCTTAAGAACATTTGTCTTTCCTTTTTGGGCCTGCCCAAGGATAATGCAATGCTTGGTTTTATTGAAGTTTGCATACACAGGTTTGACGGATTCTTCATCAAGGCCAATTGGTACAAGTCCTGGCTGGGTCTCTCCCGCAGTGTAACGGGTAAAGTTAATCGTATTAAGCTCTGCCGGAAGCATCGGCACCTCTTCAGGCTGACTGCAGTTCTTGTATTTCTCCTTCAGTTCCTGAATGTCGGCCCGGATCGATTCTATGATCTCGAAATCATCCTTGCCCTCTGCCGGCAGGAATACCTGTGAAAAATAAGCCTCTTCCATTTTAATAATGGCTCTTCCCGGTATAGGCTCAGGTGCGAACGGAACTCTTCCAAGAACGGAGTAGGCCTCGCTGCTGTCCATCAGATAATGGACGACTTTTGTTTTGAGGTTATTCATGAGCGACTGCCGGATTGAATTGATCCGGGTCGCAGCGAAAATCATATAGATGCCGAGTGACTGTCCATCCCTGGCAATCTGATTAATTTGCGTTTCAAGCTCCTGCATTTCCTCTTTTACTAAATCGAAGTTATCAAATGTAATATAGACGAGCGGCAATTTTTCATTGCTCATCGAATTGTACATCTTAATTCCGCTGACTTCCTGCTGCTGGAATAATAGCTTCCTGCGGGCAATTTCATCCTTGATCAGATTCATGAACTTTTCAATTTTTCGTTCTTCGTCCATCAGGAAGAAATCGGCCGTATGCGGCAGCTGCCTTAACGGAAGGAGTGAACCATTGCCAAAATCGAAAATATAATAATGTGCTTCTTCAGGAGACCGCTTTTCGGCAATGCTGAGCAGCAGTGTCATAATCGTATGGGATTTTCCATAACCTGATGAGCCGAACACCCCTACGTTTCCATCCTCTATGATTTGATAGCTTAATGGATACTGGCTCTGCTTCTCAGGCTCATCCACCATTCCTAAATGAATTTCATTATTCTCCTCAGCGCGATAAAGTTTTCTGCTTAAGCGCCCTTCAAGAGGAGGAAGCCATGGACTTCTAAGTTTCTTAATGCCCATCGAGGATTGTGCTGCTTCAATTTCTTCCACCACTGCCTCAATTTCTGTCTTTCCGCCTTTTTTCTTCCCTTGGCGTGAATTTACATCTGATAATGGCACAAGCCCAAGGTCGGTTACGATTGCAATCTCATCCTCTGTCTCAGAAGAGTCCTCCAAATAAGGGGCCCCGCTCCATGCAGATTGGAACAGTTCATAGACTTCATTATTGCCGACCTGCAGATAGCCGCGTCCGGTTACGGTAATAGCAGCGGCATCGCCGTTTTTAATGATCTCCCGGCTGTCATCTGTGTCCTGAACTTTTAAAGCCACACGGAAACGGGCATTACTCCAGATCTGTTCGTCAATGACACCGCCTGGCTTTTGGGTGGCCAGAATTAAGTGTACTCCCAGGCTCCGGCCGATTCGCGCAGCACTGACAAGCTCTCTGATGAATTCCGGTTCTTCACTTTTAAGCTCCGCAAACTCATCGGAAATCAAAAACAGATGAGGCAGAGGCTCCTTTGCCATATTGTTTTTATAAAGGTCAGTGTAATCGTTGATATGATTTACCTGATATTGATCAAAAAGCCTTTGCCGCCTTTTCAATTCACTTTTGATAGAGGCAAGCGCTCTTGAACTGAAGTTTTTGCTGCCTTCAATATTCGTAATCGTACCCAGAAGATGCGGCATGTTCTTAAACGGCTGGGCCATGCCTCCGCCTTTGTAGTCAATCAGCAGGAAAGCGACCTCGTGGGGATGGAAGTGAACAGCAAGCGAAAGAATATACGTCTGCAGAAATTCACTCTTACCCGATCCCGTTGTCCCAGCCAGCAGACCGTGCGGGCCATGCGCCTTTTCATGAAGATTCAAAAGCGACAGGTCTTCCTTTCCTTTTAAGCCGATTGGAACCGCCAGAGATTTGGAAGACTCTTTCGCAAGCCAGTTCTCTTTGATCGGAAGCTTCCCTACTTCTTTTACTTTCATCATTTCCAGGAAGGAAACGCTATTTGGAATGGAATTGGTCATTCCAACCTGATGATCAAGCGTTCTTAACAGACGGGAAAATTCCTCATTTCCCTTCTTCTGATGAGCATCAAGCTTAAATGGGACGCTCACGGCTTTTTTGTCCTGAATCAGAATGTCCCCTTCTTCCTGATTGACATATCTGACAAGGGTTTGAATATTATCATGAAGACTTTCCTTTGAGTCTGCTGCAAAGATCACGGAGATTCCCATATTGGAGTGGTCACCCTCCAAATATTCCAGAATCACATGATCTGCAATTAGCTGCTGATTGGCTATGATGAACACAAGATGAGGTGAATACACCTGCTTCTCTTTATTTTCATCCAAATCCCTTTCACGCAGGATTTCATAAAGGGAAGACAGCAGCTGATCCCTCGTTTGTTCGTTATAAATCAGCCCTTTTGCATGTGCATGCGGCATCTGGAAATGCGGAAGCCATTTGAGCCATTCCCATTTTTTATATTCTTTTTCATTAAAAATAAATACGAACCGCACATCATGGTAGCTGTGGAAAAAGGCCAGCTGCCCAATGATCTGGTGTATCTCATTTTTAACAACCGGCTCTTTTCCGATCAGCCCGATTGGCCCCTTTGCAAGGTCAGCCACCACAGGCACATTTCTAACTTCCTTATACACTTTCTCCATTTGCTGTGACTGTTCAAGCAGATCATCGATTTCACGGTTTGCCATATCCCCTGAGCTCACCTTAACTTCATAGCTCGCAGGCACATTTCCGGTACCCAGTCTGAATTGAAGGAAGTCAAAGCTCTGCAGAGGCCGTTCCCAAATCCGGTCGGATATATGGCCCGTAAAATATTTCATTTTCTCAAAAGACGGAAAGTGGAATTCCAGAACATGCTTCTGCTGATCAGATAATGCCTGCAGCTCTTTTCGCTTCTCTTCCAGGTAGGCTGTATACACTCGATGCCTGCGCTCTTTCCGCTTTTTTTGATTGCTTTTATCCTTAAAGTACTGAACTGTGGATGTCACTAAAGTAGTCATGAACATGACCATTGAAATGATAATAAAAATCCCTCTTGGCTGAATTAAAGCCACGATGCCCATCACGATCAGCATAATCAGAGGCGGCATGATAATCAGCCATAATCCCCTGCCTGAATCATCCGGCTCCTGTGACGGAAAGGACAGGGAGACCTTCTCATCCGGCATCTCATAGATCATCCTTGGCGTTCTCCGGTAGAGCGGATATTTCTTTGCCATCTCTGATTGCGGCCTGATGGTAATCGGGAGCTTTGACTCATACCCTTCAAAGCTATCAATCTGGAAAAGATCCTCTTCTATTATTCGTATAGACATGAATGGAAAGAAAAGCACATCTCCCATTTCAAGGAAGGTCCTCTCTTCAACTCTTTTGCCGTTTATATAAAGCTGTCCTGAACCCGGCTCTGCCATCCAGCCCTTATTTGTTTTTATCAGGTCAAAAGAATGACTCGCATCCATTAAAATGCCGTGCTTTTTATAAATGGATGCTTCCGGGTTATCAGAGGATATCTCTATTTCCCTTTTATAGCCGGAATAGTAGGTCTGACTTTTAATAGCTTCAGAGGTTCCTATTATCGTCAGGGTTTTCCCTTCATCATTTATCTGAAAGGGTTCTCCATCGTTCAGCTTTCCGAGAACCGACTCATTTTGCTTAACTTCATAGAAGCTGTCGTGCTTTTCTATTGACATAATTCCTTTTGTAAAAGGAAACTCCCTTATTGTCACCAGCTGTTCCAGGTCAGGACCAATAGTGATCCTTCCACTTTTTTCAATTGGCATAGACAGCTGCTGGCAGTAATCGCTGTAAAACAACCATAACTGTTCCATCTCTCCACCTCCTGTCTATCTTAATTAGGTTTTGTCTTTTCTGCCTCTTCCTTCTTCTCAGCAGATTTTTCAGCAGAGGTTTCAGCTGCCTTTGCATCTGCAGGCTTTTGCTCTTCAGCAGCTTTTTGTTCTGACTCCTGCTTTACTGTCTGTTCATTATCTCCGCTGCTGCTTTGCTCTTCCTGAAGACGCTGCTCCTCTTCCTCCTGAGCTTTCTGTTCCTCTATATACTCATCAATCTCTGCTTGAATTTCGTCGATTTTCTGCTGTTTTTCATCGGATTCAAAACTATCATCTGCTTTGACAACTTCACGGTATTTAAGCAATGCGAACAGAATTAAGTCCCGATCCTCAAGATCCCGGGAGATATCGAGAGCCTCCTTGGCATCTCCCCTCCCAATATGAATCCAGTAATGATAGTATAGGGGATCCGTCTGCAGGGTGATCGTATTTTGGACATTCTCTTTTTGGTCTTCTGTCAATGCTTCATTTATTATGTAAGACTGTGCCAGTTCGTACTGTACGACTCTTGGCATCTGATCAATATCATAATTGGATAACTCGGAAACGACATCGCTATACTGGCTTTTCAGAAAATGCTCCTGACTGTTAATAAAAGCTGCCTGTTTTGGCTGAGTAAAGATAAGGGAATATAGGCTGAAAGCAACGAAAGGCACTAAAGCAATCAGCAGACCCCACGCCGAATACCTGGTTGCTTTCCACTTTTTCTGCGGAACCTTAGCATATTCCTTATCTTTCTTTTCAAGCATTTCTATGTTAGTCCGGATGATGTCTGACAATTCATTTTCATCCTTGGCCTTGATGACACTTGCCGCTGCAGGCGACAGTTCAATGGTTTCATGAAGTTTGAGGTAATCCCGGAAGGAGCGATTTCCATCTACAGCAGCTGCGATGGTCGCTTTCAATTCCATCCAGAGTTTTTCCTGATTGGTTTCATAAGGCGGAAGGCTTTCACTCACACCATAATGAAGCAAATGCGGTGACAGGCTTTCATCCGCCACAATGTTTTCAGGACAAATAACGAGATGCATCCTGGAATATGGATGACTTTTCACAAGTTTTAGAAGCTGCGAAGAAAAAATCCATCTGCTTCTCTGGTCTTTCTTTTTTAATTTGGAAAAGGTTAAGTAATTTGAGGGAATTTGCAGGACGAGGCGCAGTTCATCCTCTGTTAAATGGATATCCCTTTTTATAGCTGATTCCATTGCCTGGAGCAATTCCAATTCCTCAGCAGCATCAGCTTTAATTTTTTCTCTTTGAAAAAGAATGGTTAGGGATTGATGATCTGTTTCGACAACCGCTTCAAGCTGCTCTTCAAGGTAGGTTTGACTCTTTTCTGACATTTTTAAATGCTCCTTTATAAAATTTCGAAACGGTCCCCAGTGGTAATCCCCTTTTCTGCCAGCTTATCGTTTCCTGACAGAATAATTTGCTTGTTGGGAATTCTGACCCAATATCCTTCCCGGGGCGGCTGAGGAATAGACTTAGCTTGCCAAACAATATCAACTACTTTTTTAACAGAGTGATAGTTAGATAGACGGAGATCGAAAGGTTCAACTTCATAATGTTTTAAATCAATTGTTAATTCTATGTACATATTCAACACCTCACTAGAAAAGCGGAAGCGCCTCGATCACCCCTGACACCTCGAGGGGGCAGGCTGCTTGCGCTAGACAAATTACCAAAGTGAAAATTTGCTAATTTAGTACCAAAAAAAGAGCGCTTTTCATCCTGTGAATGCAGCGCTCCTTCTCCACTTATTGATTCAGATAAAATTAACCGCGGATTTGGCCGGCGATCTGGTTATCAGCATCTTCAAGAGCTCTTGCAGTATTATTAAGCTGAACAGAAATATCCTCTAATAATTGCTGCATTTGAACAAATGAAGGTCTTAAAGATTGGTATTGTTCAGCAAATGCTCTGCTTGCTTCCCCTTCCCATGCACCTTCCAGTTCACGAATCATATTATCCAAACGGACAATCTGATCCCCAACCTGGCTGCTTTCTCCATTATAACGGTTAGACATGCCTACTAATTCTGCTGGTGTAACGCGAATAACTCCTGACATTCAAATCTCTCCTTTTCAATAGGTTACTATTATTGTAAAAATACACAATCGAAAGGTCAATTACTTACTTGCAAAAAATAACAAAACAGTTATTTATACCCACTAATACCCAATTTGAAGACACTTAAACATTAAATGGTATTTTTTTCATAAACTTTTTCTATTTATTGTTATTCATCAATTCTAGAAATATAAATTTTATACCTATTTATTACTATCATGGCAGTCAAAACTCGTCAAATCGCTTATGCGGGCGTGTCGAATTATGTCTGTGGTTTTATTCCTATTAATCCACAAACCCCCGATTGTATTTTGTAGGTAAAATTACCCTTTCAAATAGATTTTAATTAAGCTTTATTGAGCCCTTAATTTTCCTAAAATCCTCCTTCTACATTATGTAGTTCTTTGGAATCATTTTCCGGAATAAATTTCGGGTCCATTAAGCAAAAAAAAAGATACAGCTGAATCGCTGTATCTTTTAACAACCCATTTATTCCCCAACCACCTTAGCATCCTTCAGCATGTCCTCTGTCAAAGCAACTCCCTGTTCCTCAGCTGCTTTCTTGTTAATCACAAGCTCAAGGCTCTCCGGGTAGCCGACAGGAATTTCACTCGGCTTTTTGCCTTCAAGAATATCAACAGCCATTTGGCCTGTAGAGTATCCAAGATCATGATACTCAAAGCCGTAGGAAGCAAATCCGCCCCGTTTAACCGAATCGCTTTCCCCAACAAAAGCTGGAATGTCTTTTTCATTGGCTACGTTAAGCACTGATTCAAGGGCAGATACGACTGTATTGTCCTTAGGGATGTAGAATACATCAGCACGTCCCACTAAGGATTCAGCAGCCTGCTTCACCTCGGAGCTAGTTGAGATAGTCGTTTCAACTGCTTCCAGGCCTGCTGCCTCGATAGCTTCTTTTGCATGCTTAACATTTACTACTGAGTTTGGTTCCCCATCATTGTAGATAATGCCCACCTTTTTGGCATCAGGTACAAATGTTTTGATAGAGTCAATTGTATTTTTGATGGCATCAGGATGTGTATCAGAGGTACCCGTGGCATTCCCGCCCGGCTTTTCCATGCTTTCCACAAGCTCAGCTCCTACAGGATCGGTGATAGCTGTAAAAAGGATAGGAATATCTTTCGTTGATTGCACAACCGATTGGGCACTCGCAGTAGCAATTGCCAGAATTAAATCATTTTTGTCCGCGACCAGGTTCTGGGCGATGGACATATTATTGTTCATATCCCCCTGGGCGTTCTGGAAGTCGATTTTAAGATTTTTTCCTTCTTCATATCCAGCATCTTTCAGTGCGGCAATAAATCCCTCTCTCGCAGAATCTAATGATGGATGTTCAACAATTTGCGTGATCCCGATTTTTACGGTTTTCTTTTCTGACACTTCCCCGCTGGTTTCCTCATTTCCTGATCCGCAGGCAGCCAGCATTAATAATGTGCTGCTTGCTAGGATGGCTAACATCTTCTTCATCACAAATATCCCCCCGACAGTCATGCATTTTTTAAAATTTTTATAATATTTTGATATTAACACGTTTAATAAGTATGTAACAATAGCTAATCCCACTTTTTTGTTAGATAAATTGACATTAACAGTTTTAGAAGGCTCTATTTGCGAAAGACTATAATAGTATATAGGGAGGGATACGAGTGGAATTCGATTGGATTTGGAACTCAATCCTTGTCGTCATCGGGGGCACATTGTTATTAAGGATCGCTGGAAGAAAGTCTATTTCACAGATGACATTAGCTCAGGTAGTAATCATGATTGGCATTGGTTCTCTATTAATTGAACCGGTTTCAGGGGAAAGCATTTGGACTACTCTTGCAGTAGGACTCATCCTTGTCCTTACCTTAGTTATTATGGAATATGCACAAATGAAATCAGACAAATTCGAGAAGTTTATCACTGGTCAATCCAAAATTATCATAGAAGATGGAAAATTGAATGAACAGAATCTGAGGAAACTCCGGTTTACTGTGGACCAGCTTGAAATGAAACTGCGTCAGCATAATGTTGCAGTTATCAGCGATGTAAGATGGGCAACCCTGGAGCCAAACGGACAAGTGGGCTATGAATTAAAAGAAGAAGCCCAGCCTGTAACGAAAAAGGAATTCCTTCAGCTTCAGGCTGATGTCCAGCAGCTGATTCATCTACTGGAACCTGCCTTTGCCAAGGGCTTCTCTGTCCATATGGTTCCCGAAAATGAAGAGGATATTTTTACAGAAGTTGCAGAAGAAACGACTGATAGTGTACCAGATCACCTGCAGTAAGAATGAGGCTGATTCCAAATGGAACCAGCCTCAGCTGCACTATTAACGAATTGACACCCTATTAGGAATTTCATTATATTCTTCAGGATTCAAATCATAAACACTGCCATCTGCAACACCATCAATGATTCCCATAACCCCAGTTTCCACAGTCTTAACCAGCTGACCTTTCATCTTTTGGCCATAGTTCTGTGTCTGCCCCTTTACCTCAAACAGGACTACCCCGCTTCCGTTCAAGGCAAAGGAACCCAATGCAGTCCCAGGCAAGTCTAAATCCTGGTCATATAAAGAAATATTGGTGAACACTGAATTGCCTTTTTCCTGAAGTGCATCATAAAGTGCTACATTTAACTGCCGGGAGAAATCAAATCGGTAATTCTCCGCATATTGATTATATTTTGATCCCTCTGGAGAATTTGGATCTGGAATAAAATCTGCTGAGATGGACATTGTAACGTCTTCATCAGTTCCTTCGATCTTATAGAAATTTTGGTGATGAAGATCTAAAAAGACTTCTACATTTCCAAACTCCTCTTGCAGACCTTTATATACATCCCGGACTGTCTGGGATTCAGGTGTGATATACCAGCCTGGAGTGCTCGAATTGCCCGGAAAGTCTTCGGCTTTCGGAACATAGTTCAAGTCGGGGTTAAAGTCACGGTTTACATCAAATCCTGGAGCTGCTGCATAGTCATCCCCCTGCAGGGTGCGTGTGTAATAATTCCAGGTTGGCAGTGCACTATGTAATTGAGGGAACTTCTCCTGAACTTCTTCCCAGGTCATCACATTACCACGCCTGTCCAATTCGGAACCATCGGCATTCATCATCGGGATCGCTACAATCGTCAGTTCTTCCCTAATTCTTTTCGCAGCTTCTGATTGACTTGAACCTAATTGCTGAAGAATATTTAACAACGCGACAGTACCAGTCTTCTCATTGCCATGAATTTCACTCTGTACCAGGACTACTTTATCCCCATGGCCCACTCGTGCTGTAAAGATATCTCTCCCCTGATTTGTTTTTCCCGCAGACTCAACCTGAACCAGGCCATTCGATGACTTTTCAAGCTGGCTCAGCTTTTTCTTCATTTCTTCATAATCTACAAAGCCACTAATTGATATATTTTCCTCTGTCACAGGCTTTGCTCCTTCAGCAAAGCTAACTTGAGGTACTAGAATCGATGCCGCCAGCGCTGCTGAACTTAGTACTTTCCATAATGATTTTTTCTTCATTTTTAAGCCTCCCCTGATTTTTTAATTCGGTATCCGAATTATTTCTATCATGCCTTTTCAGCAGGAGGATGTAAATCTGCTAAAAGAATTAATATTCTGAATAATAAATATCCTACATTTTCCTTATTTGATAAGACTTTCTTCATATTAAAAAGGACTGCGAAAAAACGCAGTCCTTTTTGCATCAGTCAATTAATCCTTCTTCTTTCAGAAAATCAACTGCCACATCTTCATATTGCTCTTTATCTATATCCACTCTTGCATTAAGCTCCTGCATTTTTTCATTATCAATTTTACCTGCAAGCATGCTCAATGCCTTTTCAATTTCAGGATGTTCTTTCAGCGTATCAGCCCTTATAACAGGTGTTGCATAATACGGAGGGAAGAATTTTTTATCATCCTCAAGGACCTGCAGATTGAATGCCGGTATGCGGCCATCAGTTGAAAAGGCGTCAATGACATCTACTTCTCCATTCTTGATGGCACTGTACATAATGCCGGAGTCCATGGCCTTCGTTTCTCCAAATTCGAACCCATAAGTATCCACAAGGCCGGGATATCCATCTGGACGCTCCAGAAATTCCGGCTCTGAGCCTAGAGACAGCTCCGATGATTTCCTGCCTAAATCTGAGATGGTTTTTACCCCCCAGCTTTCAGCATCTTCTTTTCGAATGGTCAGTGTATACGTGTTATTAAACCCAAATGGTTCAAGCCAGACCAAATCATAATCATCCTTAAAGCGCTCTTTTACAAGGTCATACACCTTGTCAGGATCGCTGATCATTTCTTCTTTTAAAATACTCAGCAAGGCTGTTCCCGTATATTCCATATATAAATCATAATTTCCGTTATTAACGCCTTCAAATGCAGGTGAGGTACCTCCCAGGAAGGACTCATATTTCACATTTAAATCTGTATGCTCTTCAATCAGATGCCCCATGATATAAACCATGATCTCCTGCTCTGTGAAGTTTTTCCCGGTAATGGTGATCGTATCCTTGCCGCCGGCTGTTTCGCCGAGCTGGGCAGCAAATGCGGAAAGAGGAAGGATTAATATTAATGCGGTCACAACCCATTTTCTCCAGCGGCTCAAAGCTGGGTTGGTCTTCTGCCCTTGTTTAAGCCCCTGCGGAGTCACATCTGTCTCCAGCAGCTTTAGCAAATAGTCAAAAATAATCGCTAATAGAGCAGATGGAATTGCACCTGCCAGAATTAGGCCCGTATTATAAGTCTGCAGTCCTCGGAAGATTAGATCCCCCAGACCGCCAGCCCCAATGAGGCCTGCAATTGTCGCGACACCGATAATTAATACAGTCGCCGTACGAATCCCGCCCATAATAACACTCAGAGATAATGGAAGCTCCACCATCCAAAGGACCTGCCGATTCGTCATTCCCATTCCAACCCCGGCGTTGATGGCAGACTTTTCAACACCAGTAATGCCTAAATATGTATTCCGGAGAATGGGCAATAAGCCATAAACGGTTAAAGCAATAATGGCAGGGACTTGTCCCGTTCCGATGAATGGCACGAGAAATACAAGAAGTGCGAGACTTGGAATCGTCTGAAAAACTCCTGCAATCCCAATAATTGAATCGGCAATTTTCCGATGCCTGGTTAAATAAATGCCCAAAGGAACAGATATTAAAATCGCAATGGCAATCGAAATAAGCGAAAGATACATATGCTCTAAAATTAAGTTCCATATTGTAGGCCAGCGGTTTACAAAAACGTCAGCCGTGCTGCTGATTAAGTTAAGAATCGTCTACACCCCCTATCCTGATTAGTCGACGATCTCGTCGACCATATATTCTACAAGACTCGATCGGGTCACAATGCCCAAAAGGTTTTTGTGTTCATCCAAAACCGGAACAAAGCCGTAAACAGATTCGTTCACAAGCTGGAAGGCTTTTTCCGCCGGATCATTTTGCTGAAGTGTCACGACGCTTGAATCCATAATATCTTTAAGCATTAACTCTTCATTTTTGTAATTTTTTTGGACGTCCCAGACGGTGGCAATTCCCTGAAAAACATTTTGATTATCCACAACCACAAGACTGTTAACCCGTTTGCTTCGAATCATCTTTAGGGATTCGGCCAGCCTGCGGTTTTCACCCGCTGTTACAGCCGGAACCATTAATTTGGTTAGTTTAGGGAATGAAATGCTGTCACTTTCCTGAAGCCGGTCTTCTCCAATAAAGCTTCGGACAAATTCATTAGCCGGCCTGCGGATGATGTTTTCCGGCGTATCCAGCTGGACCACCTCCCCATCTTTCATAATACAGATGCGGTCAGCGATTTTAAGCGCCTCATCCATGTCATGGGTGACGAATACAATGGTTTTCTGGATATCCCGCTGAAGGCGGACTAACTCATCCTGCAGCTGCTCCCGGCTGATCGGATCCAGTGCACTGAATGGTTCATCCATTAAAATAATTTTCGGCTCAGCTGCCAGCGCACGGATAACACCGATTCTCTGCTGCTGCCCGCCGCTCAGTTCTGAAGGGTAACGTTCGCCAAACACCTCCGGATCCAGTCCTACCATATGCATCAGTTCGTCCACTTTATCTATGTATCTTTCCTTCTTCCATTTCATCAGCCTCGGAACAAGCGAAACATTTTCTTTAATCGTCATATGCGGAAGCAGCCCTATTTGCTGGATCACATAGCCTATCGTCCGGCGAAGCTTGACTGGATCTTCTTTTGAAATATCTTTTCCTTCAATTGTAATTGTCCCTTTTGTCGGCTCAATCAGACGGTTGATCATCCTCATGGTTGTGGTTTTTCCAGATCCGCTGGGTCCAATAAGAACCAGCAGTTCACCTTCCTCGACCTTAAAGGTAATATCCTTGAGAGCATGAAACCCATCCTGAAAGACTTTATTTACTTCTTTAAACTCAATCAACTTTTCAGCACCTCCTATACATCGAATAATTGTAAAATTATGGAGCAACCTATCCGCAGATACGTTTTTCAGGGTAACATAAACCGCTTAAGCATGCAAAATTCGATAAATTAGTTATCCCACTATAATTCCATAATATTCATATTTAACCTTAATCTTCTTACTTCAAACCAAAAGGGTTCTTCATCTTGAATAAGCCTTTATCTCTGCAAAATGAATCCGGTGCTTTCAGGCATCAAAAAAAGGGAAGCATTTCTTAAAGAGCTTCCCCTGATTAGCTATTAATAAGGATATCCAAATCCTGGTCCACAGCAAGGCCGCGGGTAATAATAAGGCGGCGGTGGCGGATACCCATAATATGGACGCGGGTAAAATAAGGCAGTGCCCAATAAACCTCCTGCTAACCCGCCTAAAAAAGGAAGACCAAAGAATCCAAAAAATCGCTGATCCTGCGGCTGATAGGGGCCTCTATAAGGGTACATTCATACATACCTCCATTTCCTCTGTATATGCCTACATTATTGTATATGCGTGGAAATGGGTTTGGCTTGGGCAAATTCATTACATTTGGCGGGGGAATGTTGGGGACATATAAAACGAAAAAACCTTGAAAGGCATAGCCAATCAAGGTCAATTATTTTTTTATACCAATTAAGCCTAATCCTCAATTAAATCGATAAAATATTCATTCAGGTTACAAAAGCCTATAAATCTATATTGCTCCAAAAAGAAGAAACAACGCGGCAATCCATACAATTCTTAAAAGAGGGTTCACACAAGTTTTATCAGCTTTGGGGAGCCTCTTTTTATCCCCTCAATGCTGGAAGAATACCAGGAATTCTCCCCTCTTCCAAACCCCTTATAAAAAAATCGAAAATAAATAATAATTTATAGAGCTGATGTATTTTGTTATTCTAGTAGATATGCATATTGGGCAGTTTAGGAGTGGATTTTAACCGTGAACAAAAAAGACATTGCACAGATTCGGAAACAATTTAAATTAAATAATGACTTACTAAAGATCTCAGATATATTTAATGTCTACATTATGAAGGAATCAAGCGAGATATATCATTATGAAAGCCAGCCTTTTGAAATGCTGGATCAGGATCAGCAAGAGCTGTTTATGGACAACTTCAAAAAGATGCTGGGCGGCCAATTGGATGAAAAGCTCTTTGAATTAAAGTTTCGTAGGGAGGCGGAAAACAGCAGTCAGCTCATCCTTCATCAAGGGCTGCTGACCAATGATGCTGAAGGCTGGACGGAACAAATGCTTCAGATTGTCGGCAAAATGCTGGGAATCCGGCAATATGAAAAGGATATTGTCGTTACGTTCATTCGCGGGGAGTATCTTAAGCCAATGAAACGCCGCAATCCAGAGGCCGAGGAAAGTGAACGGGATGCCGTTTATTCTCATCCCTTTATTCTCTGCAGCATCAATAACACGCAGGAACCGAAGAAAGAACTGCTTTTTGACTATGTCGAACGGGAATTTAAATATCATTTTACCGTTGATCCAATTATCAACCTCAAGTCTCCCATTTCAGGGTTTCTATTTCCTTGCTTCACCGATCACGCGGCTGATGTCAATCATGTCCTGTATTCTGCAGGCAAGGTCCATGAGCCCGACCACCAGTTCATTGAGGACGTTTTAAACGGGGAAGAAACAATGACGGCGCAGGATGATAAAATTGTTTTTGAAGAAATTATTAAAGACGTAACAGGAGATCAGCTTAGCACATCAACACTTTCCAACGTATATGAAGAGATAAACCGGATGATCGTGGAAAACGAAGAGGATGAACCGCCGAAGCTGGATTCCAAAGACGTAGAACATGTTTTAAAGGTGAGCGGCATCGAAGATATTGATTCTGAAAAGGTCCAATCCGCTTATCAAAAAATCATTGATGATGACAAATATGAAATAAAGGCAAGCAGCGTCCTGCCTAAATACAATTCAAAATCAATCAAAATCAGCACAAAAGCAGCCAACATATCCATTTGTCCGCAGGATCTTAGATATGTAAGACAAATTAATTTTGACGGCAAGCGTTACCTGATGATCGAGGTGGAAGAGGATACCGTGATTGAAGGCTTTACGATGATTCCGGAAGCTTTTGGCGGGGGTCAGGATAAAGATTAAAGCAGCGGCGCTACCTTTCGAAAGAAATAGAAGTTCCGCTTCCCATACTATTTAAAAAAGGAATTTCCAGATAGGAAATCCTTTTTTGGCGTATTAGCAGTTTAAGGGATCATTGGGACAAGGCGCCTGTCCCTATGTCTCTTGTTTTCAAATTCGCTATTTCTCCCCAAGCTCGACCAGTCGGCCTTCAGGGTCTTCAATCCAAATAAACTTCCCAAACTCACTAACCTCTTTTTCCTTAACAAGAGGTACACCAATTTGTTCAAGATGCGTGATCATCTCATCTAAATTATGTACTTGAAAATTTAACATCACTTGTTGTTCTGCAGGAAAATAATTGTCATTCTCGGCAAAGAAAGAAAAGATCGTCTCATTTCCTAATTGGGGGGTAATCACAGTCCCATTCCAATTATCTATTTCAATCTTCAGCACTTCACTGTACCATTTTTTCACAACATCAAGATCTTTGGTCCTCCAAAATACCCCGCCGATACCTTTTATCATTGTAACCAGCACCTGTCTTTCATTTTATTTTTCAATTACATTAGATATTCGAGATGTAATGTTTAGTTCCTTCTCAACTTGAAAAGAGGTATTTTGGCGAGACATCATTAATAAAAGAAATAAAAAAGAGGCTTCCACAAGTTTGCACAACTCATGAGAAACCTCAAATTTCAGGTGAGTAATATTAGCATTCCTCTTCCCCCTTAGATATCAAGGGGTTTGGGCGATGATTACATCATGCCGCCCGTAAGGTGAGAGGATGTAATATCTTTAACATGATGTGCTAAATGTGTTGTATTTAAAGGGATTTCTAAATTCTTACTGTAATTTCTTTAACGGGAATTTACCGTTTTTCATTGGATTGCGTTAGCAAAATGTTATCCTCTCATTAGAAAAGCGAAGATAGAGGAAAGTCATATAGCAATAAAATTAAAACCTGATGAATTTAATCTAATTATTAACGCTCTCTCGTTCAACTTATGTACGTGTGGAAGTTGGATGTCGCGAAAATTAATGATGACAACCCCCTAAGAATCACACCGTTATTCACCTTTCTGCTTCAACCCTTTTTCAAACATCTCCATATTTTTTATAAGCTTAGGAACATACATCCATAAAAACAAAGAACGTGACAACATAAATAAAATAAATGCTAGCCATAAACCAGTATTTTGGTAGAGTGGTATGAAAAACCAGTTAGCTATAAAATATACAAGTAACGCAAACATGATTGAGTTTCGAATAAACTTTGGTTCCGTCGCACCTGAAAAAATGCCCTCTAATTGTGCGTACCAAAATCCAACTAGAGGAAAAATGATCATCCATATTAAAAGTGAATTTGCCTTCTCTTTAACAATAGATATCGTCGTAAATAATGAAACAATATGTTCACCGAATACGAAGATGCAAATCGAAAGAACAATCGCAGACAATATTCCCCATTGCGCAGATAGCGTAAAAGCTCGCTTATATAAATTTTCATTCTTGCCACCAATTGCTCTACCTATCAGAATACTAGATGCATTTGCAAATCCTCCAAAAAAGTAGGCCACAAGGTAATGAATTTGCAATAAAACAGCATTAGCAGCAAGTGTTACCTCCCCCATACTTGCCCCATTAGATGTAAAAATTCCAGTCATCGTTAAGAGACAGACTGTTCGTAAAAACAAATCACGATTTACTTTTAACATTTTCATAAGAGGAGCAGATTCTACAATCATGTTTATTTTTATTTTTGAAAGATCGATTTGTTTAGCTCGAAAGATCATCCATAACCCAAATATTACGGCACTGATTTCAGCAATTAATGTGGCACTAGCAACTCCAGCTACCCCCCATCCAAAACCGAGTACAAAAATAAGATCAAGTAATATATTTAACACATTCATAAAAATTTGAGTGGCCAGAGACAATCGAACCTTTCCAAGTCCTACTAGCCAACCAATAATGACATAGCTTAGTAATGAAAACGGTGCACCCCAAATTCGAATTGAAAAATACGTTGCGGCATGACTGGTGACCGCTTCACTTGCACCAATTAAATATAACGCAGTCTGTAAAATGGGAGATTGCATAAGAATAAAAAATATACCAAACAAGACAGCAATGACCATAGGTCGTAAAAAAGTTAAGGTTATTTCTTTTTCGTTGTTTGATCCTTGTGCCTGCGATGTAAATCCCGATGTACTCACACGGAGAAAGCCTAGCAACCAGTACATCGTATTAAAGATTAGAGCACCAACGGCAACTCCGCCAATAAAAGATGGATCAGGCATTCGGCCAACTACCGCCGTATCAACTGCACCTAATATAGGTGTTGAAATTCCCGATATAATGAGCGGGATAGCTAGAGTTAAATACTCCCTATTTGAAATAGTAACATCGGTTTGTATTTTTATAGGTTTTGTTGCTAGTTTCATAATATTTCACCTTTTATCCATTTCATTGTGAATTTAAAGTATTAAAACCATTTGTAAACCCATATACTATTCCTTTTAATAACAAAAAGAGCCACACCATTGTAATATGTTGTGACACTACATCATATTTTTTAATCTAATTTAACCATATATAATCATTATTTAACGCTTTACCTTTTTCACATGAGTTGGAATCGATCGAAACCGCGGGTGTTCAGCAAGGATGGATTCTCTTAATCGCTTAACTATTGGGTGTTTCGAAGAAAAAAATTGGTCTTTTGAATCGTAAAGCTCAACCAATTCTCCTTTTTCGAGGACACCTATTTGATCAGAAATTGAAAAGGCTGCTTTAATATCATGTGTGATAAAAAGATAAGATAAGCCGAAGTCTTCCTTTAATTCGTTTAACAGTTCTAATATTAAACTTTGTGTAACCATGTCTAAACTGCTAACCGATTCATCAAGGATGATTAGCTTCGGTTTAAGAGCTATCGCTCTAGCTATGTTAATCCTTTGTAATTGTCCACCACTAAATTGATGCGGAAATTTTTTTAAATCTTTTTCGCATAATCCTACTCTTTCTAATAGCTCAATAACCCTTTTTCTTTGTTCTGCTATGGTTAGTTTTTCATAATTCTCTAATGGCTCGCTGATAATACGCTCAGCTGTCATCCGGGGATTAACAGCTGAATATGAGTCCTGAAATACAACTTGTAGATCGCGACGTATTTTTTGTTGGGTTGCTTTATTTGCATTATAAATATCATATCCTTGAAACAATACCTGACCTTGCTGTGGACGTTGAATCCCGAGAATTACTTTTCCTAATGTACTTTTTCCTGCTCCACTTGTACCAATTAAGCCTAAACATGTTCCTTCTTCAATAACAAAGGAAATATCATTAAGAACTTTATTTGTTTGATCTTTTCCTTTAAAAAGCTTTTTAGAATTAAAGCTAAAACTTACTTGGTTTACCTGTAATAAGCTCAATGGGTTCACCCCTTGGAAAATCAATTAGTCTATCACATTATATAGGTATAGGGTTGTTTTTCTGAATACAAGGTCGGTCTTGTCCTTAACAGCTTCTTTGTGTATTCATGTTGTGGATGATCAAATAAGTCTAATACATTTGCAGATTCTACTATTCTCCCCTGCTGCATCACGATTACATCATCTGCCATTTCCGAAATGACCCCAAGATCATGGGAGATGAGTAAAATCGATGTCCCATATTCAGTACGAATCTTATCTAATAGACGAAGTACTAATAATTGGCTATGGAGATCAAGTGCTGTAGTTGGCTCATCGGCAATAATAATGGAGGGTTGTAGGCATGCCGCCATGGCAATCATCACTCGTTGAAGCATACCTCCACTAAACTGGTGAGGGTAATGTTTTAATAATTTCTCCGGTTCTGGCAAATTTACACATTTCATTATATCTATGGCGAGCTCCTTCGCTTGCTTTTTATTCAGGGAAGTGTGGGCTCGAATCGTTTCCATAAATTGATGGCCAATAGTAAAAACGGGAGTAAAAGCATTCATCGGATTTTGCATAATAAATGCAATATCCTTCCCTCGAATTTTCCTCATTTCCTTGTTTTCTAAACCATTCATTTCCCTGCCCCGAAGTGTAATGCTTCCTTTCATATCAATGTTTTTCCTGTCATGCAGCTGTAAAATTGACATGCTAGTAACAGTCTTACCACTGCCACTTTCCCCAACAAGACCTAGAATCTGCCCCTTTTTCATTCCAAAATTAATATCCTGAACAAGTGTGGACATACCTTCCAGGGTCCTTACTTGTACATGTAAGTCTCTTACATTTAAAATATCCCGCTCATTTGTTTTCATTATTCAACAGCCCCTTTTTATTAACGGCGTTTAACCCCAAAGCGTTCTGATAATGATTCACCTAATAAATTAAAGGAAACAACGACAAGCATGATCATTAAACCAGGATAAATCATTAATCCTGGATTCGTTCTGATATATGACTTCCCTTCATGAATCATCGCCCCCCACTCTGGTGTAGGGGGTTGAACACCTAAGCCTAAGAAGGACATGGATGATAAATTCATAATCGCCCAACCCATTTCTAATGTTCCCATTACCGCTAGTGATGGAAGAACATTAGGAATAATATGTTTCTTCATGATGGTCCATTGGGAAGAACCACTGATTTTAGCTGCTATAATATAGTTCTTTTCTTTCAGGCTTAGAACCATTCCTCGAATTACCCTTGCGTAATAAACCCATTGGACGAGAATTAATCCTAAAACAACTTGTTTAAGTCCAGCTCCCCAAATACCAACAAAACCAAGAACAAACAAAAGGCTTGGGATCGCCATCAGACCATCACCAAATCTCATTAACAATTGATCAATCCAACCGCCTTTATACCCAGCAATAATACCAACTATCAAACCGATACTTAATGCTGAAATAAAAATTAGCATAGCATACCCTAGCGAAATTCGTGCCCCATATAGGATCCGTGAAAACGTACATCTACCTAAATGATCTGTTCCTAATGGGTAATCTAAAGAAGGTTGCTTTAGTTTATAAGCCAAATTGACAGCGATAGGATCATTAGGTGCAAGCCACGGAGCAAAGATTGTGATTAAAAATAATACGCATAGCAGGAGAGAACAAACGACAATTACTTTTTGACTTTTTAAAATATCACGAAACATCGCTATCATTGGTACTGCCTTCCTTTTCTAGAAATACGCGGGTCAATATACATTTGGATAAGGTCGACAATTAAGTTGCTTATAAGGAATATTCCGGCTGCTAACAGCACATAGCCTTGAATAACAGGAACATCACGGTTAAAAACAGCATCAATAAAATACCGACCAAACCCTGGCCATGAAAAGACTGCCTCTACAATGATAGCTCCAGTCAATAAGTTTCCTAAATTCATTCCAAGCCCGGTAATCATCGGAGAAATGGCAATTCTTAATACATGCTTTCCCATGATGATTTTTTCATGAATCCCTCTCGTCCGGGCAAAAAGCACATAAGACTCTTGTAAATTTTCAATAACACTTGCACGTAACAGTCGGGTATATAAAGCGATTAAAGGGAAAGCCAACGTGACGGAAGGCAAAATTAAATGCTTCCAAGTTCCCGTCCCTTCTACCGGGAATAGGTCCAGTTTTACAGAAAAGAAAAAAATGAATAAATATCCAAGCCAAAATGATGGGATGGATGCCCCTATAAAAGAGAGGAATCGACTAAAATGGTCAATTCCGCTGTTCTTCTTTATACCTGCTAAAAAACCGATAGGAACACTTACCACAATTGCAATCAAAAGACTGCCTACAGTTAACTGTATGGTTGCCGGCAGTCGAGAGGAAATCTCATCCCATACAGGTTTATTCGTAATATAAGATATGCCAAAATCAAATTGGCATATCTTAATAAGGGCATTCACATATTGGATAAGGAGAGGTTGATCCAAGCCAAACTCATGTCTTTTTTGCTCCAACATCTCATCTGTTGGTTGGACATGTGCAGCAGTGAAGTATGCCTCAGCTGGATCTACTGGTGATAGGTTAATCATTCCAAATGTTACTAGAGTAGCAATAAGAAAGATTGGAATGATGGTGATTATTCGTTTTAAGACATAAGTACCCATAAAAACCTCTCCTGTCGCTTACTTGTTGACACTAATTCCTTTAAACGGATGCTCATCCCGGTTAGCAGGGAATGTAAAATTAGATACATCCTTTTGATAGATTGCTATTTTCTTAATATAAGAAATCGGTACAATTGCACTTTGCTCTTGCAGTGAACCTAAAATATCAGTGTATAGCTGTTGACGCTCTGCTTCATCAGTTGTTCGTTGAACCTCTGCAATTTGATTCAGTAATTCCTCTTTATTAGGATAAGCTGAAATAGCTTCTCTAAATCCAAATCCTTCCGTAGCAACGATGTTTACAAAAGTATGCGGGTCATAAGGAGCACCATAGTTACTAAAGAAATTCATTTCGAACTCATTCGCTTTGAATCTCTCAACTTGAGTTGTAAGTTCAACTCCGACAATATTTAATTTTACACCTAATCCCGCCCACTCAGACTGTAATATTTCAGCCATTGTTTTCTGGATTGATTCGGCAGAGTTATACATTAACTCAATTTCAAGCGGCTTTCCATCTTTTTCACGAACATTTTTGCCTTTTGACAACTTCCATCCTGCTTCATCCAATAGTTGTTTTGCTTTCTCCACATTAAATTCAACCTTAGTTGCATCAACATCTGAAGTATATGGGAAGTTTGTCGGTAAGATATAATCAGCCTTCTCTTCCAATCCAGAAGTCACGCCCTCAACCATTGCATGTTTATTAAATCCATAATGCAATGCTTGACGAACACGTAAATCGGAAAGCTGTTCTTTATTCGTATTCATCACTAATTGCCTCGTAGCGACTGGCTCAGAAATACTTGTCACATAGGAACCTGTTGATTCTAATTGTTTAAAAGAATCTAAACTGATTACACCCTCACCATAAACAAGGTCTAACTCGCCTTTTTCAAAAGCAAGTACCCGTGTTTCAGCGTCAGGAATGACTTTGACTTTTATTTTCTCTACATTTGGGAGTTCACCCCAATAATTTTCATTGCGTTTAAAAATAGCAAATTCATCTACTTTATATTCATCCAATACCCATGGACCTGTCCCTACAGGTTTTTCTATTCTTTTAGAAGTGTCTCCATCTTGAGGAAAACCAGCTTCCCCTAGGAATCGGACAGGGCGCACAACAGCCAACTCCTGAATAGTTGGGTAATACGGTTCGTTTAATGTCAATTTAAACGTATACTCATCAATAACCTCAGTTTTAGCAACCTTTGCAATAAATCCTAACCAACTATGTAAATCTAAGTTGTTTAATACAGCATCAAAATTCTTTTTTACAATTTCTGCATTGAAACGTGTACCATCAGAAAATTTCACATCTTGACGCAGGTTGAACAAATATTCTTTTCCATCATCGGAAATTTCCCAGGATTCTGCTAAATGTGGTTTTAGCTCGCCTCCATCTTGGTAGCTTACTAATGGCTCAAATACCATAGATTGAGCAAATAATTGAGATGGATTATAAAGATGTGGATTTAAATCCCCTATATCTCTAGGCCAAGCAAAAGTAATCATATTGCTGCTTTCACTGGAAGGATCACCTGAATTTTTTACTGCTTCACTTGAGCAGCCAAGTAAAGCCATGGATAAAATAAGAATGATTGCTGACATATGTAAAAATCGTTTTTTATTTTTACGGTTTGACATAAAAACTTGCTCCCCTTCTTAGTTGAAAATGATAACTATTATCAATGATAGAGTTTACAAATTTTATTGTCAATATAATTTCAAATTTTCTACAATATAGTCAAACTTTTAATTTTTACTATTTCAATCATAAATAAAGAGGCTTTCCATAGTTTTGTCAACTAATGAAAAGCCTCTTTATATTTTACATTATGTTAGCATTTTCACTCAAGAATCCTTTTATATCAAGGGTTTGAGCAGCTATTACATCATGCCGCCCATTCCACCCATGCCGCCCATGTCAGGCATTGCAGGGCCAGCATTTTCTTCTGGCTTGTCAGCAACAACTGCTTCAGTTGTTAAGAACATAGCCGCAACAGATCCAGCGTTTTGAAGAGCTGAACGAGTTACTTTAGTTGGGTCTACGATACCAGCTTCGATCATGTTTACCCACTCGCCAGTAGCAGCGTTGAAGCCTGTTCCAACTGCTTCGCGCTTTAAGCGGTCAACAATAACTGAACCTTCAAGGCCAGCATTGTGAGCAATTGTGCGTACAGGCTCTTCCATCGCACGAAGTACGATGTTAATACCTGTTGCTTCATCCCCTTCAGCCTGGATAGAAGCCACTTTGTTGTATACGTTTAGAAGGGCAACACCACCACCGGAAACAATTCCTTCTTCTACAGCTGCACGTGTAGAGTTAAGGGCGTCTTCGATGCGGAGCTTGCGCTCTTTCAATTCAGTTTCAGTAGCAGCACCAACTTTAACCACTGCCACACCGCCAGCTAGCTTAGCAAGGCGCTCTTGTAATTTTTCGCGGTCAAATTCAGAAGTTGTTTCTTCCATTTGAGTGCGGATCTGGTTCACACGGCCGCCGATTTGCGCGCTGTCTCCAGCACCTTCAACGATCGTAGTGTTTTCTTTTGAAACAACCACTTTAGAAGCGCGTCCTAAAGAATCGATTGTAGCAGATTTAAGGTCACGTCCTAGCTCTTCAGTGATTACTTCACCGCCAGTCAGGATCGCGATATCTTCAAGCATAGCTTTACGGCGGTCACCGAAGCCAGGAGCTTTAACCGCTACTGCATTGAATGTTCCGCGAAGCTTATTTACTACTAGTGTAGCAAGTGCTTCACCTTCAACATCTTCAGCTACAAGCAATAATGGCTTGCCTTGCTGTACAACCTGCTCAAGTACAGGAAGGATTTCCTGGATGCTAGTGATTTTCTTATCAGTGATTAAGATATAAGGGTTTTCAAGAACCGCTTCCATCTTATCAGAATCTGTAACCATGTATGGAGAAGCATATCCGCGGTCGAATTGCATACCTTCTACCACATCAAGCTCAGTTGTGAATCCTTTAGATTCTTCGATTGTGATAACACCGTCGTTGCCAACGCGCTCCATTGCTTCAGCGATCAGCTGGCCAACTTCATTGTCAGCAGCAGAAATCGCAGCAACCTGTGCGATAGACTCTTTGTTTTCGATAGGTTTTGAAATAGCTTTTAACTCTTCAACAGCAGTTGAAACCGCTTTTTCAATTCCTTTGCGGATGCCCATTGGGTTAGCACCTGCAGTTACGTTCTTAAGGCCTTCACGGATCATTGCCTGAGCAAGAACAGTTGCAGTTGTTGTACCGTCACCGGCAACATCATTTGTTTTGCTTGCTACTTCAGCAACAAGCTTCGCACCCATGTTTTCGAAAGCATCTTCAAGTTCGATTTCCTTCGCAATTGTCACACCATCATTAGTGATTAATGGAGAACCAAATTTCTTCTCAAGAACCACGTTGCGTCCTTTAGGTCCAAGAGTTACTTTTACCGCATTTGCAAGGGAATCCACACCGCGAAGCATCGCGCGGCGGGCTTCTTCACTAAATTTAATCTCTTTAGCCATTGATAAAAACCTCCTCAAAAATTTTAACTTTATCTTTTAATAATCTGTCTGGAACGGCGATTAGCCAATTACAGCAAGAATGTCATTTTCACGTAAAATTAAATATTCTTTGCCTTCGTACTTTACTTCAGTACCAGCATATTTTGAGAAGATGATACGGTCGCCGTCAGCAACTTCAAGGGCAACACGCTCACCATTTTCAAGAACGCGACCAGTTCCCACAGCTACAACTTTGCCTTCTTGAGGCTTCTCTTTAGCAGTGTCCGGCAGTACGATGCCGCTTGCAGTTTTTTCTTCAGTTTCAACAAGCTCGATAATGATTCGATCACCTAGTGGCTTTAACAAGTGAAACAACCTCCTCAAATAATATGTAAATATTTTTATTTATTAGCACTCTCTCTGTATGAGTGCTAACACAATTATTATATTAATGAATCTCTTTTCTATTTGCAAGGGTGAAGCTTAAATTTTTTATAAAAAAATTCATTCGCGCCTGCACGCTATTTTTCGACACGGACAACCTCTTAAGTATGCTGCAGAAACACATATTTTAACCAAAACAGGTCTCTCCTTGATGCTGATATTTGAAACCCGCTCCATATAAAGAGTACAATGGCTTTAGGACTTGTTTCCAACACTCAGATTAAGGAGTAAACCATTTTGAAGAAGGAATACTGGATTATATTAATCGCCTATATTGCCATGCAGCTTTCAAGCTTATTTGGCGTTCCGCTCGTTTTATTAGCTGCCGATGCCCTGGGACAGAATCCGGAGAATATGCAGATTCTTGCAGTGGCTTACTGGCTCGTAATCAGTTTCACAATCACGCTGATCATTACGCTTCTATTACTAAGGAAAGAAATGAAACGGGGACTGGACAGGGATGCCTCTTCTGTTGCAGGCTCTGTGGGCTGGGCTATTGGAGGGATATTCTTGGCCCTGATTGCTCAAGCTACTGCTGCAAGCATTGAAAACCTGATTGGCATTGAAATGGGATCTGAAAATACACAGCAGATTATTAGGATTATTGAAGCATCGCCAATTGTCATTTTAATCAGTTCGGTCATCGGGCCAATCCTTGAGGAAATCGTCTTTAGAAAGATTATTTTTGGCTCTCTTCACAAGCGCTTCAACTTCTTCCTTTCAGCCCTGATCAGCTCGGTCATTTTTGCTCTGGCCCATTTTGAGCCTGAACATGTACTGTTATACTCAGCAATGGGATTCACCTTTGCCTTTTTATATGTCAAGACAAAGCGGATCATCGTGCCGATTTTTGCACATGTAGCGATGAACACCTTCGTTGCGGTTGTTCAGCTGAATCAGGATAATATACAAAAGTGGTTAAAGGAAATGGAAAACATGCAGAGCTTTATCAGCTTTTTCTAGCTGGAGAAATGTTTTGGAGTTTTAAACGTACTGGGGGATTATCATGAGAAGCACACCTTTGTTTTCAGGCTTTATTTACATCCTTCTCGGATGTCTTTTCACCTTTATAGCCATCCAGAATACCCAGCGGGAAGAAACCTGGGGATTCTTTACTTATTTTCTAATCTTAATTGCCACATTTGATTTTGCCACCGGTCTCCGGATGGTTGGCCAGCATTTTAAAATGAAAAAATGAGCCCGCAAAAGGCTCATTTTTTTTTACACTTCTTCAGGATAATTTTTCAGAAAATAAACCAATGACTGCAATTCCACTGCCAGATCGATATGGTGAATCCGAATCGAGGACGGCACAGTGAGCCTCGCAGGTGTAAAGTTAAGGATTCCTTTTATTTTCGCATTCACCATCCGATCGGTAATAGCCTGGGCAGGCGGTGCCGGCACCGTTAGAATCGCCACCTGAATATTATTTTTAACAATCACTTCTTCAAGGTCATCCATATGATGGACCGCCACTTCGCCGATTTTCGTGCCAACCTTGCTCTTATCCACATCAAATGCCACTTCTATTTTCGTATTATTATTTTTAAGAAAATTATAGTTAAGAAAAGCCGTTCCTAAATTCCCTACCCCGACCAAAGCGACTTTGGTAAGCTCGTCCTGGTCAAGAGTCTTCCGAAAGAAGCCCAGCAGGTAATTCACATTATATCCATAGCCTTTTTTCCCTAACGCACCGAAGTACGAAAAGTCACGGCGAATCGTTGCAGAATCCACTTTAACCGCCTCACTCAATTCTGCTGATGAGACTCTTTGTTTGCCGGAGGAATGAAGGTTTTTTAGGAAGCGGTAATATAAAGGCAGCCGTTTAGCTGTTGCCTGCGGTATCTTAATTGGTTCATTGGCCATTCGTCCATCCCCATTTCTTATGATGAATTAATTTCGTTTAAAATCTCCGTTTTTGCCGCCTGTTTTCTCTATTAAAAAGGTTGGCCCAATTACCATTCCTTTATCTACAGCCTTGCACATATCATAAACGGTCAGCGCACAGACAGAAGCAGCTGTTAACGCTTCCATTTCCACACCCGTATTTCCTTTTGTTTTAACAGAAGCCGTAATGATGAGGTCGTACTCTTCCTCTTCTGCTTTCCATGAAAATGAAATGTCCACACCTTTAAGCGGCAGCGGATGGCACATCGGAATAATGTCCCATGTTTTCTTGCTCGCCATAATGCCTGCCGTTTGTGCAACAGCAAGTACATCCCCTTTTTTCATGGAGTTGGATGTGATCTTCTCGTATATCTCCTGATTCACCGTAATACTTGACTGAGCGATGGCCGTCCTCGCCGTCTCAGGCTTATCGCTGACATCTACCATTTTTGCCCTGCCCTCTTGATTAAAATGAGTAAAATCCGCCATTTAAAAACACCTCTCTTCAAAATCATACACTATTTTTCCGTTACTTTGTATGTGCTTTGTAAGGTTCTTCACATATTTATTTACCTTTTTTTATGATTCAATGCCCTTCAGGTGAGCTTATAGTCCTGTCTCCTTTATTGCCGAACATATATGAATGAGTTACACTTACTCTATACCCGAGGTGAAAGAACATGATACTATTACAAGTCAATCAGCTGGCAAAAAGTTTTGGCGCTGATCCCATTTTAACGAATATAAAGCTTGAAGTACAAACCAGGGACCGGATTGCCCTTGTAGGGCGCAATGGTGCAGGAAAATCCACCCTTCTAAAAATAATTGCCGGACACATGGCATATGATTCCGGTGAGATTATAAAGCCAAAGGAAGTAACCATTGGCTATCTTGCACAAAATACCGGACTGGAATCGGAATTATCCATTTGGGATGAAATGCTGACTGTTTTCAGTCATTTGCAGAACCAGGAAAAACAGCTCCGCAGCCTTGAAGAACAAATGGCAGATCCCGATATCCTCAGTAATTCTGATGCCTATGAACGCGTATTGAAAGATTACGACAAACTTCAGGTTGATTTCAAAGAAAATGGCGGCTATCAATATGAAGCAGATATCCGTTCCATTCTCCATGGACTCAATTTCAGCTCATTGGGCTATGATACTAAAATTTCGTCATTGAGCGGCGGACAGCGAACAAGGTTGGCCCTTGGTAAACTTCTGCTCACAAAGCCTGATATTTTAATTCTGGATGAGCCTACCAACCACCTTGATATTGAAACATTATCGTGGCTTGAACAATACCTGCAGGGATACAGCGGTGCTATTCTAATCGTATCACATGACCGGTATTTCCTTGATAAGGTCGTTTCCCAGGTTTACGAGATTTCCCGCCACCAAATAAGAAAGTACCCAGGAAACTACAGTGCCTATTTGGATCAAAAAGCGGCGAATTTTGAAAAAGAAATGAAGCAATTCGAAAAACAGCAGGAAGAAATCGCTAAGCTGCAGGACTTCATTCAGCGAAACCTCGCCCGGGCCTCCACAACCAAAAGGGCACAAAGCCGCAGAAAGCAGCTGGCCAGAATGGACGTGATGGACAGGCCGCTTGGAGACGAGAAATCAGCTTCCTTTGGGTTTGACATCGAGCGTCAGTCGGGCAATGAGGTTTTAAATATCCATTCTTTAGCTATAGGCTATGAAGAGAAAGTCAGCGAGAATATTTCAATGCGGCTGGCAAGAGGCGACAGCATTGCACTAGTAGGACCAAATGGAATCGGCAAGTCCACATTGCTTAAAACCATCATCAAAAAAATCCCTTCTTTTTCAGGTGAGATTCAGTACGGTTCCAATGTGACAATTGGCTACTATGACCAGGAACAGGCAGAGCTCACAAGCAACAAAAGAGTCCTGAACGAATTATGGGATGAATACCCGCTGAAACCGGAAAAAGAAATCAGGACCATACTTGGGAACTTTCTCTTCTCCGGTGATGATGTTCTTAAAACCGTTTCAACACTGAGTGGCGGTGAAAAGGCCCGGCTCGCACTTGCAAAGCTTATGATGCAGAAATCCAATTTCTTAATCCTGGACGAGCCTACAAACCACTTGGACCTGGACAGCAAGGAAATTCTTGAAAATGCATTGATCGATTATCCCGGTACCATTCTCTTCGTCTCTCATGACCGCTATTTTATCAACAGAATTACAACAAAAGTAGTTGAACTTTCTGGAAGCGGGGCAACTGAATATCTTGGCGATTATGATTATTATGTAGAAAAAAAGCAGGAGCAGGAGGAATTGCTTGCACTTAATGAGCAAGTTGACACCACCGCATCGCTGCCTGTTAAGCAGGACAAAAATAATTATCAGCTGGATAAAGAAGCTAAAAAGCTCGAACGCCAGCGAAAAAGAAGAATGGAAGAAATTGAAGAACAAATAGAAGCCTTAGAAACAGTAATAGATGCTAATGATCAGCTTCTCTGTGATCCGAATGTTTATCAGAACCATGAAAAGGTGATGGAAATTACGAATGAAACGGATGGAGCAAAAGCAAAGCTGGAAGAATTGATGGAAGAATGGACGCTTTTAGCTGAAGAGGATTAAAATAATATTCATAACTTTTAGACTGGTAGAATAGTCACTGCCAGTCTTTTTTATTATCCACAGAGATAATCACAAGAAAAACGCAGTTATACGTACTCTCCACAGACTTTTCCACATTATCCACAATTCAAGCTGATTTCATCCACATTATCAACATAAATTTCTGAAATTAATGATTTTATCCACAGAAAAAGTCCCCTATGCTGTCGGGGACTTTTACCTAATTATTTATCATTGTGGATAGTAATATCCAAACCGGGATTAGCATTTAAGTCCAGGCCGGCGAATTGTCCTTTTTCAAACAGAACACTTCCTGCAGCTGCTATCATTGCTGCATTATCTGTGCATAAAGATAAGGGTGGAATAATGAGCTTTATATCGGCTCTATTTCCAAACTTCTTTTCCAAAGAAGCCCGAAGTCCTTTATTCGCCGCAACCCCGCCTGCGAGCAGCAGCTGCTTCACCTGATACTCTTCAACTGCTCTTTCTGTTTTCGTTACCAGAACGTCAATAACACTATCCTGGAAGCTTGCCGCCAAATCCTCCGGTACTATCTTTTCGCCACGCTGTTCAGCGTTGTGGACAGTGTTGATAACTGCTGATTTTAAGCCGCTGAAGCTAAAATCGTATGAACCTTCTTCCAGCCAGGCTCTTGGGAGCTGAATAGTTGGGTTTCCTCCATGTGCGAGTTTGTCAATGTGAGGACCTCCCGGATATGGCAGATTTAAGGTTCGGGCAACTTTATCATATGCCTCTCCTGCAGCATCATCCCTTGTCTCGCCAATTACTTCGAAATGTCCATGTTCCTTCATATAGACCAGTTCGGTATGTCCGCCAGAGACTACCAGTGAAAGTAACGGGAATTCCATTTCCTCCACCAGTCTGTTTGCATAAATATGGCCAGCAATATGATGCACGCCTACCAGCGGGATGCCGTGAGCAAACGCTACTGCTTTTGCGGCATTAACCCCAATCAGAAGCGCACCCACAAGGCCAGGTCCTTCGGTCACAGCAATTGCTGAAAGATCAGAATATGTGATGCCTGCCTTATATAATGCTTCTTCCAGTACGATTGTTATCTGTTCAACATGATGACGGGAAGCTATTTCGGGAACTACTCCGCCAAAACGTTTATGGCTTTCAATTTGGGATGCAACGATATTGGCTGCAATTTCGCGCCCATTCTTAATGATGGCTACAGCCGTTTCGTCACAGCTGGTTTCAATCCCCATGATCCATTGATCTTTTTTCATTATAAATTCACCCACATTACTAAAGCATCTTCTTGATTATCAGTGTAGTAGTTCTTCCTGATGGCTCCGTTTTGAAAACCAAGCTTTCGGTATAAGGACTGAGCTGTGAAGTTGGATACTCTTACTTCCAGAGTCATTGTGATGGCTCCCATTTCAGACGCAAGTTCCATTAGCTGCCGCATCAAAGCTTCTCCAAGTTTTCTCCCGCGGTATTCAGGGAGCAGCGCAACATTTGTGATATGAGCCTCATCTGCGACTATCCATGCTCCACAGTATCCTATTACTTTATTTTCTTCTTCTAAAACAACATACAAAGCAAACTGGTTATGTGTTAATTCGTTAAAAAAGGCCTCCCTGCTCCAGGGGGTTGCAAAAGATTTGTGTTCGATCTCCAAAACATCATCAATATCCTCTTCATTCATCAAACGGAAAGTTAAGGATTTATTCATACGTCCGCTTCCTCATCTATAACTTTTTTTCCTTGTTTGCTTTTATCCAATTAGCTTCAGCTTCCGCAATCCTAATGTAATTAGGTACAAAAGAATGGACATCCTCAGCCTCGCGGTCCCTTCCTAATAAAGCAAGTTCGGCCGGCCTGGGATTATGCTCTGCAGGTGAAGCGAACACTGCCCGCTCTTTAAGGAATTCTGCAAATACATCTTGATGTAAGGGCAAATCATTCCCGATGAAAAGAACGTTTTCCTGCTGTTCTGAAAGCATGGCTGCCCAAGCTTTTGAAAGCAAGAGCTGGTCTTTGATCAGTGAAACTAACTGTCCTTCCCTATATTGATACAGGCCGGTATATATTTGCCCTCTCCTGGCATCAAACAAAGGTGATATGACGCCATTAAAGTATCTGCCCGCCGAGGCCGCATATACTTCAAGGCTTGATACCCCAACCAGCGGTTTATTTAAAGTCCATGCCAATGTTTTTGCAATCGTTACCCCGATACGCACTCCTGTATACGACCCAGGCCCTTTCGCAACAACAATTTTATCTAATTCAGCTGGCTTAATACCGCAATCTTTCATTAAAATATCAATAGCCGGCATAACCCGGACAGAATGATTCTTTTTTACATTTGTAATATACTCACCTATAACCTGATCACCATCCAGAAGAGCTACTCCCAGAGGGTAATTGGATGTATCAATGGCTAAAACCTTCATAACATTATCTCCTTACACAATTCCTCATATCTTCTGCCCTGGGGTTCCAGCACAAGCCTTCTTGAGTCATGATCATCAAGAAATAAATAAATCGTCAATAACTCTTCGGGCAGCTGTTCTTTAACAAGATGGGCCCATTCTACAACTGTGACCCCATTGCCATCAAAATATTCATCAAACCCCAAATCCTCAAAGGAATCTTCAACTCTATATACATCCATATGATAAAGGGGTAATCTTCCGTGGTATTCTTTAATAATCGTAAAAGTAGGGCTATTTACATTCCGGGTTATATTAAGCCCTTTGGCCAGTCCCTTGGTGAATGTCGTTTTCCCTGCACCCAAATCTCCTTCCAGAGCAAGGACATCCCCCGGCTGAAGCAGGCTGCCAAGCTTTTCCGAAAACCCCATCGTATCCTCTGGCTTCTTTGAGATAAACTCAAACTGACTCATATGTTTCAACACCTTTTATGGTCTAATCTATAAACGAAAAGAAAAAGCACAAACGCTTACCACCCGCGCCGCCTCGAGGCAGCTGGCGATAGGGCAGGACAGTTCTCGAAATTCAACGATCTGAATTCCGAGATTACAAAAAAACCTTAGGATAAATCCTAAGGAGAATAGTCTATATGTAGTTTACCTTATTTTGCAGCAATGGGCAAAGTAAGCTATTTTCAATATTAATATCCTATACACTTAGGTTAAAAAGGCATAAAAAAAGACGAAACTAAGTTTCGTTTTACTTTTTAGAACTATAAAATGGCGGTCCGGACGGGACTCGAACCCGCGACCTCCTGCGTGACAGGCAGGCATTCTAACCAACTGAACTACCGGACCAGATTGCGGGGGCAGGATTTGAACCTGCGACCTTCGGGTTATGAGCCCGACGAGCTACCGAACTGCTCCACCCCGCGATAATATTATTCTTGTGATTTTGTATCACAAATTTGTTTCGCCCGGCAGCGTCCTACT
>NZ_NJQY01000007.1:138852-288767 GCF_010628845.1 Bacillus sp. 22-7 | reverse complement strand
TGGCAACGTCTTTGTGACCCACTTTCCGTGGGCCTCAACTAACAATCAGCGGGAGATAAAGCCCCCCACTGATTGAAGTTTCACTTTATTATACTTGGAGGTAAAACATGAATCTGCCAAATAAAATTACAGTGTCTCGTATCTTGCTGATACCGATATTTCTGCTCGTCATGCTCGTCCCTCTTTCATGGGGAAACGTAGAGTTATTAGGAGCTGAAATGCCCGTTACCCATCTGATTGGAGCTCTTATTTTTATTATTGCTTCGGTTACCGATTGGGTCGACGGCTACTTTGCCCGCAAGTACAATCTGGTTACAAACCTGGGCAAGTTTCTTGATCCGCTTGCAGACAAGCTTCTCGTCTCTGCAGCATTAATTGTGCTGGTTGATCTTAACCTTGCTCCATCGTGGATTGTCATTATTATAATCAGCCGGGAATTTGCTGTAACAGGTTTAAGGCTTGTTCTGGCAGGGGAAGGAGAAGTAGTCGCAGCTAACCAGCTTGGCAAAATTAAAACCTGGGCTCAGATTGTGGCCATTTCTGCACTGCTTTTACATAATATTATTTTTGAAATGGTATCAATCCGCTTTGATCTGATTGCCCTGTGGGTTGCGATGTTCTTTACAATATGGTCCGGCTGGGACTACTTTGCTAAAAACAAGCAGGCCTTCATTAACTCAAAATAATTACTTTACCCGGAGGGGGCTTTTGAATGAATGCTGAAATTATTGCTGTCGGGTCTGAGCTTTTGCTTGGACAAATCGTTAATACAAATGCCCGCTTTCTTTCCCGGCAGCTTGCTGAACTGGGCATTAACGTTTTTTACCATACAGTGGTTGGAGATAACCCAGAGCGCCTGAGATCGGTGATCAAAATAGCCGAAAGCCGTTCTGATTTGATCGTCTTCACGGGCGGCCTGGGACCGACAAAGGATGATTTAACAAAAGAAACGATTGCCCGCCATCTTGGCAAAGAGCTCGTCATGGACGAACAGGCGCTTGAATCTATACAGCTGTATTTTAAACGCACCAACAGAGAGATGACTGAGAATAATAAAAAACAGGCCCTGGTTCTTGAGGATGCACAGGTGCTTCCTAATGAGCATGGAATGGCACCCGGAATGATTGCCGATAGTGGCCGGCATGTTTTCATGCTTCTTCCGGGGCCGCCAAACGAGATGGAGCCGATGTTCCTTAAACATGCCTTTCCAGCCTTGCAATCCAAGCTGGGAACCGAGGATGTAATTGTTTCCCGGGTGCTGCACTTCTTCGGGATTGGAGAAGCCATGCTGGAAACGGAGATTGAAGATATTATTGATGCTCAGAGCAATCCAACCATTGCCCCGCTTGCATCTGATGGGGAAGTTACTCTGAGGCTCACAGCAAAGCATAGTCAGCCTAACACGGCCATGATGCTGATTAATGAAGCTGAAACTAAAATTCTGGAGCGTGTCGGCGAATACTTCTATGGCTATGATGATACTTCCCTGATGTATGAGCTCACCAAGCTGATTAAGGAGAGCAGCATGACTATTTCGGCAGCGGAGAGTTTAACAGGCGGCATGTTCCAGGAGGAGTTTACATCCATTCCGGGAGCCGGCGGACTTTTAAAGGGCGGAGTGGTCTGCTACACAAACGAAGTTAAGGCTGAAGTATTAAAAGTCCGCAAAGAAACGATTGATAACGACGGGGTCGTCAGTGCACAGTGTGCTGCCGAGCTTGCTGAGAATGTCGCAAGCCTTACAAATGCCGATATCGGTATCAGCTTCACAGGTGTTGCCGGTCCGGATGAATTGGAAGGCAACCCTGTCGGTACAGTATATATAGGCATTTGGATAAAAGGAAGGCCGGTGCAGACCGAAAAGCTGAACCTTGGAGGTACCAGGGCAGCCAATCGGGTTCGTACAGTAAAATACGGCTGCCATTTTCTTATTAAAGCATTAAAAGAAACTCAGAACGCTTAAAAATGCGTTCTGAGTTTTTAGTAGCCAAAAATAATAGACAGACTTCTTGCCGAAATGCGATTTCATCTACTGATTGACCCTTGAAAAACCTCACTTTCCCCGGCATTCTTGATATTTTCAGGCATAATGTGCAAGAGAAAAAAAACGAATGGATGTTCGACTTTTTGCTCGACAAATGCGTTTAAAAGGTTTATAGTAGAGTTAGGTTTTGAGATGAGACAAAACGAATCTAATCAAAAGACAGATTCGTCTATATAAAAGGAGGAACTATTAGTGAGTGATCGTCAAGCAGCTCTTGAAATGGCGTTAAAACAAATAGAAAAGCAATTTGGTAAAGGTTCTATCATGAAGCTCGGGGAACAGACTGACCGCAGAATTTCCACTGTACCAAGCGGATCTCTTGCTCTTGATGCAGCTCTTGGGGTAGGCGGCTATCCAAGAGGACGTATTATTGAAGTCTATGGACCGGAAAGCTCAGGTAAAACAACAGTAGCCCTGCATGCTATTGCAGAAGTTCAGGCAAGCGGCGGACAAGCAGCGTTTATCGATGCCGAACACGCCTTAGACCCTGTTTATGCACAAAAACTTGGTGTGAATATTGACGAACTTCTTCTTTCTCAGCCGGATACCGGGGAGCAGGCGCTTGAAATTGCAGAAGCCCTTGTTCGAAGCGGTGCTATTGATATTCTCGTAGTTGACTCTGTGGCAGCCCTTGTTCCCAAGGCTGAAATTGAAGGAGAAATGGGTGACTCCCATGTGGGTCTGCAGGCCCGCCTTATGTCACAGGCACTTCGTAAGCTATCAGGCGCAATCAACAAATCAAAGACAATCGCAATTTTCATTAACCAAATCCGTGAAAAAATCGGAATTATGTTTGGAAACCCTGAGACGACTCCAGGGGGACGCGCATTGAAATTCTACTCTTCCATCCGCCTTGAAGTGCGCCGTGCAGAAACTCTTAAACAAGGCAATGAAATGGTTGGTAATAAGACAAAGATTAAAATTGTCAAAAATAAAGTCGCTCCTCCATTCCGAGTGGCGGAAGTTGACATCATGTACGGTGAAGGAATCTCCAAGGAAGGTGAAATCATCGATCTTGGCTCTGAGCTGGATATTGTCCAAAAGAGCGGTTCATGGTACTCATTCAACGAGGAGCGCTTAGGCCAAGGCCGTGAAAACGCCAAGGTATTCCTAAAAGAAAACCCTGAAATCCGCCTGACTATCCAAAAACAAATCCGCGAACATTATGGACTTGATGAAGAAAAAGTAGCCAGTGGAGACGAAGGGCAGGAAGAATTCGAGCTGATCGATTAATACAAAGGAAAAGCAAAGTCCTGAGTGGCTTTGCTTTTTTTTTCTTCAAAAGTGTTCAAACCAATCGAAATATTAAGAAAAGCCCTTAAGACAAACCCTTGACAATAAAATTCCACAGCTTTACAATTAAAAATGTATATTTTACATTTTATATGTAAAGAAATTCTTATTGAGTCAGACTCTGTCTGGCTCCAGGCTCCATTGGCATTTCATACGTTAATAAACTGCCAGCCGTCAGATGGATGCCCAGTGCTTTTTTAAGATTGAAACGTTTAAAAGCCTTAGTGCTGTATATTGAATTGGACAATGTACATGCCAACACTTTAAAAAACGTAACACAAACAAGTTCATAGCAAGAGGAGGTGAAATGATGGATCTAGTAACAGCAATCATCTCCATTTTGCTTGGCCTAATCGTCGGTGCTTTTGTTGGCTATTTTGTTCGCAAATCTATTGCCGAAGCTAAAATTGCAGGAGCTAAAGATGCTGCTGAGCAGATTTTGGAAGACGCAAAGCGGGAAGCTGAGGCTACGAAAAAGGAAGCCCTGCTTGAAGCGAAAGATGAAATTCACAAGCTCCGCACAGATGCGGAAAGTGAAGTTCGTGATCGAAGAAATGAACTGCAAAAACAAGAAAATCGCTTAATGCAAAAAGAAGAGAACCTTGATCGCAAAGATGAAACGTTAGATAAACGTGAAGCGCTTTTAGAAAAGAGGGACGATTCTCTTAGCAAAAGACAACAGCATATTGAAGAGATGGAAAGCAAAGTGGAAGATATGATTAAAGAGCAGCAAGCTGAGCTGGAACGCATCTCAGGCTTGACTCGTGAAGAGGCAAAGTCCATCATTTTAGAGCGCACTGAGCAGGAAGTGGCTCACGATGTCGCCATTATGGTAAAAGAGAGCGAGACCAGAGCGAAAGAGGACGCTGATAAGAAGGCGAAGGAAATCCTGTCACTGGCTATCCAAAGATGTGCAGCTGATCATGTAGCAGAAACTACTGTATCAGTTGTCAACCTGCCAAATGATGAGATGAAAGGGCGTATTATTGGCCGTGAAGGCCGTAATATCCGTACTCTGGAAACCTTGACCGGAATTGATCTTATTATCGATGATACGCCGGAAGCGGTTATTTTATCCGGCTTTGATCCAATTCGCCGTGAAACTGCACGCTTAGCTTTAGACAAATTGGTTCAGGACGGTCGCATCCATCCAGCTCGGATCGAGGAAATGGTCGATAAGGCCCGCCGTGAAGTGGATGAACACATCCGCGAAATCGGAGAGCAAACCACTTTTGAGGTTGGTGTTCACGGCCTGCATCCAGATTTAATCAAAATTCTTGGCCGATTAAAATTCCGTACAAGCTACGGCCAGAACGTGTTAAAGCATTCAATGGAAGTGGCTCAGCTTTCAGGGCTGCTGGCTGCCGAATTGGGACAGGACGAAACATTGGCACGCCGGGCAGGATTGCTTCATGATATCGGTAAAGCAATTGATCATGAAGTGGAAGGGAGCCATGTTGAAATCGGTGTGGAGCTTGCCACTAAGTATAAGGAGCATCCTGTTGTCATAAACAGTATCGCTTCCCACCATGGTGACACAGAGCCAACATCAATCATTGCCGTGCTTGTCGCTGCAGCTGATGCTTTATCAGCAGCAAGACCTGGAGCAAGAAGAGAGACGCTTGAGAACTATATTCGCCGTCTTGAAAAGCTTGAAGAGATTTCCGAATCCTATGATGGTGTTGAAAAATCATTCGCCATTCAAGCTGGACGCGAAATCCGCATTATGGTTAAGCCTGAACAAATTGATGACCTTGAAGCTCATCGTTTGGCAAGGGATATCCGTAAGAAGATTGAAGAAGAACTTGATTATCCAGGCCACATCAAGGTTACGGTTATCCGTGAAACGAGGGCCGTTGAATATGCAAAATAAAGCGATGCACATGCATCGCTTTATTTCTTTTTCAGGGTGTGCTTAAAATTGAAGCAGGAAACTGTGTTACACTAAGAATAAGAACTGAAAAAGCATACATATATCTTTATAAACAGAAAGGGATATGACATGAATATATTATTTGTCGGAGATGTGGTGGGATCCCAAGGCCGGGATATGATCACTGAATATGTACCGAAGCTTAAAGAAAAATACCGGCCGCATATCACTATTATTAATGGGGAAAATGCAGCAGGAGGAAAGGGAATTACGGAAAAGATTTATCGGGGATTTCTTGAGGCTGGTGCACAGGCGGTGACACTCGGGAATCATACATGGGATAACCGGGAAATTTTTGAATTTATTGACCGCGCTAAATATATGGTTCGTCCGGCTAATTTTCCTTCTAATAACCCTGGCAAAGGCATGGTTTTTTTGAAGTTTAATACAGAAGAAGTAGCTGTTATCAGCCTTCAGGGCAGAACTTTTATGAATACAAGTGACTGCCCTTTCCAAAAGGCAGATGAATTGATAAAAGAAGCCCGGGAAAGGACTCCATTTATTTTTGTTGATTTTCATGCAGAAGCAACAAGTGAAAAACAGGCCATGGGCTGGTATTTAGATGGAAAAGTATCAGCAGTCGTAGGTACGCACACCCACGTGCAGACAGCCGATAACCGCATTTTGCCTGGGGGGACGGCCTTTATGTCTGATGTGGGGATGACAGGGCCTTATGACGGTATCCTTGGTGTGGAAAAAGAAGCAGTGATCAAAAGGTTTATCTCAGGGCTCCCGGTTCGATTTGAGGTTCCGAAAGAAGGCAGGACCCAATTGAGCGCAGCGGTCATTGAACTGAATCCTAAAACAGGATTGGCCAAAAAAATTGACCGGATCCTAATTAATGATGACCATCCTTTTTACTCATAAATTGGTAAAAGACTGCATCCGGAGGGGCCGGAACGCAGTCTTTTTGTATTAGCAGAAACAAGACTTAAGGTGCGCTTTTCTTGGACAAGCAGAAATCAGTAAGAAAATCAGGCTGAAACCCAGCTTTTTTTGTCCAAGCCGGAATATGTGAATTCCAACCTGAATATAGTAGCAATGGAATGATATATAGACCTGGTGCTAAATTCCATCAAAGCGGGTAGTGTATGAACGGAAAGAAATGGCCTGACTTGAAGGCATTCGGCCATTACAGAAGGTTATATCTGCGCTTTGAGCAATGCATACAGGAGGGGTAAAACGAGGAGGAGCTAGGAATGGAAATATTAAAAGTTTCAGCAAAATCTAATCCTAATTCTGTAGCTGGTGCGCTTGCTGGAGTTCTTCGCGAAAGAGGAAATGCGGAAATCCAGGCAATTGGTGCGGGTGCATTGAACCAGGCTGTTAAGGCAGTAGCGATCGCAAGAGGATTCGTAGCGCCTAGCGGAGTGGATTTAATTTGTATCCCTGCATTTACGGATATCCTGATCGACGGCGAAGAACGGACTGCCATTAAGCTGATTGTGGAGCCGCGTTAGCCCGAAAGCTTCAGAATGGGAAATCATCCTTTGTCATATGCATAAGTCAGTAAAATATAGATTCTTACAAAAACAATAAACCTGTTTGCGTTATAGGCAAACAGGTTCTTTTTTTAATAAGATAATGCTAAGGAGAAAAAGAGGGAGGAAGAACGCTTGAAAATATTTGATGCACATTGTGATGTTCTATATAAAATGTTTATGGACAGAAGGATTGACTTTCAAAATTCAGGCAGTCTTCAGGTGGATCTGGAAGCGCTTCAGGCATCAGACCTAAAGGTTCAGTGCTTTGCCATTTATGTTCCGGAATCCGTCCATCCGGAAATGAAGTTCAACGCAGCCCTTTATATGGTCAATCTGTTTTACGAGAAAGTGCTTAAACCCAACCCGCAATTAAAGCTCATTAGAAGGACCGGGGACATAGACATGCTGAAGGATGATGAGACAGGAGCGATGCTGACCTTGGAGGGCTGCGACGCAGTTGGCTGCGATCTGCTTAAATTGAAGACGCTTCTCAGGCTGGGAGTATCTTCAGTGGGATTAACCTGGAATTATGCAAACTGTGCAGCTGATGGAGCGCTTGAGGAGAGAGGGGCAGGCCTGTCTTCTTTTGGCAAAGGGGTGGTGCATGAACTAAATGCCAGTAAAGCATGGTGCGATGTTTCCCATCTTTCTGAACGGGGCTTCTGGGATGTGATGGAGTGGGCCGACTATCCTATTGCCACTCATTCAAACTGCTATACTTTGTGCCCGCATCCGCGCAATTTGACGAACGAACAGATTGAAGCGCTGATTGACAGAGACAGTGTGATGGGCATTACATTTGTGACTGAATTTTTATCAGGAAATCAATCAGCGGCAATTACTGATGTTCTCAGGCACCTGGAATATGTATGTTCACTGGGGGGAGAGAATCACGTCGGATTCGGTTCGGATTTTGATGGTACAGATGGGAAAGTTACAGATTTGGAGGATGCAAGAAAATACGATAACCTGATAAATGAACTGTTAAAATATTATTCTGATATACAAGCTGAAAAATTTTTATTTGGGAATTTTTATAGCAGGTTTCCAAGGTGAAAATGTTGAAAAAACTATATATCAAGGTATGTGAGGAACTTCAAAAATCCACAATTAAATAATCTTTTTAGCATTTTTCAAAAAATAAAAAAATATTCATCTTTTAATCGATAAATATACGGAAAGGGTTGCTTTTTTAGACACATAGGTCTAGAATTGAAAGCGTTTAGTACCCATCCATCTTCCAGAATATAGCCTAAAATGCATGTTGAAATGGCGGAGTGACTGGACAAGTACTACACTGATATAAATAAAGCGTTTTTACATATTTTCTTAACGTATCTAAAGGGGTGTAAGAGATGATCAATCAACTTTCATGGAAAGTTGGAGGACAGCAAGGGGAAGGTATTGAAAGTACCGGAGAGATTTTTTCCATTGCGCTAAATCGTTTAGGCTACTACCTGTACGGTTACCGCCACTTTTCATCACGAATTAAAGGCGGGCACACGAACAACAAGATTCGTGTCAGCACGTCACAAATCCGTTCTATATCAGACGATTTAGATATTCTGGTAGCTTTCGACCAGGAAACAATCGATTTAAACTACAAAGAACTTCACGATAAAGGGATCATGATTGCAGATGCGAAATTTGATCCTAAACAGCCAGAAGATACGAATGCAGTTTTGTTTGCAGTGCCTTTTACAGAGATTGCTACAGAGCTGGGAACATCCCTGATGAAAAACATGGTTGCTGTCGGCGCGACATGTGCAGTTCTAAATCTAGATATTAAAGTATTTGAAGAAGTAGTTCAAGAAATTTTTGGACGAAAAGGACAGCAGGTTGTCGATAAGAACATGGAAGCCATTCAGGCAGGCTTTGATTTCATGAAAGAAAAGCTTGGCGATGATGTGGAATTAATGGAGCTTGAAAAAGCTGACGGGCTGAAGCGTTTATTTATGATCGGAAACGATGCCATCGCTCTTGGTGCACTTGCAGGCGGCTGCCGCTTTATGGCCGCTTACCCAATCACACCTGCATCCGAAATTATGGAATACCTGATTAAAAAGCTTCCTGCGCTTGGCGGATCTGTTATCCAGACGGAAGATGAAATTGCCGCGGTTACAATGGCAATCGGTGCAAACTACGCTGGTGTCCGCTCACTTACAGCATCTGCCGGTCCTGGGCTTTCCCTTAAGATGGAAGCAATCGGCCTTTCAGGGATAACTGAAACACCTCTGGTTATCGTGGATACACAGCGTGGAGGACCTTCCACAGGACTTCCGACAAAACAGGAGCAGTCTGATTTAATGGCAATGATTTACGGAACTCATGGCGAGATTCCAAAAATCGTCCTTGCTCCAAGCACTGTACAGGAAGCATTCTATGATACTGCTGAAGCTTTCAACCTAGCAGAAGAATACCAGTGCCCTGTTATAATCCTATCAGATTTGCAGCTTTCTCTTGGAAAACAGACAGTGGAGCCGCTTGATTTCAGTAAAGTTGAAATCCGGCGCGGAAAGCTTGTTACAGAAGAACTTCCTGAAATCGAAAATAAAGGTTACTTTAAGCGCTTTGAGGTTACAGAAGATGGAGTTTCTCCACGTGTAATTCCTGGCATGAAGAACGGAATCCACCATGTGACAGGTGTTGAGCATGATGAAACTGGAAAACCTTCAGAATCAGCTGCCAACCGCAACGCTCAAATGGATAAGCGTTTCCGTAAGGTTGAAAATATTAAATTCAATACACCTGTTCACAAGAATGCTCCACATGAAGAAGCGGACTTGCTGATCGTTGGCTTCAACTCTACTAGGGGCGCAATTGAGGAAGCTATGAGCAGGCTTGAACAGGATGGCATTAAAGTAAACCATGCGCAAGTTCGCCTGATTCATCCTTTCCCAACTGATGAATTATTGCCGCTTGTAAAAACAGCTAAGAAAATCGCCGTAGTTGAAAACAATGCTACAGGACAATTAGCGAACATCATGAAGATGAACGTCGGACATGCTGAGAAAGTATATAAGCTATTAAAGTACGACGGAAATCCATTCTTGCCGCATGAAATTCACACAAAATGCAAGGAGTTGTTCTAAATGGCCACATTTAAAGACTTTCGAAATAATGTAAAACCAAACTGGTGCCCGGGCTGTGGAGACTTCTCCGTGCAGGCTGCGATTCAGCGTGCGGCAGCAAATGTTGGTTTAGAGCCTGAGAACTTAGCTGTCGTATCAGGCATCGGCTGTTCCGGACGTATTTCCGGTTATATTAATTCTTATGGTTTCCACGGTATTCATGGACGTTCACTTCCGATCGCCCAGGGTGTTAAAATGGCTAACCGCGATTTAACAGTTATCGCCTCCGGTGGTGACGGAGATGGCTTCGCGATCGGTATGGGCCATACGATCCATGCGATCCGCCGTAATGTGAACATCACTTATATCGTAATGGATAACCAAATTTATGGTTTAACAAAAGGACAGACTTCACCTCGTTCTGCGGCTGGCTTTAAAACTAAGTCCACTCCGCAAGGTTCAATAGAACAGGCGATTTCTCCAATGGAAATGGCATTAACAGCTGGTGCGACCTTCGTGGCGCAGAGCTTCTCAACCGACCTTAAAGATCTGACTGCGTTAATCGAAGCAGGAATCAAGCATGATGGCTTCTCTTTAATTAACGTGTTCAGCCCATGTGTTACATACAACAAAGTAAACACATATGACTGGTTTAAAGAAAACCTGACAAAGCTTAGCGATGTGGAAGGTTATGATCATTCAAGCCGCGAAATGGCTATGCAGACTCTTATGAAGCACAGTGGTCTTGTAACTGGCCTAATCTATCAGGACGCTGAGCGAAAGTCATATCAGGAGCTGCTTTCAGGTTACTCTGAAACTCCATTATCCCAAGCGGATCTTCAACTTGATCAAGATCACTTTGATAAACTTGCAGCTGAATTTATGTAATAGACCAGAAGCTCGGGGCACCCGGGCTTCTTTTTTTGAGTCTAATGTGACACTTATCACACACAAAATACTATATTTAGTCTAGTATTAGTGATTGTGCAGGATTGAAAATATCCCTGATCGTACATACAAGTAATAGCTGCTGATAAGAGGCAGAGTGCGGTTTTCTATTGTTTTAACTATCAGAAACCCTTATACTATAATAATGTGCACATGTATATTGCACAGCATGATATTACTGTTAAATGTGTTTTAATGATAGATGCTGCTCAGGAGAAAGAGAAAGGGGATAAATGATGAACGAAAAACAACGTTTAGAAAGCCAGCAAGTGCAAACAGCAAATCCTTCGGACAAAAAATCCGTAAAAGATTACAGCAAATACTTTGAAACTGTTTACACTGCACCTTCCTTAAAGGAAGCGAAAAAACGCGGAAAAGAAGAAGTAAAATATCATAAAGATTTTAACATCCCTGAAGAGTTTCATGGCATGGGAAATGGCCGAAAATTCTATATCCGCACATACGGCTGCCAGATGAACGAGCATGATACCGAAGTAATGGCCGGCATTTTTCTTGGTCTTGGCTATGAGCCAACAGACTCAGTGGAAGATGCGAATGTCATTTTGCTTAATACATGTGCCATCCGGGAAAATGCCGAGAATAAAGTGTTTGGAGAACTTGGCCATCTTAAACATTTAAAAAAAGAAAAACCCGATCTTCTGATTGGGGTCTGCGGATGTATGTCCCAGGAAGAATCGGTTGTTAATAAGATTCTTAAAACATATAACCAGGTAGATATGATTTTTGGAACACACAACATCCACCGTCTTCCTAACATTCTTCAAGAAGCCTATATGTCAAAGGAAATGGTTATTGAAGTATGGTCTAAGGAAGGGGATGTAATTGAGAACCTTCCAAAAGTGCGCCGCGGCAATATTAAAGCATGGGTTAACATTATGTACGGCTGTGATAAATTCTGCACTTACTGCATTGTTCCTTATACACGCGGAAAAGAGCGGAGCAGACGTCCTGAGGACATTATTCAGGAAGTTCGCCAGTTAGCGGCACAGGGCTATCAGGAAATTACCCTACTTGGGCAAAACGTAAACGCATACGGAAAAGATTTTGAGGATATGAAATATGGCCTTGGCGATTTGATGGATGAAATGCGCAAAATCGATATTCCACGCGTACGTTTTACAACCAGCCATCCGCGCGACTTTGATGATCATCTGATTGAAGTGCTTGCGAAAGGCGGAAATCTGGTAGAACACATTCACCTTCCGGTTCAATCCGGTTCTACGGATGTCCTGAAAATCATGGCACGGAAATATACAAGAGAACAATACCTGGAGCTGGTTCGCAAGATTAAAGCGGCTATTCCAGGGGCAACTTTCACAACTGATATCATTGTTGGCTATCCTAATGAGACAGAAGAGCAATTTGAAGAAACAATTTCCCTATACAGGGAGGTAGGCTTCGAAGCTGCTTATACGTTCATTTACTCACCTCGTGAAGGTACACCAGCTGCCAAAATGGTGGATAATGTACCAATGGAAGTAAAGAAAGAGCGCCTTCAGCGTCTGAATGCAGTTGTAAATGAATTATCGGCAGAGGCAATGAAACAATATAAAGGCCAAACTGTCGAAGTCCTTGTGGAAGGGGAAAGCAAGAACAATCCTGAAATTCTTGCAGGATACACAAGAAAGAACAAGCTTGTAAACTTTAAGGGGCCAAAAACAGCGATCGGCAAAATTGTAAAAGTAAAAGTAACTGATGCAAAGACATGGTCCCTAAACGGAGAAATGGTTGAAGAACTAGATGCGGTTGAGGTGAATCAGTAATGGCTAAATACACAAAGAACGAGATTGTTGAACGTGCGAAGGATTTGGCACGCATGATTGCAGAGACAGAAGAAGTGGATTTCTTCAAACGTGCAGAAGCACAGATTAATGATAATGAAAAGGTTAGTGCTACCATTACAGCCATCAAAGGCTTGCAAAAGCAGGCTGTTAATCTTCAGCATTATGGAAAAGCTGAAGCATTAAAGAAGACGGAAGAAAAAATAGCCAAATTGGAGCAGCAGCTGGACGAGATTCCTGTAGTACAGGAATTCAAGCAATCCCAGGTGGATGTTAATGAATTGCTGCAAATAGTGGCAAATACGATTTCCAACACAGTAACAGACGAAGTCATTACTACTACAGGCGGAGATTTGCTGAGCGGCGAAACGGGATCAAAGATCAAGAACAGCAGCTGTTCACATTAATTACAGATACCGAGACACCCTGCACTAGTTAGTGCAGGGTGTTTTTTACGCTCTATATTTAAGGGAGGATTTGGTATTGGCCATGGGTTGTGGGGGGGCCATTTATTGGTTTCGTAATAGTTCTACTGCTTTTAAAAATTCTTTTCTATACTCCTGCTGTTCAATAATCGCAGCATTTAATGTCGACAGCAAGGATTGATTGAGCATGTTGGTTCCTGCATCATCAGACTTTTTGTCCAAAAAGTTAAGAAGGAAAGTATATACAAGGAGCAATGTCGAGTAATTATCTACATATGTGAGATTAATAGCCCGTCCGCCCTTTCCACCGGCAGCATGGTTATTGATGGACGGTATTCCGGCTTCCGCAGCCATATCAATAAACTCCTTTGGAATACCCAGCTGCTTGAGGACTTCCGGATCCAGATCCAGCTTTTGTATATTTTGACTTAGCATGGTACTCCCTCCCTTCTTTTTGGACATTTTAAGACTCTGCATAGAAAAATGGCACTATTTTTATATTACGCCTTATTGCTTTGCTGCTGAGTTGTAGTGTTTACGGAAATAGCTGTGGAGTCTCCTCCATTTGCAATATTGTATTGAGCGGAAAGAATCGGAATGTTGATTAGTGCAGCATTGACAGCAAATCCGCCTCCTGAAATCGGCAATTGACCGTTCAGGTTTGTTTGCGGAAGATTGGCTTGTGCAGCGAAAGTAAAAGCTTCAGCTTCGTTGCCGCTGTCTGCTCCATTTACTGCTCCTCCGCTTGGCAATACACTATTGTCATTTTCGTAATCGTTATAGCATCCTGATAGCATGGTTTTCACCTCCTTCAATTGATTGAAGTGGCTGATGCCCAGATTATGAATCTTTCTTGATCATGTCGGTAAGATCTAAATCCAAAAGTTTTTTACCATTTACAGATAGTTTCACCTGTTTATAATCCTCGGATGTTTCCACAACAGGCAGCAGATTTTTTAATGCTGGAATTATATTCCCGATCCCGGAGGAATTTTTTGCGAAGAGACCTTCCAAGTTTTTCAATGGCTTAAGAGATTCCATTAGATTTCCTTTTAACTCTTCAGACTGAATTTTTTCTAATCCTTTTGTATAAATTCCGCCCAATGATTCGGTAAATTTGGCAACCATTTGTTCTGCATATTGTTTTGCTTCTTCCCCTGTCAGCTCTTTCCCATTGATTGAAACTGTATAGCTGGAGTTCTCCTTGTCTGCCATTCCTGTTCACCTCCTTATAGATAGTTTATTATATTGATTCAATAGACAAGCTGTCTCCGCAGGTGTAATAGGACAAACGTGCATTTTTCAATTACTTACCTATTTGGGGGGGAAAGCCGCTTACTTATGGCAGCCATTATACATATTTAATCTCCAGCAGGATTTGTTCAGACCGGAACATTCGCCCGCTTCCGGCATACTATAAATCATGCCAATACTTTTGCCTAACATTCATAAAAATTATCGCACACTAGTCTAATATCCCGCATAGGATGAATTGAAAATGAATGAGGAGGGTTCGCTCGCAATGGGAGATTACAGAGAGATTATAACGAAAGCGGTCGTTGCGAAAGGACGTAAATTCACACAGTCCAATCATACGATCTGCCCGTCACACCATCCGTCAAGCATACTTGGCTGCTGGATCATAAACCATACGTACGAGGCGAAAAAAGCTGGAAAAACAGTGGAAATCTGCGGCCATTATGACATTAACGTTTGGTACTCTTTTAACAATAATACAAAAACCGAAGTTGTTACCGAACGGGTTGAGTATAAAGATGTCATTAAGTTGAAGTACCGTGATCCGGACTGTTTGGATGATCATGATATCATCGCCCGTGTTCTGCAGCAGCCGAGCTGCTGTGAAGCTGTCATTTCTCCAAACGGCAACAAAATCATCGTCACAGTGGAAAGAGAGTTCATGGTCGAGGTAATCGGCGAAACAAAAGTGTGTGTAGCTGTCTACCCAGACAAGTGCGAATGTGATGATGACGCTTGGGGACTTGACGTGGAAGATGAAGAATTCGAGGATTTAAATCCGGATTTTCTGGTGGGAACTGAAGAAGAGTAATGACAAACTAGGAGGTTTTACTTCCTAGTTTTTCTTTTTATACTTTCCTCTAAAATCAAGCGAAATAAGGATAGCACCTTCCATCTTTAGTCTGAATTCTTTTGAATAGCATTTACTTAGAATGGAGTTATCAGATGCAAAGGGGAGAGGCGAAGATGAAAATATTTCAAGTGAATTTAAAGTGCCATGATATGCATAAGATGAAAGAATTTTATACAAATGTGCTGGAGATGGAGCTGCTGACAGAGACTGAGAGTTATTTTACGATAATGGCTGGCACAACAAGAATCCTTTTTGAAAAAGATGATGCGATTCCTTATTATCATGTGTGTTTCCGGACAAATGCCAAATACTTTGATCATATGTATCAGAAATTAGGGGCTGAAAGTGTGCTGCTTCCAAATCAGAAAGGCGAGTACAGCATGTTTTGGAAGGGCAAGCAGGCATATTTTATCGACCCGGACGGAAATATTCTGGAGATGCTGGAGCGTCCCTTAGAGGGATTAAAAAAGAAGGGGATCCAATGGCATGATGTCGGTGAGGTTGGTTTGCCTGTTAAGGATGTTGCTGCAATGAAGCTGGAATTAGATCAGTACCTGAAAAATGAACAAGTGGATTCCAGTGAGGCGTTTGCCTTTTACGGGGACAGCAAGGGGGTTTTTGTCCTGGTGAAGGAGGGAAGGAATTGGTATCCAACTGAAAGGGCTGCTTTTATTTCTCCTGTTAAAATATTTGCATCAGGACAAAGGGATGCCAGGTTTAAGCATCAGGAATATCCATACGAACTGATTGTGAGAAAAGAATGGGAAGGGAGCATCCCTGCTGTACAATTTCGGATTGCACGTCCGACAAATCAGCTTGATAAGCTTATTGCCTTTTACGAAGAAGGACTGGGTCTGAAGAGAGTCGGCGAATTTTGGAACCATGAAGGCTATGATGGGATTATGTTTGGTCTGCCTGACAGCCAGTATCATCTTGAATTTACTCAATCCAAGGAAAAAATGGAGCTTCCGCAGCCTGCTAAAGAGCATCTATTAGTTTTTTATGTGGGAGACCGTCTGGAGAGGGATAACATTGCCGACAGGATTGCTGCTCTTGGATATCTGGAAACAGAGCCGGAAAATCCTTATTGGAGCAGAGGCGGATTGACGTTTGAAGATCCCGATGGGTGGCCGATTGTATTAATGAATACCCCGGGTATATGAGGCTATCGGTTTACCGGGCTCTTTCGGTGTTATTTTTAAAATGATAAAGCCATCGTTTTCCTGTATATGTTAAAATAGCAAAGTAGTAAACTGAATTCAGAAAGGTTGAGGGTTTATGTTTAAAAAAGTTGCTTCTGATGTGCTGGGCTTAAGTGATGTGGGAAGTGTCATTCACCCGGCTGATTATGACAAAGTCGATGCAGATGATTATGTCCTGCACGAAGATAATGAGAAAATCTATTTCCTGATCAAGTCCAAATCCGATGAATATTGCTTTACAAATAAGGCGCTTATTCATTTGGATGGTACCAGCGCAGTCAGCAAAAAACGCACTTTAAAGCGTTACAGCTACCGCGAATATACCATCTCAAACGTTATGCTGGAAACAGCCGGTACAGTTGATTTGGATGTGGAAATCAAATTCGTAATCGGATCTCAGGCCTTCTCGATTGACGTACATAAAAAGCATATTGAAGAATTGAAAGATTTATATAAAGCCCTGATCCGCATTTCCGAGATCTGCAGAGAAAATGAAGTTTCCATGGAATATGCTGAAAAAAGCCTAAGCTTGGCATCAAGCACCCTTGGCCGTTCAGTATCCAATCAGGATGCCAACGTAGTGGACAATTTCCGCGTATTAAATGAAACGGCCTTCAACTGGCTGATGAACAGCCGCAAGAAATACAATGTGAAAGATTTTGGGTATGTGTTTGAAAAATACATTAATAACTAAGAATCCTGGCAGCTCTCCATTGGGGAGCTGTTGTTTTATTGTGGCAAGACTGTTTTGCTGGTCACTAAAGGCAAAAAATGTTTAGCCTCTGAGTTGATTTTCGCTGTGGGCACTTGATCCTCGAAACATCAAAACCTATTAAGAAATACCAAGGCAAATATTGCACATCTGAGTCACCAAATAATCTATGATATAATGAAAAAGACGTTTTTAGAGGAATCCTCTTAAACAAAACTATAAAAATAATAGATTATGAATCGTTGGAGGAAGTTATGGCAGCAGCTTACACGCCTATGATACAGCAATATTTACGGGTAAAGGCAGAATATCAGGATGCCTTTTTATTTTTTCGCCTTGGCGACTTTTACGAAATGTTTTTTGATGATGCACTTAAAGCATCACAGGAGCTTGAAATCACGTTAACGAGCCGCGAGGGAGGCACGGAAGAACGGATTCCCATGTGCGGAGTGCCATATCATTCAGCACCGGTATATATTGAACAATTGATTGAAAAAGGATACAAAGTCGCAATCTGCGAGCAAACGGAAGACCCAAAACAGGCAAAAGGCGTTGTGAAGCGGGAAGTCGTTCAGCTTATCACGCCTGGAACAATGATGGAAGGCAAAGGTCTTCAGGAAAAAGAAAACAACTACATTGCATCGATTTCTGCTTTTGAAGATGAAACCTTTGGATTTGCCACCAATGATTTATCCACAGGTGAGACGAAGGTAACAATGTTAAGCAACGGGTTCGAGGAGGTTTTGAACGAGCTGTCCATGTCAGGAGCAAAGGAAGTAGTCATCTCTTCCGACTTTGATGGGGAATGCCAGAGGAGAATGAAAGAACGCTCCGTCATGGCGATTTCTTTCGAGGATGATTGCGGAGTCCGGGACTCCTTTGAAGGACTTCTGGATGACTTAAATCAGGACAAGCTAAGGAGGACATCTTCCAGATTAATTAATTACCTGTACCGCACGCAGAAGAGAAGTCTGGATCACCTTCAAAAAGTGGCGACTTATCAAGTAAATCAATACATGAAAATCGATTATTTCTCGAAAAAGAATCTCGAGCTGACAGAGACCATTCGCAGCAAAGGCAAGAAGGGCTCGCTATTGTGGCTCCTCGATGAAACAAAGACAGCTATGGGAGGACGTCTATTAAAGCAATGGATCGACAGGCCGCTTATTGATGAACAGGAAATTAAGCTCCGACATTCTTTGGTTGAAACACTGATAGGCTCTTTCTTTGAACGAGAAGAAATCCGGGAAAAGCTGAAGGAAGTCTATGATCTGGAACGACTTGCAGGAAGAGTCGCTTTTGGAAATGTAAATGCCCGCGACCTAGTGCAGCTAAAGAAATCTCTTCAGCAGATACCTATTTTAAAAGAAATGGTCTCAAATCTGCCGAATGAGGAAGCACTGAGGCTCGCTGAGCGCCTGGATGCCTGTGAAGAAGTAACGGATACTTTGGAAAGCGCCATAATGGAAAATCCGCCGCTGTCTTTGAAAGATGGAAACATTATACAGGACGGCTATCATGAAGAGCTTGATAAATATCGCGATGCCAGCAGAAACGGGAAGACCTGGATTGCCCAGCTGGAGAAGCAGGAACGTGAAAAAACGGGCATCAAATCTTTAAAAATCGGTTTTAATCGTGTGTTTGGCTATTATATCGAAGTAACCCGCGCAAATCTGCACCTTCTTCAGGAAGGACAATATGAGCGTAAGCAGACCCTTACCAATGCAGAGCGATTTATTACGCCTGAATTGAAGGAAAAAGAGGCACTCATACTGGAAGCGCAGGAAAAGTGTGTGGAGCTCGAATATGAATTATTTACGAATGTCCGCGAATATATAAAAGAATATATTCCGAGATTGCAAAAGCTGGCGAAAACGGTTAGTGAGCTGGATGTTCTTCAGTGCTTCGCCGCTGTCAGCGAACAGAGACATTATACAAAGCCAAATTTTTCAAATGAAAGACGGGTTTATATCAAAGACGGCCGCCATCCTGTTGTTGAAAAGGTGCTGAACGCACAGGAATATGTGCCTAATGACTGTTATATGGATGCGGACAGGGAAATGCTGCTGATTACCGGGCCGAATATGTCCGGTAAAAGTACGTATATGAGGCAAATCGCATTGACCGCGATTTTAGCGCAAATCGGCTGCTATGTGCCTGCTTCTGAAGCCGTGCTGCCGATTTTCGACCAGGTATTTACGAGAATAGGGGCTGCCGATGACCTTATTTCCGGCCAGAGTACGTTCATGGTCGAGATGCTTGAAGCGAGAAATGCCATCGTGAATGCTACTCAAAACAGTTTGATTCTGTTCGATGAAATCGGACGCGGAACTTCCACCTATGATGGAATGGCTTTGGCGCAGGCAATCATTGAATATATACACAACCGGATTGGTGCGAAGACTTTGTTTTCCACTCACTACCATGAATTGACCGTGCTTGAAGAAGATCTGCAAAAAGTGAAAAACATCCATGTCAGCGCTGTCGAGCAAAATGGACGGGTTGTATTCCTTCATAAAATTAAAGAAGGAGCAGCAGATAAGAGTTACGGAATCCATGTTGCCCAGCTTGCAGAGCTGCCGAATGAACTGATTGTCAGGGCAAATGAAATTTTAACAGGGCTGGAATCGAACGACCCTCATCAAGTTAAAAATGAGATTCCTGCTGCAGAAAAGATTGAAGAGCCTGCTGCGCAATTATCCTTTTTCGAGGAACCTGAAGACGTGAAGAAAGCTTCAATAAGCTCTAAAGATAAGAAGATCATTGATAAAGTCAGAGCGCTCGATATTCTGGATATGACGCCAATGCAGGCATTAAATACATTATATGAGCTGCACAGGAAATTGAAGAATTAATATACAGGGGGTGACGAGATGGGGAAAATCATTCAGCTCGATGATTCGCTTTCAAATAAGATTGCTGCCGGCGAGGTGGTGGAGCGGCCTGCATCAGTGGTAAAGGAATTGATGGAGAACTCTATTGATGCAGGAAGCACGATTATTGAAATTGAAGTGGAAGAGGCCGGCCTGGCTAAAATTCGCATCATTGATAATGGCGACGGGATTGAGGAAGATGATGTCCTGAATGCCTTTCATCGCCATGCTACCAGTAAAATAAAAGACGAAAATGACCTTTTCCGCATCCGCACGCTCGGATTCCGCGGCGAGGCCTTGCCCAGTATTGCGTCTGTTTCCAGAATTGAGATGAAAACTTCAACTGGCGATGCGGGAACGCGCGTCGTCATCGAAGGCGGAAAAGTGGACGTGATGGAAAAGGCGCCCGGCAGAAAAGGGACTGACCTGACAGTAACGGATTTATTTTTCAACACTCCGGCACGGCTTAAATATATGAAGACGATTCACACAGAGCTTGGCAATATTACAGATGTGGTTAACAGGCTGGCACTTGCCCATCCGGAGGTCGCCATCCGCCTGATTCATAATGAGCGTAAGCTTCTGCAGACGAATGGAAACGGGGATGTCCGGCAGGTGCTTGCAGCTATTTATGGAATTAATATCGTGAAAAAGATGGTTCGGATTGAAGCAAGCTCACTTGATTTTAAAATCAGCGGCTATGCAGCACTGCCGGAAATTACAAGGGCGTCAAGAAACTACATTTCCACCATGATCAATGGACGATTTATCAAGAATTACTCATTGGCAAAAGCCATTCAGGAGGGGTATCATACACTGCTGCCAATCGGCCGCTACCCGATTGTACTCCTGAACATTGATATGGATCCGCTCCTTGTCGATGTGAACGTCCATCCGTCGAAAATGGAGGTGCGCTTAAGCAAGGAACATGAATTGAATGAGCTTGTATCAGGTGCTTTGAAGGCTGCATTTAAAAAAGAGGAACTGATTCCTTCCGGATTTACACAGCCGAAAAGCCTGAAGCCCAAGTCGGAACAGACAGCTCTTAATCTGGATCATTTGCCGGAGCAGCGCGAGCAGGTGTCTTCTTTTGTGCGTGAAACGAGGGAGGAGGCTGTTCGGCAAAATTCGGACAGAGCTGTTCTGCAAAGCTCACAAAGTCCTCCAGCCGAACCGCAAGCAGCAAAAACTCCTGACTTACAGGATGCACCTTCCATGGACTTTAGTCCTTCATCAGAAGAATTGCCTCAAGCGGATCCGCACATATTCCAGTCCGAAGAGCCGAGAGCTGCAGGAATGGAACAGTTTTTCGCAGAGACTGCCACGGTAGAGGAGCCATCGCGTGTGCCCCCGCTTTATCCGATCGGGCAAATGCATGGGACTTATATTTTTGCACAAAATGACCGTGGACTTTATATCATTGATCAGCACGCCGCCCAGGAGCGGATCAAGTACGAGTATTTCAGGGAGAAAGTCGGCCAGGTTGAAAGCGAATTGCAGGAAATGCTCATACCGCTGACCTTTGAATACTCAACGGATGATTATATTAAAATTGATGAATACAAAGGCGAACTTGAAAAAGTGGGGGTATTTCTGGAGCAGTTCGGACATAACAGCTTTATCGTCCGTTCCCACCCGCAATGGCTGCCAAAAGGCGAAGAACAGGAAATCATTGAGGATATGATTGAACAACTCTTAGCCATGAAGAGAGTCGATATTAAAAAACTGCGCGAGGAAGCTGCCATCATGATGAGCTGTAAAGCTTCCATTAAAGCGAACCACCATCTGCGCAATGATGAAATCCAGGCGCTGCTTGATGAATTGCGGAGGTCCTCCGATCCGTTCACATGCCCGCATGGACGGCCGATCATCATTCATTATTCGACTTATGAAATGGAGAAAATGTTTAAGCGGGTAATGTAGAAAGAGAGGGACGCTGAACCTGAGTGGTTCGGCGTTTTTAATTTCTAGACTATAATAATGTTATGTAAACAAAACAGGAATTTCACTCTAACAACTATCTTTTCGCTCATAAAAAACGAAATATCGCTCAAATCGTCACTATACCAAACAAAAAAAGCATCCATTTCGTACAATGGATGCTCTTAATCTATAAACTTATCTTACCAATGTATGCATCTTATCAATATATTTTAATGCAATCCCTGTTCCAACCGCTACAGATTCAAGAGGATTTGGAGCTAGGTGCACAGGCACAACAATTTCTTGGGATAACCAATCCTGCATGCCATTAAGGAGGGCGCCGCCGCCGGATAAAATAACTCCGCGGTCAACGATGTCACCGCTCAGTTCGGCAGGGCTGTCTTCTAAAGTGGCACGGATGGCCTCCAGAATATGCAGGAGTGCTTCTCTCATTGCATCACGAATCTCATATGAAGACAATATAATTGTTTTTGGCAAACCAGTCACTAGGTCCCGGCCACGGACTTCCATTGACATTTCTTCATGGTCGACTAATGCATAGCCGATTTCCATCTTAATTTTTTCTGCTGTTCTTTCCCCTATAAGGACATTGTATTCTTTGCGAACATGCTGAATAATGTCATCATCGAGTCTGTCACCACCAATACGGATGGAATGGCAGGCAACAACACCGCCAAATGAAATGATGGCGACTTCAGTTGAACCGCCGCCAATATCTACAACAACGTTTGCAACGGGCTCATCAACAGGCATGCCAGCCCCTATTGCAGCTGCTACCGGTTCTTCAATAAGATGTACTTTTTTTGCCCCAGCATTTCGTACTGCGTCCTGAATAGCTCTTCTCTCTACAGAAGTAGAACCTGAAGGAGTACATACGACCACGTTAGGCTTTCTGATCGCGAATCCGACTTTTTTCGATGCTTTTCGCATAACTTGGCGAAGCATTTCAGTCGTCGTGTCATAATCCGCGATAACCCCGTCTTTTAGCGGACGGATGGCAACGATGCGGCCTGGTGTTTTACCAATCATTTCTTTTGCTTCTTTACCAACAGCTAAGACTTTTTTCGTTTCTGTATCAATTGCTACTACAGACGGTTCGTTTAAGATAATTCCTTTTGTTTTGCTGTATACAAGAATATTAGCAGTCCCTAAGTCAATTCCAATTTCAGATGTATTTATCATGAATTATTCACCCAATTTCAAATTTATATTGTCACGATATAGCCTTCTAATAAATTAACATGATTTTGGGGGTTAGCCTTGAATTGTTATGGAATCGTTAATAAAATGTAATTTTATAAGAAAATTTTAGGGAAATTGTCGAATAGGATGGGTAAAACTTGTTCATAATGCATAAATGTTCTGTTTTTGTAAAAAGAATGGTAAGATGATACCTGAAAAATTTTCCTGCTTTATGTTAGGATAATAAATAGAATGGCAGTAAAGGCAGTGAACAGATGATTGAAAAAGAAAAGCTGGCAGTGCTGATTGGCCCTACAGCTGTCGGAAAAACAAAATTAAGCATTCTGCTGGCGAAAAGATTTAATGCCGAGATTATCAGCGGAGATTCTATGCAAATATATAAAAGTATGGATATCGGCACGGCAAAAATTAAAGAGGAAGAGATGGAAGGGATACCGCATCATCTAATTGACATCAAAAATCCTGAAGATCCTTTTTCGGCAGCTGAATTTCAGAAACTGGTCCGAAGCAAAATCACAGAGGTTACTTCAAGAGGCAAACTTCCAATGATCGTTGGAGGTACGGGATTGTATATTCAATCCGTTATTTATGATTATCAATTCTCTGATGCGCCTTCAGATGAAGAATTCAGAAGAACATTGGAGGAACGCGCCGAAAGGGAAGGGAACGATGCCCTTTTTAAGGAGCTTTTGGCCATAGACCCTTATAGTGCAGAAAAAATTCACCCCAATAACATTCGAAGAGTGGTCAGGGCATTGGAAATTTACCATTGCACAGGGAAACAGATGTCTCAGTATCAGGAGAATCAGGATCCAGAACTTCTTTATGATACGGCACTGATTGGGTTGACCATGGATCGGGAGACCTTATATGAACGCATCAATTTCCGAGTTGAGATCATGATGAAGGAAGGCTTGCTTGAAGAAGTGAGATCCCTATATGATCAGGGGTTAAAGGATTGCCAGTCCATACAGGCCATCGGGTATAAAGAGCTGTATGATTACTTTAATGGATGTGTTTCTCTGGAGGATGCCGTAGGAAATCTGAAGCAAAATTCAAGAAGATATGCAAAAAGGCAGCTGACATGGTTTCGAAACAAGATGAATGTGGAATGGTTTGATATGTCCGATTCAGTCGATCCTCATGAGTTTGAAAAAAAATTCGCTGAAATTTCTGCTCATATTGAAGGAAAGCTGAAAATAAAATCGAATACATAATGATAGAGATAAAAGAGGAGGATTATAATGAAATCAGCAATCAATATTCAAGATCAGGTACTTAACCAGCTACGCAAGGATAATACGAATTGTACCGTGTTCTTATTAAACGGATTCCAAATTAGAGGCTGTATTAAAGGCTTTGATAATTTTACTGTACTATTTGAATCAGAAGGAAAGCAGCAGCTTGTTTACAAGCATGCGATTTCAACATTTGTCCCCCAGCGCAATGTTCAGTTGGATTTAGAAAACCAGCAATAGAATATAACACAGTAAGGATGAAAAGCCCGCTTTGAATGAAGCGGGCTATTTTCTTATGTCAGAGCGATAAGAAAGGCAAAAATATTTAATGAAATGGACCCTATCTGAATACATATAGGTATGGGAATTTATTGTTTCTATGAGGGCAAGCTGACTGCGGGCTCGTTTCCCTTGTCCATTATGAACGGCTTAATTACTCTGTGCCATGGTGAAAGGGAGTATAGCCATAACTGATGGAAGTTTCACCTTATTTCTCGGGAAACCGCATGAACCGACACTCCTGCATCATTAATTGCTGAAATGGACGGGAACATGTCGTATTTTAGCCTAATAACCGTAATCTCGCGGATGCATATAGGCTTTTGTCACAACGATTACTTCTATGCGTATACTGTGCTAAGAATGTGAGGTGATAGCTTTTGGACCAGCCGATTCGCCTGAAAAATAACGGACAGATCAGCATCGTGCTCAATTCACAAAAGCGTAAAACATACACAAAAGAGCTTCCCGAATCCCAAGCGGCTCCAAAAGTCATTCCGGCTGAGCATACAGCTCTCAAAGAAATTGAAGAAGAACTAGGCGCTCTTGTGGGAATGGAAGAAATGAAGAAAATGATCAAGGAGATTTATGCCTGGATTTATGTGAATAAAAAACGGGAAGAAGCCGGTCTCAAAGCTGGAAAGCAAGCATTGCATATGATGTTTAAAGGCAATCCCGGCACAGGTAAAACAACGGTTGCCCGATTAATAGGCAAGCTTTTTCAAAAAATGAATGTGCTGTCAAAAGGACATCTGATTGAAGCAGAGCGGGCCGACCTTGTCGGTGAATACATTGGTCATACTGCACAAAAGACGAGGGATCTGGTCAAAAAAGCGATTGGCGGGATTCTTTTTATCGACGAAGCGTACTCATTAGGGAGAGGCGGAGAAAAAGACTTTGGCAAGGAAGCCATTGACACCCTTGTCAAGCATATGGAAGACAGACAGCATGACTTTATCCTGATTCTGGCAGGCTATTCCAGAGAAATGAATCATTTCCTGACGCTGAACCCGGGTCTTCATTCCCGTTTTCCCCTTGTTGTTGACTTCCCTGATTACTCGATAGAGCAGCTGATGGAAATTGGGCAGAGGATGTTAAAGGAAAGGGAGTATAGTTTAAGTCACGAATCCGAAAAGAAACTGAGGGAGCACTTGCATTTTGTAAAAACCAATCTCAGCCCCAACAGTTTTTCCAACGGGCGCTACATTCGAAACATTCTTGAAAAATCTATCAGGGCACAGGCCATGCGCCTGTTAATGCAAAACAGCTATGACAAACATGATCTTATGACTATCAGGAGCAATGATTTGGTGTTTGAAGAAGCTGATTAAGGGGATATTGTAATAAAATAGACAGTGTCAATGAACATTGGCATTGTCTTTTTACTGGAGGAGGAATGTATAATGAATGAAATTACAGTTTATACTACGAATACTTGTCCGTATTGTACGATGGTGAAGAACTTCCTGGATCAGCAGGGGCTGGAGTTTAAAGAGGTTAATGTCCAGAATGACCAGAGAGAGGCACAAAAACTGGTTGAAACCACAGGCCAAATGGGAGTGCCTCAAATTAATGTGAATGGAAAATGGGTCATTGGCTTTGATCCAAATACAATCATGGCGAATGTAAAGCAATAATATAGTGAGACCTGCTCGTGGTATGAGCAGGTCTTTTTTTGGCAATTGTGAACTCTGCAAATAAAATTGCATACTTGCAAATAAAGTACCTGTATTCGCAAACAAATAGGAAATTTTGCAAAGAAAGTGCATGAACTTGCAAACAAACAGCTTAAATCTGCAAATACACATCTGATGCCAGCCCTTTCTTTCAATAAAGTATGTTAGTTTGCTGGTATTTAACGCAAAAAGCACCGGCTTAAGCCGATGCTTTTGTCCCCAGCCTCTTAACGGGAAGCTTCCAATTATATGTGTAAGATAAAACCCTCAGAGCGGTAATGATGATAAACAAAGCATAAAGTTCAAACGGCGCTGAGGCGATTCCGAGTCCGACTGCGAAGCCGCAAAGGATAGCCCAGACAGCATAAATTTCAGATCGTAATACAAGCGGTTTTCTTCTTGCAAGAAGATCGCGGACTATTCCCCCGCCGCTTCCTGTTAATACAGCTGCCACAATTACAGCGCTTAAAGGATGATTCATTTCCGTTGCGTACAATGCTCCTTGAATGGCAAATGCGGATAATCCAATTGCGTCAGTGAAATTGCCCCATTTTTGCCAGTGTTTGAGCAGGTTGTTCGGGAACAGCATTACTGCTGTGATGGATAAAAGGGCAATCTGAAAAAATAACCCCTGTTCCCAAAGGGCAGAGACAGGAACACCTATTAGCAGGTTTCGGATGGCACCGCCGCCAAAAGCAGTAACAATCCCGAGGATATAAACACCCAAAATATCATATTCTTCTTCCATGGCTACAATTGCACCGCTGACAGCAAACGCAATAGTGCCAATCATACTTAAAACTTCCCATGTCATATGCCATTTCTCCTCAAGATGCAAATCTCTAAATCTATTTTTGTCAGAGTAAATTACAAACGTAAATTCTTTCCAAACAATATGATTTTAACACGGAAAAAAAGAAATTCAACCTTTTTTACACATTTTAAACGTAATGTCCAAAGGCCTATCAAATAGCGATGAGATTAGTATTTGACCAGTTTTTTTGTTATGATCAATTAAAATAAGAATATGAAAGAGGGATGCTGGTTGGAACATAAGCCAGATTATGAAAAAGTCATTCTTGTCGGCTGTCATACTGAAGAAGATGATCAGCGGTTTGAATATTCAATGGAAGAACTAGAATCCTTAACGGAGACTGCAAACGGGAAAGTATTAGCTTCGGTAACACAAAAAAGGGTACGGGTTCATCCGTCTACATATATAGGAAAAGGAAAAGTGGAGGAACTGGCTGCACTTCAAGAAGAAGTGGAAGCAGATATTATCATATTTAATGATGAGCTTTCACCAAGCCAGGTTCGAAATCTATCTGCAGATTTGGATGCACGAATCATTGACCGCACACAGCTGATATTAGATATCTTTGCTCAGAGAGCGCGCTCTAAAGAAGGGAAACTGCAGGTTGAGCTGGCTCAATTGCAGTATCTGCTGCCGCGCCTGTCAGGCCAGGGCGTCCAGCTTTCAAGACTTGGAGGGGGAATCGGCACAAGGGGCCCGGGTGAGACCAAGCTGGAGTCAGACCGCCGGCATATCCGCCGCCGGATTGATGATATTAAGACCCAGCTTTCCGTCATTGTGCAGCACCGGGACAGATATCGTGAACGGAGGAAGAAAAACAAAGCATTCCAAATTGCGCTTGTCGGCTATACAAACGCAGGGAAGTCCACGATTTTTAACCGGCTGTCTGAAGCAGAATCTTATGAAGAGAACCAGCTGTTCGCCACACTTGACCCAATGACCCGCAAGCTGATTTTGCCAAGCGGATTCATTACACTTGTGACAGATACAGTCGGATTTATTCAGGATTTGCCGACTACGCTGATTGCGGCCTTCCGTTCCACCCTGGAAGAAGTAAAGGAAGCAGATCTACTTCTTCATGTAGTTGATATGTCCAATCCGGATTATTACCAGCATGAGCAGACAGTCAATAAACTAATAGAAGATTTGGAAAATGATAAAATACCGCAGCTGACGGTATATAATAAGAGAGATTTAAGGCATCCTGATTTTGTCCCGACCGCCAGGACAGAAACAATTCAGATCAGTGCCTTTGAAGAAGTTGACCGCAATGAGCTGAAACGGAAAATCGAGCAGATGATCCTGGGGATGATGAAGCATTACCATGTTGAGGTGCCATCGACAGAAGGGAAACTGCTGTCACAGCTCAAGAATGAAACCATCCTGAGGGAATTGACTTTTAATGAAGACAAAGAACTCTATGTCTGCAAGGGCTATTACCTCGAAGACCATCAGATCTCAGGACCTTTAACGAAATATACCGTATAGTTAGGAGAACATCATGTTTCAACAGTTATCACAAGGAGAAAAGCTGCAGCCGATTGTAAAAGAAGTGGAGCAGCAAATTTCAGAAGTATTAAAGACCATTGATGAGCGGATTGATGAGAACCAATTCCGTGTATTAAAGAGTTTTCAAAATTTCAAAGTCAGCGATTCTCATTTCATTCCATCAACCGGTTACGGTTACGATGATATCGGCAGGGATACATTGGAGAAAATATATGCAGAAGTATTCGGCGGGGAAGCCGGATTAGTGCGTCCTCAGATTATTTCAGGCACCCATGCCATTTCCATTGCACTCTTTGGCGTATTGCGGCCGGGTGATGAATTGCTGTACATAACAGGCAAGCCATATGACACACTGGAAGAAATCGTTGGAATCCGGGGAACAGGCAGCGGCTCGCTGAAAGAGTTCGGCATTGAGTACAATAGCATCCCGCTGAATGGCGATGGAAGCATCAATTACTCTGCGGTTGAAAAAGCCATCAGGCCGAACACGAAAATGATTGGCATTCAGCGTTCTAAAGGATACGCAACAAGACCATCTTTTACAATTGAACAAATAGAAGAAATGATTCAGTTTGTAAGAGAAATTAAATCGGATGTGATTGTTTTTGTTGACAATTGCTACGGGGAGTTTGTAGAGGACAGGGAGCCTTGCCATGTTGGGGCAGATTTGATGGCCGGGTCGCTAATCAAGAACCCTGGCGGCGGGATCGCCAAGACTGGGGGTTATATTGTCGGGAAGAAACAATGGGTGGAAGCATGTTCCTACCGAATGACATCCCCGGGAATTGGTGCAGAAGCGGGTGCGTCCCTGTACAGCCTTCAGGAAATGTATCAGGGCTTTTTCCTAGCTCCACACGTTGTCGGCCAGGCATTGAAAGGAGCTGTTTTTACAGCAGCACTGCTTGAGCGGCTTGGAATGAACTCTAATCCAAAATGGGACAGTAAAAGAACTGATTTAATTCAATCTGTCCAATTTAATGATAAAGAAAAAATGGTGGCATTTTGCCAGGCGATTCAATTTGCATCTCCTGTTAATTCCCATGTAACTGCCTATCCTGCTTATATGCCTGGATATGAAGACGATGTAATTATGGCAGCAGGGACTTTTATTCAGGGTGCAAGCATTGAACTGACGGCAGATGGACCTATTAGGCCTCCATACGTTGCATACGTTCAGGGCGGGCTGACTTATTCTCATGTGAAAATGGCTGTATGCATCGCGCTGAACCAATTGCTGGAAAAAGGTTTAGTCCAAATAAATTAGGTAAATATAAGAGGGACAGCTACATAGTTAGCTGTCCCTTTGCTTTACTGAGAATTATATGAAAATATGAAAGGCAAAAATTTTTTGAAAAAATCATGTCATAAAATCTAACATAGTATTGACACATTTTCTGACATTACATATAATAAACTCAAGAAGTAATTGAAAAGGGGGAGAAAAAGTTGACTGGAAGCGAAATTAGACGTTCCATGCCGCTTTTCCCAATTGGTACCGTCATGCAGCTGACTGACTTGACTGCAAGGCAGATTCGCTACTATGAAGAACACCAATTAATTTCTCCAGCTAGAACTGACGGAAATAGAAGGCTTTTTTCCTTGAACGACATCGATGTCCTTCTGGAAATCAAAGATTTAATTGATCAAGGCGTAAATATGGCCGGGATCAAGCAGCTATTTTTCGTTAAAGAACAGCAAGCGCTAACTGAAACCATGAATAAAGAAGCTGAAAAAGCGAGACGCGATCTATCGGATGAAGAAATCAGGAAACTTCTTCGCAAGGAAATTGTGCAGGCAGGGCGTTTTAATCGCTCTTCATCCCGGCAGGGCAACATCCACCGCTTTTTCCATTAAGAAGGTCGTTTTTAAGCTCGTTGATAATGTCTTGGATTTCCGAGCACGCATTAACAGAGCAAAAAATAAATCAATCATGTAAATTTAAGGGAGGAACTACCATTGGCAAAGTTTACTAAAGAAGATATTAAACGTATTGCAGAAGAGGAAAATGTGAAATTTGTCCGTTTACAGTTTACGGACATCCTTGGAACAATTAAAAATGTGGAAATTCCAATCAGCCAGCTTGAAAAAGCGCTGGATAACAAAATGATGTTTGATGGATCTTCAATCGAAGGTTTTGTGCGCATTGAAGAGTCTGACATGAATCTATATCCAGACCTTGATACTTGGGTTGTATTTCCTTGGACTGCTGAAAAAGGCAAAGTGGCACGTCTGATTTGTGATATCTATAATCCAGATGGAACTCCATTCCTTGGCGATCCGCGCAGCAACCTAAAACGCATCCTTAAAGAAATGGAAGACCTTGGATACACTGATTTTAACTTAGGGCCTGAACCGGAATTCTTCCTATTTAAGCTTGACCATGCAGGGGAACCGACTCTGGAACTAAATGACAATGGCGGATACTTCGACCTTGCTCCAACTGATCTTGGCGAAAACTGCCGCCGTGATATCGTACTTGAGCTGGAAGAAATGGGCTTTGAAATTGAAGCTTCCCACCATGAGGTTGCACCTGGCCAGCATGAAATCGACTTCAAGTATGCGGATGCTTTAACAGCTTGTGACCAAATTCAGACATTCAAGCTAGTTGTTAAAACCATTGCCCGCAAGCATGGCTTGCATGCGACATTCATGCCGAAGCCATTATTCGGAGTCAGCGGATCCGGAATGCACTGCAACGTTTCACTTTTCAAGGATGGAAAAAATGCATTCTTCAATGAAACCGGCGATCTTCAATTAAGTGATGATGCCCGCCACTTTATTGCTGGTATCGTGAACCATGCAACTGCATTTACAGCTGTGACAAACCCTATCGTTAACTCATACAAGCGTCTGGTTCCTGGTTATGAAGCACCTTGCTATGTTGCCTGGTCTGCACAAAATCGTTCACCTCTCATCCGTATCCCTGCTTCCCGCGGAGTAAGTACACGTGTTGAGGTGCGGAGCGTTGACCCTGCTGCAAACCCATACCTTGCTATGGCTGTATTATTAAAAGCTGGCCTGGACGGAATCAAAAATAAAATGACTCCTCCTGCTCCAGTGGACCGCAATATCTATGTCATGACAAAAGAAGAGCGTGAGGAAGAGGGAATCAAGGATCTGCCTCCTACATTGGCAGCAGCCCTTGAAGAACTAAAGAGAGATGAGGTAATTGTTTCTGCTCTCGGCGATCACATTTTTGAACATTTCATTGAGGCGAAAGAAATCGAGTGGGATATGTTCCGCACGCAAGTGCATCCATGGGAGCGCGAGCAGTACCTGAGCATGTACTAAGAAAATATGAAAACCCCTGGCTGATAAAGTCAGGGGTTTTTAATGTGAAAAATGCAAAAACCCCGTTTTCAAATGAACGAGGTTTTAACCAATTTCTATTTCTCTGCATCTCTCTATTCTTTGTGTCTTATCTTTAAGAAATCGAGACATGTCAGCAGTGCATCTCCTCCAAATCCTGCAATCACCGCCAGTAGAACTACCTTTAAGGCAGAGTCAGGATCTGAAGATACGACCAAAAAAACAGCCGCTAAAGCCCCCATAATTACCTCTTCAAAGACCCCCAGATAGATGAATTTCTTTGTCCTTCTGGGTTTAACCATTTTGCCTTCTTTCCGAATATGTCCAACGACACCAACCAGCCCACCAATCAACAAAGCGAAGGTAATGTTCAAAAACATCTTTTCTTCACACTCCTAAAGTCGAGATTTTGGACAAGCGACCTTAGGTTGATTCTCGGTGTATTACCATTATATAGAAAGTAACTATAAAATAACATGCATAAAAATACCGAATTTTCTGAACAATAAATTAGTCATACATGACTGTAACCTTATGCTAAAAGAAAAGTATCAGTTACTTTCGTAGGATTTAACTGATAGTACCAGGTAATAAGAACTGATAACCTTCTTAAAAATGGAAAAAACAAAAAGCAGGCAGAGGTGCCTGCTTATTACAATCTATTAATGCATATGACGGTATACGCCTATAACCTTGCCAAGAATAGAAACATTGCGGAGGATAATTGGTTCCATTGTCGAGTTTTCCGGCTGCAGACGGATAAAATCTTTTTCTTTAAAGAATCTCTTGACAGTTGCTTCATCTTCCTCTGTCATGGCAACCACGATATCCCCATTATTGGCAGTGCTCTGCTGTTTAACGATTACATAGTCTCCATCAAGGATTCCTGCTTCAATCATACTTTCGCCCATGATCTCAAGCATGAATACATGCTCGTCAGCAGGTGCCATTCTTTCCGGAAGAGGGAAGTATTCTTCAACATTTTCAATTGCCGTTATCGGCTGCCCTGCAGTTACTTTACCGACGATCGGAACGTTGACTGCACTGACCTTGGGAATGTTAGAAGCCTCGTCCAAATCTAAAATTTCAATGGCGCGTGGTTTAGTAGGATCCCTGCGGATCAGCCCTTTGCTTTCAAGCCTGGCGAGATGACCGTGAACGGTCGAGCTTGAAGCAAGGCCCACTGCTTCCCCGATTTCTCTTACAGAAGGGGGATAACCTCTCAATTTAACTTCTTCCTTTATGAACTCCAATATGTCTTGCTGTCTTTTTGATAATTTCACCATCTTTACGCACCTCGTATGTGTTTTGTTGTCTCAATTATAGCATCAATTACCATTTGATACAAACATAAGTTCGAATTTATATTGACACGAAACAAATGTTCGGTCTATAATGAAATCAGCGAATACGAACATACATTCTTTTGAGGTGGTATATTATGCTGAACAAATTGTGGAAATCATATTCTTATGCTATTATTCTCTTCTTTTTAAGCTTGGCAGCATCGTTTGTAATGCTTGTGCAGATCGAAACACCTGATACGGAAAAGTTTGTGAAAGTCACTGTTGCAGAAGGTGATTCTTTATGGGAGATTGCTGAAAATTTTTCTGCTGAGCATTCTCTGACAACAGATCAATTTATAAATTGGGTAGAACGAAATAATGGGATAGCGGCAGGAAGGATTTTTCCAGGTGATGAAATTGTTATTCCAGTAAAAGCCTTGGATGACCAGCCATATAAAGAGCTTGCGAGTTCAGACCTTAACAAATAAGGAGAAATTATGAAAGCAATAATTTACTGCAGAGTTAGTACAACAAAGGATACTCAGGAAACCTCCCTTTCAAGACAGGAAGAAGAGCTTTTGAACCTGGCAGAAAAGCATGACTTTGAAGTAGTCAAGGTCATCCGCGAACAGGCCAGCGGATACGATCTCGAAAGAGACGGTATATTGGAACTTTTAGACTTAATTAAAAAAAAGGATATTAAGGTTGTTCTCATCCAGGATGAAACCAGGCTGGGGAGGGGAAATGCCAAGATTGCGATTCTCCATTGCATCTTTAAAGAAGAAGTCCAATTATACAGCATTTCTAATAACGGAAAGCTGGAGCTTTCGGAATCAGATTCGATGGTGCTTAGCATTGTAGGGATGGTAGAGGAGTATCAGAGAAAGCTGCATAACATCAAAATCAGACGCGGCATGCAGAGGGCTGTTGATAAAGGATACAGGCCCGAGAAAAACCTAAGTAATCAGGGTGCAAATGGTGGCAGGGAAAGAATAGAAGTGCCAATAGAGGAAATTGTCCGGCTGAGGAAAAACGAGTTAACGTTTGCTGAAATTGCTGCGACGCTTAGAGGGTTTGGCTATAATATTTCCAAAGCAACTGTCCATAGAAGGTATAAAGAACATATTGATTCACATGCTGAGTAGAGCACTTTTCTTGTCAAAAGTGCTCATTTTTAGTATGATGGCATTTGAGTTTCAGTATTGTTCCATATCTGAAGCTGCTGTATAATAAAAACTTCCATCAGAATTATTCAAAGGTAAACTTTTGATATAAAGGAGCTTTAATATATGCTGCCAAAACAAAAACTTGCCCGAATTAATGAACTGGCAAAGAAGGCCAAGGAATCCGGATTAACAGAAGCAGAAGCGAAAGAACAGACTTCTCTCCGCAAAGAGTATTTGGAGACTTTCCGCTCCGGTATGTTAAACACGCTGAAGGGCGTTACAATCGTTGACCCGAAAGGGAACGATGTAACTCCGAAAAAACTGAAAGAATTCCAAAATAAAAACCGCCTTCACTAATAATATAATTGCAAGGGATACACTGCGCTGTATTCCTTCTTTTAATAGAGGAGATGGCAATACTGACTATCTCCGCTTTTTTTACATATGCCGGATCTTTTTGTGTCAATATAGTAACAAACCGGCTTTTTTTGTCCCTTACCTGACCCTATTGGTTGTGAAAAAAAGGGACACCCGATAATATTAAAAGAGTGAAGAATTACTACTCGAAAGGATGTATTGAATGTTTAATCACACAGATGAACTCTCCATCAGTTCCATTCGTACTTTATCAATTGACGCCATTGAAAAGGCGAACTCCGGCCATCCGGGCATGCCAATGGGAGCTGCTCCAATGGCTTATACACTTTGGACACGCTTCATGAACCACAATCCGAAAAATCCAGAATGGTTCAACCGTGACCGTTTTGTTCTTTCTGCCGGACATGGCTCTATGCTTTTATACAGCCTTCTTCATCTTTCCGGATATGATGTTTCCATGAATGACATTAAAGAGTTCAGACAGTGGGGAAGCAAGACGCCCGGTCACCCTGAATTCGGCCATACACCTGGTGTTGACGCAACAACAGGCCCATTAGGACAAGGTATTGCTATGGCTGTCGGTATGGCTATGGCTGAACGCCACTTGGCTGCAACATACAATAAAGACAACTTCAATGTTGTTGATCATTATACATACAGCATCTGCGGTGACGGAGACCTTATGGAAGGCGTTTCGGCTGAAGCTGCTTCCCTTGCCGGCCACTTGAAGTTGGGCAGATTGGTTGTTCTTTATGATTCAAATGATATCTCACTTGATGGAGACCTTGATAAGTCCTTCTCTGAAAGTGTTGAACAGCGCTTCAAGTCATACGGCTGGCAGTACATCCGTGTAGAAGACGGCAATGATCTTCACGAAATCGCAAAAGCAATTGAAGAAGCGAAACAGGATGAAAGCCGCCCGACAATGATAGAAGTGAAAACGGTCATCGGCTATGGTTCTCCAAACAAATCAGGCAAATCTGATGTGCATGGCGCTCCTCTTGGTGCTGACGAGTTGAAATTAACAAAAGAAGCTTATAAATGGACATTTGAAGAAGACTTCCATGTTCCACAGGAAGTATATGATCACTTTAAGCAGCAAGTTGTTGAAAACGGTGCGAAAAAGCAGCAGGAATGGGAAGACCTTTTTGCTCAATACAAGGAATCTCATCCTGAGTTAGGGAAACAGCTGGAGCAGGCGATCAATGGTGAGCTTGCTGAAGGCTGGGATAAAGACATACCTGTTTATGAAGAAGGAAAGAGCCTTGCCAGCCGCGCTTCTTCCGGAGAAGTGCTAAATGCTATCGCTCAGAATCTGCCTTCATTCTTTGGCGGATCTGCAGACCTTGCAGGCTCTAACAAAACAATGATAAAAGGGACGGGTGACTTTACGGCTGAATCTTTTGATGGCCGCAACATCTGGTTCGGTGTACGTGAATTTGCAATGGGTGCAGCATTGAATGGAATGGCGCTACACGGCGGATTAAATGTTTTCGGCGGAACATTCTTCGTGTTCTCTGATTACCTTCGCCCCGCAATTCGTCTGGCTGCTCTTATGAACCTGCCTGTAACGTATGTATTTACACATGACAGTATCGCTGTCGGTGAAGACGGCCCAACACATGAGCCTGTAGAACAGCTTGCTGCACTTCGTGCCATGCCAAACCTATCTGTTGTCCGTCCTGCTGACGGAAACGAAACAGCAGCTGCCTGGAAAACAGCAATCGAATCAACAAACAAGCCGACTGCATTAGTATTGACTCGTCAAAACCTGCCTACATTGAAAGGAACGGATTCAGCGGCATACGAAGGCGTTCAAAAAGGCGGATATGTTGTATCTCCAGCTTCTAACAGCAATGCAGATGTATTATTGCTTGCTGCAGGATCTGAAGTCAGCCTTGCAGTTGAAGCTCAAAAAGCGCTTGAAGGTGAAGGCATCCATGCATCTGTAGTAAGCATGCCTGCCTGGGACCGCTTTGAAGCTCAATCAAAAGAGTACAAAGAAAGCGTAATTCCTAAGACAGTCAAAAAACGTCTTGCCATTGAAATGGGATCTTCACTTGGCTGGCACCGCTATGCAGGAGACGAAGGCGATGTTCTTGCCATCGATACCTTCGGTGCATCTGCACCAGGTGAAAGAATTATGGAAGAATACGGATTCACCGTAGACAACGTTGTAGCACGTGTTAAAGCCTTGCTGCAGGGATAATGATATTCTGGAAGGGAGAGCCTAGAGGCTCTTCCTTTTTTTACGCCATTAAAGACAGTGAGTATTTCAGCCGTCATCAAAAAAACAAGATTACCATTAATCAAATCGGGGAATATGCAATAGTGAATATTTGTAAAAGAGTCAAACAGCAGATGTTCTTCCACCAAGAATCCTCATAATCAACTGAATTCTTCGCTTTCGACAAAATTAGTGAAAGTTTTTAACATCTTCAGACACATTCCTTGAATTCGTTTACTTATAATTGAAAGAAATGGATTGTCCCGGAAGGAGGGGCCAGATGAGAGCTTATCAATTGTATTTAATAGAAGATGAATTTGCGTCCCATTATTTTGGCAGAGAGCGGATGTTTTTTCAGCTTTTTGAAGAGTATGAGCGTTCGTCAGGTGAAATGAAGGCTATTCTATCGAAGCAAATTGATTTTGTGACTAAGCCAATCCCGGGTTTAAAAGTGCATCAATATATCCACCAGCAGCTCCAGAGAAAAAAAGACTTTATCATAGAAAAAAGTGCATACTATATAGAGATGAGTAAAAGAAGCAGGGCTAAGCTCGAAGTTTTTGAACGGAGTCTGGTTTTAGAAGCGGCTGGCAGCTATGAGGCAGAGACAGTTTTTTTCGAAGTGCTGCGAAAAAGCGAGTCTTCCTTTCTGGCTGTTGACCTCCAGCATAAGCGCTATGGGTGGCTAAAACCGATAAAAGAGAGAAAGTTCGTCTAAAATAAGAGAAAAACTGAAGCAAATATTGTATAATAACCTTTGGTCTAGTACACTGTATGATAGACAACATGAAGGAGGAAGTTAGTATGGGTATGTACATTCTAGTTGGTGTACTGGCGCTTCTTGCCGGTGTAGCACTAGGATTTTTCATTGCTCGAAAATATATGATGAGCTACCTTGAGAAAAATCCGCCAATTAATGAACAAATGCTTAAAATGATGATGATGCAAATGGGCATGAAGCCATCTCAAAAGAAGATCAACCAAATGATGAATGCCATGAACAAGCAGACTGGCAAGTAATCAGGGACAAGCATCCCATCGGAAACCACATTTCTGTTACAATAACAGAAAGGTGGTTTTTTGTTTTCAGAATGAAACCTTCTTTGAAACAGACCGTATATATACTATGACAAATCGTGAAAGGAACGAGCAAAATGAAAAAAGTAATACTAATAGGGCTCCTTACCGTTTCCATGATATTAAGCGGCTGTTCCGTCTTAGGTGAAGTGAATAATTCCATTGACTATGTTAATGAAGCGACTGAGCATATCAATACATTAAGCGACTTTGCCGAAGAGGCGCCGCAAATGATTCAGGATGCGGCAGTAGATCCGGCATTAAAGCAGGAACTAGAAGACAGATTGATGACACTTAAGCAGGAAGTTGAAGAATTTATCGCCATTCAGGATATCCCGACCTTGGCAGAGGATATTCACCAGGAGCTTGTGACCCAGAATGAAGCGTTGCTGGCAGAAATTAATAAAGTTTTGGAGAACGGCAGCCTTGCACTGGATCAGCTGGAGAATTCTGAGCTGTTTACTCCGATTAATGAGGCAACAAGCCTGATAAACCGCATAGAAGCATTAGGGCAATAAAGCATCCATCCGGGTGCTTTTTTTGTTGTGTGAAAAAATCTTCCTTATTTTCTCAATATTTGATAAACTATTTAAGCTATTATGGACTTCGGAGGATGAGGTATGAAAGTTTTTTATGATTTAATGTGGTTTTTTAAACAGGAGAAAAAGGCTTATGTAAACGGAATTATTCTGTTGTTATTTGTGGCACTGCTGCAGCTGGTTCCTCCAAAGGTAGTTGGGATTGTTGTCGATTCAATTAAAAATGGTCAGCTGAATGCGCAAGCATTAATCTTGTGGGTTGGACTTCTGATAGTTGTTGCCCTCATGATGTATGTCCTTCGCTATTATTGGCGCATTATGATTTTCGGTTCTGCCGTTAAGCTGTCCAAACTTCTGCGCAACAGGCTTTATCTGCATTTCACGAATATGTCGCAAACCTTTTACCAGAAAAAGCGGGTAGGTGATTTGATGGCACATGCGACCAATGATCTGCAGGCCATTCAGCAGACGGCTGGGGCTGGGGTCCTAACCTTTGTCGATTCTCTGGCGACAGGCGGCTTCGTTATAATCGCCATGGCGGCAACAATCAGCTGGAAGCTGACGCTTATCTGTTTGATTCCAATGCCCTTCATGGCACTTCTCACAAGCTGGTATGGAACACTCCTTCATAAACGGTTCCACAAAGCACAGGCGGCTTTTTCTTCACTGAATGACAAAACTCAGGAAAGTGTTTCAGGGATTAAGGTGATTAAAACATTCGGCCAGGAAAAAGAAGATATAGAAGATTTTCGCAGGCAGTCTGAAGATGTAGTGCAAAAGAACATCTCTGTTGCAAAGATTGATTCTTTGTTTGATCCGACGATCAGTATTATTGTAGGAATCTCTTTCTTCTTATCTATTGCATTTGGATCAAGATATGTCATTGCAGGAGAGCTGACAATCGGGCAGCTGGTTTCATTTACAACTTACTTGGGTCTCCTTATTTGGCCGATGCTCGCTTTTGGCTGGCTGTTCAACATTGTCGAAAGAGGCCGAGCCTCTTATGATCGAGTTTCTGCTCTTCTTGCAGAAGAAATCGATATAAAGGATGATGAGACTGGCATCAATGAAGTTCCAAGCGGTGATATTGAGTACAGGATTGAGGAATTCGCCTATCCGGGTGAACAGGAAATGCTGCTTAAGGATATTCATTTTAGGCTGGAAAGAGGAGATACTCTCGGCATAGCAGGTAAAACGGGTGCGGGCAAAACTTCACTGCTTAAGCTATTGTTCAGGGAGTTTGAAGGCTATAAAGGGGAAATTCTTTTTGCAGGACAACCTATCAGCCGCTATAAAGTCGGAAAGCTGAGAGAAGCGATTGGCTATGTCCCGCAGGAGCACTTCCTATTCTCGGCAACAGTTGCTAAAAATATAGCTTTCACGAGACCGAATGCAGACCTTGAAGATATTTATGCGGCTGCGAAACTGGCCAATATCCATGAAGATATTCTTCAATTTACAGAAGATTATAAGACTGTTGCAGGTGAGAGAGGGGTCTCCCTTTCCGGAGGGCAGAAGCAGCGTATTTCCATTGCAAGGGCACTTATGATGAATCCGGAAGTATTGATTTTGGATGACTCCCTTTCTGCTGTTGATGCCAAAACAGAGGAAGCGATTCTTACTTCATTGCGGGCCGAGCGGGCTGGCAAGACAACGATTATTACTACTCACCGGCTGAGTGCCATTCAGCATGCGAATCTCATATTGGTGCTGGATGAAGGAAGAATTGTCCAGAGGGGAACACATGATGAACTAATGGCTGAAGACGGCTGGTATAAGAATATGTATCTGCGGCAGCAGCTGGAGGAGCTTGTAGAGCATGGGGGATAAGTCAATGGAAAAGACACCGATTATGAAGGAAAAAGAGCAGCGGAAGGTCCTTTTCCGGCTGCTTTCCTATACAAAACCGCATAAGAAAACAATCACAATTGCCTTCAGTCTGCTTCTTTTAACAACGATTGGAGACATCCTGGGTCCGATTCTTGTCAAAATTTTTATCGATGATTATTTAACACCTGGAAATCTGGTTTTTGAGCCGTTATTTGCCCTCGGTGCAGCCTATCTGGGCATTCAGGTCATGAATGTGCTGGTATCCTATTTTCAGCTGCTCAAATTTCAGGAAATCGCGCTGAAAATCATTCAGCAGCTGCGTGTGGATGTTTTTTCAAAGGTACAGTCACTGGGCTTGAAGTACTTTGATAAAACGCCGGCGGGAAGTATTGTTTCCCGGGTTACCAATGATACAGAGGCGATTAAAGATATGTTTGTCAGTGTCCTGGTTACCTTCATTCAGGGTGCCTTCCTTCTGACAGGGATCTTTGTGGCGATGTTTATCCTGAATGTGAAGCTTGCCCTGTTTTGTCTGGTAATTCTCCCGATTCTTTTTATGATTATCCGGACTTACCGCAAATACAGCTCTGTTTTCTATAAGGACCTAAGGGAAAGGCTTAGTGAGCTGAATGCAAAACTGAGTGAATCACTGCAGGGAATGTCGATCATCCAGGTATTCAGACAGGAAAAAAGGCTGCGCAAGGAATTTGGCGATATTAATGAGCAGCATTATAAGGCAGGGATGCGCAATATCAAAATGGATGGGCTGCTGCTAAGGCCGGCCATTGACCTTGTTTATGTTCTGGCACTTGTTATTGTATTGAGCTTTTTTGGGATATCTTCTTTTAACAGTCCAATTGAAATCGGCGTGCTGTATGCCTTTGTAAGCTATCTGGACCGCTTTTTTGAGCCTGTGAATCAGATCATGATGAGGCTTTCCATGTATCAGCAGGCCATCATTGCGGCTTCAAGAGCGTTTGCGCTGCTGGACGAAAAGGAGCTTGCCCCAGCACAGGAGGACTGCAATTCTGCTAAAATCAGCGAGGGAGAGATTGAGTTCAGGAACATCAGCTTCTCCTATGACGGCAAAAGGGATGTTTTGAAAAACATCTCATTTTCTGCCAAACCGGGTGAAACCGTTGCTCTCGTAGGCCATACCGGCAGCGGCAAAAGCTCTATCATTAATTTAATGATGCGATTCTATGAATATGAACGCGGTGATATACTCATTGACGGAATAAGCATTAAGTCCTACCCAGCAGAAGAATTGCGTACAAAAATGGGGCTTGTCCTTCAGGATCCTTTCCTTTTTTACGGGACGATTAAGGATAACATCATGCTGCATAATAAAAGCATGACAGATGCTGAGATTGAAGCTGCGGCTCAGTTTGTTCAGGCTCATACTTTCATAGAAAAGTTGGAAGACCGTTATGACCATCCTGTGGTGGAGAGGGGATCGACTTTTTCAAGCGGGCAAAGACAGCTCATTGCTTTTGCAAGAACGATCGCTGCCAATCCAAAAATTCTTGTGCTGGATGAAGCAACAGCTAATATTGATACTGAAACAGAAGAAGCTATTCAGACAGCACTGGAAGAAATGAGAAAGGGCCGCACAACAATTGCGATTGCTCATCGCTTGTCTACCATACAGGATGCTGAACTGATTCTCGTTCTTCATCAGGGGGAAATAGTAGAAAGAGGAACGCACCAGGAATTGCTGGCAAAGCGGGGGTTGTATCATAAAATGTATCTGCTGCAGAATGGAACTCCTGAAAAAGTGGAGGATGCAGCAGGTTAATGGAGTAACAAAAAACAGCCTGCAATTACTGCATGGCTGTTTCTTAATGTGTCTGCACTTTTTTTATGAAGCTACGGTTATATTCATTTAATAGGGCATCCAATTCCTGGCTGTATCGGATTGCTGCGGCAGAGCTTAAGCCGCTTTTCATGGCCACTTGAATTAACTCTGTTCTTTTTTGTTCGATTAATGTAAGCAGTTCCTGTTTACACACGGCCAATAATTCCTCTCTGATCATTTCTTATATGTAGGCTATACTCTGCCAATTTGAATCCATGTCAAAAGCTGAAAGATAATAACAGAATTTGTTAAGATCTATACTAGTATATCGAATTATGGTAATAAATTCAAAAGAAACTTGTTTTAAACTTTAGTAACATTTACATTAAAAATACATGTTCCATGTTGAAAATTAATATGAATTTTAGTAACAGCTGGTGACACAAAATGTTCACATACTATCCATTATCTTTTCTAGATGGGATTTGTTAGAATGAAATTGGAATGAATGAGTATCAGGAGTTGTGACTATGACAGATTTGAATGTATTTATTGCATTAGGGGCAGGGTTTTTAAGCTTTGTTTCACCTTGCTGCCTGCCATTATATCCGGCTTTTTTATCGTATATCACCGGAATGTCTGTAGGGGAGATTAAAGAAGAAAATGCGATGATGCAGAGAAGGAGCATGCTTCATACACTATTTTTCCTGATCGGATTTTCGGCCATTTTTATCGCCATTGGGTTTGGAACAACCTTGCTTGGTCAATTCTTTCAGCAATACCAGGATTTAATCAGGCAAATTGGCGCCATCTTTGTATTTATCTTTGGATTATTAATTGTAGGCATTATTAAGCCCGAATTTCTTATGAAAGAAAGGCGGTTTGAATTTAAGAATCGTCCATCAGGCCTTCTGGGATCCGTTCTCATCGGAATGGCATTCGCTGCAGGCTGGACCCCATGTACAGGTCCAATATTAGGGGCGGTCTGGTCATTAGCAGTCACAAATCCTAATTCTGCAATGGTTTATATGATTGCCTATATTCTTGGCTTTGCTATTCCATTCTTTGTTCTTTCCTTCTTCATAGGGAAAATGCAATGGATCAGGCGAAACAGCGCAAAGATTATGAAAATCGGCGGTGTGCTGATGATGATCATGGGTGTAGTTTTATTCTTTGACTGGATGACAAAAATCATTATCTTCCTTTCACCGTTATTTGGCGGATTTACTGGTTTCTAAGAGCATGGGCACATTCAAGTTAGGAATGTGCCTTTTTTTTATGTGATAAGGAAAAAGGGCTATGACAGGTGGTCGAAATTTGTCATATTCTTTCAATTGAAATATATCTGATAGTTCGATATATTGAAATATGTGTTCTTACGGAGTGGAATAATGTATCTCTCTAAAGGAATGATTTTCTTTCTGCCAGATGTTTTAATAAATGTTTTTATGGGTATTTTTTACTATGTATGTAGTATAATAGAGATATAGCTTCCAATGCACTACAAGGGGGAAACAGCGGTGGCGAGAATTTTAATAGTTGATGATGCGAAGTTTATGAGGGTTACGCTGAGCAGCATTCTGAAAAAAGCCGACCATAAAATTGTGGGAGAAGGGGAAAACGGAAAGGAAGCCGTGGACCTATTCGTAAATCTGAAGCCGGATCTGGTGATGATGGATATTACGATGCCAGAAATGAGCGGGCTCGAGGCTGTCCGGGAAATTAAGAGGGACAACCCTAATGCAAAGGTTATCATGTGTTCAGCCATGGGCCAGCAGAAGGTAGTGGTTGAATCCATTGAAGCAGGCGCGAAGGATTTTATTATAAAACCATTTGATGAAGGCCGTGTACTAGAAGCGGTAAATCGGGTATTAAGTTAAGAGCTGACTCGGGGTACCCTGGACATACGGATGTGTCCGGGTATCAGCTGGAGTGGCTTTTTTTTGATGAACTTTTATCCTTCTGAGTACCTTAATTAAGCTTATTAAGATATAATATGGTTAGTAATCAAATGAAATAGAGGATGAAATCGAATGGACTTTGTATTAATTTCATCAATCGGTGCCGTATTTATGGCAATCTTCGCTATGTTCATCCGCATGAAGGCTGCAAAAAAGCCGGCTTCGGCCAAGAAAATTATCTTGCCGCCGATTTTTATGAGTACAGGTGCTCTTATGTTTACCGTTCCTTATTTTCGTGTTACTCCAATGGAGATTCTGGAAGCGGCCACAGTTGGATTGCTGTTTTCCATGCTTTTAATTAAAACATCCTCATTTGAAATCAGGGACAGCGAAATTTATCTGAAGCGCTCCAAAGCATTTGCTTTTATATTAATAGGATTGCTTGTGATCCGCATCATTGGAAAAATAGCTCTTAGCTCAACAATCGACTATGGTCAATTGAGCGGCATGTTCTGGATTCTCGCATTTTCGATGATTGTACCGTGGAGAATTGCCATGTATTTGAATTACCGGAAGCTTCATCACGAGCTGAACGGATCGGGGAATCCCAAAACAACTTAATAGATTGAAAGCCGCCGGGTATTGCGCTCGGCGGCTTTTACATTGTTATTTAATGGACTCCATTTTTGGGGTCCCATAGTCCATACATTTTCCGGATTTCTACGATTTGGCCGATGTGATAGGCGTTGTGGATGGTTAAGTTTGAAATGACAGACGACCAGGATTCGATTGGTTCCTTATAGGCGGAGGAGAGAAGCTTTTCTTCACTGCATTCTTCCAGGGCTTTAATCCACTCAGTCAAGACGTTTTGAAGAGCTTTTATGGCAGAATGCCAATCCTCTTCAGTAACGGATTCATTGGTGCTGAAAGTTTCGTCATTGGCGATATGGGTTTGGGCGAGCGGCATTTCTTTGAATCTGGTTAGATAGCGGTCATTCCAGAAGGTAAGGTGGGTGACGATCTGCCAAATGGAATTACCGGTTCCCGACTTGTAAGATGCTTCTTTTGCTGATATCTCCCCGATGGCAGCTGATAGCGGTACAAACCAATTGGGCTGGTCGAGGCAGGCGGATAGCTGTTTTAATAAGACTTCTTTTGTAGTCATTGGATTACTCCTTTATGGATAGAGTTACTCTCCATTTCTATTCAATAAAGGTGGTGACTATCCTTCTTAACTAGCGGAAAAAATAAAAAACCATTTCGGCGTTCCGAAATGGCTTAGAATAAATGTTCATATGGTGTGATACTTATCTGTTTTTCTGTCAATTTCTTGCGCAGAAATTTGTGGTCCCGTTTCGGAGTGGCTAGAATATAGCCTCGAATCAGAAGGTCCTGATCAATTTGATCTGCCTTTTCATTTACAGCAAGTTCCCCAATTTTACCGGCAATCTTCATTCTTGCTACATCCCTGAACAGTTCCGGAACCGGACTTACGAGATCCTCCAACAGATCCTTCTCTCTCTGCTGCCATAGATGCCGCGTTTCATTGACATAATGCTCTTCCCAATCCAAATCCGATTTGCCATCTTCTTTTGGCATACGCTTTAAAAACTTGCGGAACATAAAAAAGCCGCCAATCGCAAAGAACGAAATCAGAATGACAACCCAGAACAATATAAAATACATAAACCAGCCTTCTAGCATTTTCCTTCACCTACACACATATTTTCCTGTTCTTATTATAAGCCTTGTCCCGCCAAACGACAAGAAAGGAGGCATAAGTCTTGAAAGCAGCACCATTTGCCCTTATAATAAGAAGAGTCTTTACGGGGCTGATTGGGGTGCTGGTGCCCTCCACGGTCTTCAAAACCGCTTGTGACCTGCGTGCCAGGTTAGCTGGGTTCGATTCCCAGGCGGTCCCGCCAACTATACATATGACTTCCGCATAGTGGGATGCTGTGCGGTTTTTTTGTGCCCTTCATATATTCTTTTTAGGTAATCAAAGATAATTGTTTCTGTTTTCTATGTATTGTGAGGCTATAGTGATGATAGACTGAAGATAGTTAAGCAGCAATGAGCATTAAATAAGGAGGAAATTAATTAATGGACAATAATGATATATTAATTCGTTTGAGATATGCGTTAGAAATCAAAAATAGTGAAATGGCAGAGATCTTTAAACTTGGAGGAGAGGAAGTGTCCGTGCCAGAGGTGGTAAGGATCCTCAAAAAGTCTGATGATGAAGAAGAAATTGATAGCCAAATAAAATTGACAAATAGTATGTTAAATTCTTTTTTAAATGGCTTTATTATCTATAAGAGAGGTAGACAGGAGCCAAAACCAGGTCAAACAAATACGCCAGAACCGACCATTGAAAATTATTCAAACATAAACAATATCCTTTTAAAGAAAATCAAAATCGCCTTGTCCTTAACGACAGAAGACATGATAGATGTATTCAAAAAAGCTGGATTAAACGTATCAAAAGGAGAGCTCGGAGCTTTTTTAAGAAAAGAAGGGCATAAAAATTATAAAGTTTGCTTAGACAATTTTTCCAGAAACTTCTTAAAAGGACTAACGATCAAGTATAGGGGATAAGGCAAGATAGGATTTATAGTTCTTAAATGTATCCTAGTCCATTAACAAACCGAGCCCCAGAAATGATTGAGGCTCGGTTATAAAGTAATGGGACCCATTCTGTGGGAAATGTACAGGTCATCTGGTGAAACCTTTTCTCCGCTATTCCTCATTTTCTTTATATAACTTAACAACACCCACAGCCATCTCCCTCACAATTTTCCTAAGGAAAACAGGACGTACAATCTTAAACTGATCCCCAAACCCAAGAATATACTCTCTTGCCTCTTGTTCGGTATCAAAGCTAAGGCTTACAGGAATCCATCCATTTTCCTTAGGAGAATCCGTATGAAGTACTTGAACAAAACGGCCAGTAAAATTAATCCGCTCCATAATGGCTGGTGAAATCTCCGCTTCCACCTCAAATTTAGGCAGGCTGCTAATGAATATCTGCTTCGATTCCTGCCAATAGTCAGCAAGATCAAAGTCATTCGGCCTGCTGAAGTTCTCATTAATCACCACTGCATCAATAATTCTAGAAACTCGGTAGGTTTTTATCTTTGCATCAGAAGCAGCTATAAGATACCAAGTGTTCCCTTTGGCGACCAGTCCTAACGGCTCAACTATTCTTTCGCTTGTCTGTTTATCTGCTTTTTCGTATTGAATCTGAAGTTTTTTCTCCTCCCAAACCGCCTGCTGGACGATTCCAAAAGACTTCAATTCCCGTGGTGTTTGCCTCCACGTGCTGGTATCGATATGAATCCGGTTGGAAATGTCTTTCACATCCTCTTTCATTGGAGCAGGAATGGCCGCCAGAAGTTTCTGGCGTGCTTCTTTCCAATCATTGCTGATTCCAAGGTCTGCAAGGTGCTCAAAGGAGGGGGAGAGAAGCAGTGTTTTGATTTCAGCGGCTTTTAACCCGGTAAGATTTGTTCTGTAATTCTCAAGCAGTTTCCAGCCGCCGAATTTTCCTCGTTCAGCCAGAACAGGGATGCCAGCGGCGCTCAAGGCTTCCATATCCCGGTGTATGGTCCGCTCCGTTACCTCTAATTCTTTTGCCAATTCCCTTGAAGTCATTCTTTCGTTATTTTGAAGCAATAATACTATTGCAATGAGTCTGTCCGCGCGCATTCTGTTCACTCCTGTTAAAAAAGTTTTAATTATGACATTAGATGTCAACATTAATGATTATAGTATAGATATAACACAAAAGGGGGCAGATCGGAATGACATCATTAAAAGGGAAGGTAGCACTTGTGGCCGGCGGAACACGGGGAGCTGGCCGCGGCATTGCCATGGAACTCGGAGCTGCAGGAGCGACAGTGTATGTTACAGGACGTACAACACGAAATAAGATATCGGAATATGGACGAAAGGAAACCATTGAAGAAACAGCTGAATTGGTAAGTGAGCTGGGCGGAATTGGAATAGCTGTTCAAGTGGATCATCTTATACCGAATCAGGTGCAGTCATTGATTGAAAAGATTGAGAGAGAACAGGGCAGGCTGGATATCCTCGTTAATGATATATGGGGAGGCGAAAATTTGATTGAATGGGACATTCCCGTCTGGGAGCATTCCATGGAGAAGGGAATGAGAATGCTTCGTCTGGCGATTGATACTCATATTATCACAAGTCATTATGCCCTTCCGCTTCTAATCAGAAACAAAGGGGGATTAGTAGTCGAAGTAACAGACGGAACAGAAGAGTATAATCAAGATCGCTACCGGGTGTCTCTGTATTATGACTTGGCCAAAAGCTCTGTCATCCGTATGGCCAAAGCATTGGCCCACGAACTTTCACCTTATGATTGCACCGCGGTTGCTGTTTCACCCGGATGGATGCGTTCAGAAATTATGCTCGAGGTATATGGGGTCACAGAGGAGAATTGGAAGGATGCCGCCGAAAAGGAGCCTCATTTTGTTATATCTGAAACACCAAGGTATATAGGACGGGCAATTAGTGCCATTGCAAGGGATCCTGATAAAAAACGATTGAACGGCGGATCCTTTTCAAGCGGGGAGCTGGCGAAGATGTATCATTTTCATGATTTGGATGGTTCTCAGCCGGAGGCTTTCAGATATTTGGTTGAGGTACAGGAGCCGGGGAAGCCTGCCAATGCTGAGGGATATAGATAGCTTTTCATTGGGAAAACTCCTTTGCAGGACTCTGCAAAAGGAGTTTTTTATTTGTTTCAGGGAATATGACTTTCTTATCCAAATTTTGGTGAATAATATCACTTTAAACGTTATAATAAGACCAAGTAAATTACTAATTAGGCGCATAGAGGGGAGAAAGGTCTTGATCATCCCAGCAAAAAATAAACCCGTTTTACCCTTGACGATAAGTGTAAAAGAAATAGAATCCATTGTTGAATGGTTCGATCAGCATCAGCGATCCCTCTATATAATCGGCTGGTCCTATCTGGGGAGCCAACTCAAAATTGAGGAGCTTTTTTATCGTGCTATTTTACAGGTGCATAAGGAGCTGCCAAAGTTTACAAGAAGTACATCTTTTGAATTGCGGGTTTTATCTATTTTTATACGTATCTGCCGGGAGCTTTCTATTGAAAATAGTTTAATAGCTTCAGAGGAAAGCATTTTTCATGCACTGCAGCAGTTAAAAGAGCAGGAAAGAGAAGTGCTGGTCTTAACCTATATAAAAGGGTTCTCCAGGGAGCAAGCAGCACAGCTTTTCCAAGTGTCACCTGAAGAGATTAAGGAGCTTTTATTTTCAGGATTCCAATTACTCAGAAAAGGATTGGGAAATGGGGAATGCTATCAGGGCTGCAAGGAATACCAAAAGCTTTACGTGGATTACCTGGAAAGAAAACTGGAACGGCCGCGGAAAATCGATTTTGAAATGCATATCTATCATTGCCATAACTGCCAGGATGATCTGGCAGCTCTGCAGGAAACCATCTTGAACTTCTCTGAAACCATTGAGACATTCAGCGTACCTGCAGGTTTCATGGAAAACGTAAAAGAACGAGTCTCACAAAGGGAAAATCTCCTTAAACAAAAAAAGACTAAGCGTAAAAGAATTGGACTTATTTTAGCAAGTGTCCTCGTCTTATTCATGTGCACAGGTTTTTTCACCGGGATTTTTTCAAAGATTTATTACTCATTGACTGAAGAAAATCAGGAGCTGCGCGTTTTTCTTCAGGAGGATTTAGGTGAAAGGCTGGGGCTGGAAGCTGAAAGCAATGGGGTTAAAATAAAAATTAAGAGTGTGATTGCTGATGAGATTCAAACTCTTATTTTTTATGAGATAGAAGATACGATTGAGAACAATCAATATATGATTAACATTGATGATGGCATTTTTATTGAGGACGAAATGAAAATAATGGTGGCAAATACCTATCCGAGGTACTTTCCACCTGATATGGAACTAGATCTAAATAAAAAGGAAAAGAACATTTATCATGGGAAAATGAGTCTGAGGCCGCTGAAAGAAAATGATGCGACCATTCAGCTCAATATTAATAAGGTTATGAAATTAAAACGAAACTCCTCAGGTTCATATGTGAATATGGTGCCCGAAGAAGGGGAGTGGAAATTTGACATTCCTGTTACAAAAAATCCCTCTGTCGAGTATGCATTGGATGAAGAAGTTGAAATTGAGGGAGCAGCAGTTCTGATTGATAAGCTAATCCTTGCTCCAACAGGGACAATCCTGCAATATGGACTCAAAAATGAACAGCCCGAGAAGCGGATCGAAATGATCAATTTTAAAAATCTGGAGATTAACAATAAATTAGCTGAAGCTGATTTATACGGGAACTCATACGTACATGCACAGAATGATTTGAGATGGAGCAAGTTTCAGGCGCATTTTAAACCTCTATTTGAAAAAGAAACCGATGAAGTCAAAGTTCGATTCGATAGTGTTTATTTGTCAATTGTAGAAAATAAAACGATTGCCCTTGATGCTTCGAAGGTATATCCGCAAACCTTTGAATATGCGGGCAGTACCATTTCCATTGATAAGGTTGAAGTTGGTCAGCCTAGCATAGTTGTCATAAGTAATCATGAAATTAAGAATCGAGCGTATGAATCACTTAATTTTAATATTGTGACTGAGGAAGAAAATATTTCAATGGAAGGGGATTATAAAGGAGTTATCGTTGATAAAAATGGAAAAGAATACGATATGAATAAATCACCTTTCATTTACGAAGAGCTTGAACAGCCGCGTTATTTCTTTACAGTCCAGAGCTTTAAGATACAAGGGGAAAAAGTGGTTCCGAAAAGTCTGGATATATTCGGATATAATACAACAAAATATTTGGATAATGAAGTAGAGTTAGATACTGAGTTGATCGTAAAAGATGAAGCAGGAACCTGAAGGTGCCTGCTTCTTATTAACTAAATCATCGACTCCACCAGTTCCGCCCTGATTTTCGTAATATGCCCCTCCATCAATTCCTTTGCTTTATCCCCATTTCCAGAAGCAATAGCCAGATAAATTTCCTTATGCTCTTTAATGGTATCCTCGTAACGGGACAGATCCTTGAACCGATGATTCTGGGTAGCTCTAATGGTTTCTTCCATATGTCCTTTGAGGGTATGGATCAATTCAATGAAAATCGAATTATGGGTTGCCTCGGCAATGCCGATGTGAAAGTCCAGATCTGCTTTTAACCCTAACTCGGTATCTTGTTTGGACAGCGCCATATTATGTAAAGCAATACGCAGCTTTTCCAGGTCTGCCGGGGTGGCTCTTCTGGCTGCAAGGAAGGAGGATTCGGCTTCCAGTGCACGCCTCAGTTCAAGCATTTCATATACCAGCGGGTTTTCTGCTTTGACAGCTGTGATGATCTCTTCTTTGCTTGATTGGATATCAGCGACTTTAACGTAGCTTCCGCCTCCCTGGCGGATATCGATGAGCCCGTTAAGTTCCAGGGTTCTAAGGGCCTCTCTGATGGTTGTCCGGCTGACATTGAATTGAACTGCCAATTCTCTTTCTGAAGGCAGACGTTCACCTGGTTTAAGATTTCCTCCCAAATAGCATTCTATCAATTTATCTGCTAGAACCAGATAGGTCTTTTTTTTCTCTGCCATTCCCCGTACCCTCTTTTCAAAATAGGCCTCTCTTACTTTCCTAAATGTAACAGACCTAAAATCTATTAATCAATACTATAAAAATAATAAAATAAATAATTGAATTTTTCTGATAAGTTAGTATAATTAATGTAACTTGTTGGACCAATTATAACATTGGTTTGACCAAATTCCCCGAATAAGAAAGAAGGAGTATAGGATGGAAACAGCGAGTATGAGCCTCCTGCAGGCTTTAAGAGAGTTTCTTACTGAGCAGCAGGTGACAGAAAATCAGACAGTAAGAGAATTGCATGGCAGGGATGAATCATACCATATGGAGAGTCTTCCTGACCTGGTTGTTTTTCCGGAAACGGCCCAGCAGGTCAGTGAAATTGTGAAGCTGGCAAACAAATATAAAGTTCCAATTGTTCCTTTTGGACTGGGATCCAGTCTTGAGGGGCATGTGATACCGTACGAACATGGAATTACGATTGATTTTTCGCTTATGAATAAAGTTCTGGAAGTACGTGAGAATGACTTTCTTGTTAGGGTACAGCCTGGCGTGACCCGCACACAGCTCAACAAGGAATTGAAAAAGTATGGACTGTTCTTCTCTGTGGATCCGGGAGCAGATGCTACGCTTGGCGGAATGGCGGCAACGAATGCCAGCGGAACTACTTCTGTGAAATATGGAGTCATGCGTGATCAGGTGCGTGATCTGGAAGTGGTACTTGCTGATGGGACGATCATACATACAGGCAATTTAGCTGCTAAATCCTCATCCGGATACCATTTGAATGGTTTATTCGTTGGTTCTGAGGGGACGCTTGGCTGCTTTACGGAACTGACATTAAGAGTATTTGGAATTCCGGAGCATGTGACGGCGGCAAGAGCTTCTTTTCCTTCATTAAACGATGCGGTTGAAGCGGTTGTTTCCATTTTACAGGCAGGTGTTCCGATTGCCAGGGTTGAGCTTGTCGATGAACCATCCATGAAGCAGGTGAACCTGTTCAGTGAAACGAACTATAACGAAAGTCCAACACTCTTTTTGGAGTTTCACGGCAATGAAGCCGGTTTGAAGCAGGATGTCGCCTTCACAAGAGAAATAGTCGAAGACCATCACTGTCTCGATATTGAATTTGAAACCGATAATGCAGCAAGAAATCGCTTATGGGAGGCCAGGCATAACCTTGCCTATGCCTATATCCATGGCCATCCCGGAAAGAAAATGATGGTGACGGATGTTTGTTTGCCGATTTCAGAACTTTCTGGCGCTATCAGCCATGCGAGGGAAGCGGTCGATACACTGGGACTTCCTGGAGGAATCGTCGGACATGTGGGGGACGGAAATTACCATACCCTCCTGATGATTGATATGAGTAATCCCGAAGAGGTGGCAAAAGCAGAAAAGTTCAATGAACAAATTGTCCTCTATGCTCTCGAACGGGGCGGTACATGTACGGGTGAGCATGGTGTAGGGGTAGGCAAGCAGAAGTATCAGCAAAAAGAACATGGTCTGGCGCTTCAGGTTATGGAAAAAATCAAAAATGCCCTGGATCCGGAAAACCTTTTTAATCCAAATAAAATCTTAAAGACAAAAGAAGGAGCGTGATGATATGAAGGTATTAGAAGCGGTCAGTACCATTGCAGGAAAATATTTTGCTGTGTGGGTTATCTTAACATCGGTTATTGCCTTTATGTTTCCAGACCCATTTTTAGGGTTGGGAGGCTATATCACCATCCTTCTCGGTGTCGTCATGTTTGGAATGGGGCTTACACTGAAGGCAGTCGATTTTAAAATCATCTTTACGAAACCTCTGCCTGTGTTAATCGGTGTTTGTGCACAGTTCATTATCATGCCGCTTGTCGCTTTCGTCATTGCGAAACTTTTGAATTTGCCGGCAGAATTGGCAGCGGGACTTGTTTTGCTCGGATGTGTACCAGGGGGAACGGCCTCTAACGTTATGGTGTATCTGGCAAAGGGAAATGTACCATTGTCCATCGCCATGACTTCCGTTTCAACTTTACTGGCGCCAATCATGACACCTCTGATTCTCCTGCTGCTTGCGGGACAGTGGATGCCGGTTGATGCTGTTGCCATGTTTATGTCTATTGTCCAGGTCATCATTGTGCCGATTGTTCTCGGATTAGCCATCAAGAAATTCTTCCCCGCAGCCGTGGAAAAAAGTTTGACTGTTTTACCGCTTATTTCGGTAGCGGCTATTATCACGATTGTAGCTGCAGTCGTTTCAGGCAATTCGGCAACCATTGCCGCATCAGGTCTTCTGATTTTTACAGCCGTCATGCTCCACAATGGATTCGGACTCCTCCTTGGTTACTTTGCAGGAAAAGTGCTTGGTCAGGATGAAGTAAACCGGAGAGCGATTGCTATTGAGGTGGGCATGCAGAACTCAGGTCTTGGCGTTGCGCTTGCGACCGCACACTTTGGGCCACTGGCAGCACTGCCAAGCGTTCTGGCTGCTGCCTGGCATAACATTTCAGGGCCGATTCTGGCGACTTATTGGTCGAAGAAACCTGCTGTTCTACGTGAAGAGGATAAGTCAGTTCGTCCGGTTGAAGTGAAGTTGTAGATAGGAATAAATGGGGCTTTTCCCATCAGTGGAACGATCTTGACTGAGGGGACAAAGCGCTTTTTTTTAGTAAAAAAAGAAAACACTAAATCATCCGCTATTTCAGCTGCTCATTCAAAATGGGCAGCTTATTTTTTGCAAATAAATGAAAAACTATTTTGACTTACTGCAAATTCATTCACATTTGTTAATTAAAAAAGAGATGGACCAATTGCAATGTCTCCTCTGGATTTGAGTTAATATATTATCCCTTATTTTTAATATCTAGTTTTTTGATGTAAGACAAAAACCGGTTAACAACAAATAAAAACTTAAATTTATAAAAAAATAGGCTAATTATAATAGGCAAAATGCATGTACAATGTCCTCCCATGATACATATTTATATATTACAAAAGCTTAGAAAAGCTTAAAAATCCTTAGGAGGCGAAGAAACTTGAGTATGGAGATGTTAAGTTCAATGGTTGGAAAGACAGTAAGAATCAATAGAAAAGGTCCAGACTCTGTAACAGGAAAAATCCTGAATGTATTTTCTGATTACTTGGTTTTATGGTCAGAAGGTGATGGATTAGTTTACGTGCGAAGCCAGCACATTAAAAGCTTTACAGAAAGCACTAAACAGGAAACTCTTGAGAATATTGAATCCTCTCAAGCTATGGAGTATGTCACAGGTGAAACATTTGAACTCTTGATGCAAAATTTCCAGTATCAGTGGGTGAGAATTAATAGAGGAGGTCCTGAAAAGCTTGAAGGTGTAGTGGAAAATATGAATGGCGATATCATTACGCTAATAAGTAATGATGAGATTATCCATTTACCAGTGTATCATATCCGGGGCCTAAGCTATGGGGAAGAGAAATCTCAAAAAGAAGAGAAGGAAGCTGGGCAAGAAGGGAAATCAGAAAAAAAAGAAAGTAAGAAATAACTGCCTATGGACCAATGAAAATTATTAAGTAAGGAGAGAAGGAAAAATGGAAAATAGTCAATTCAGATTGGCTTTAAATAACTTAATTGGTTTCAATGTTAAGCTGTATACAACTGAGGGAAGCACAATTCAAGGTTTGCTGACTGGCATTCAAGACGATTATGTAGAAATGGCATCAGAAGGGAATGTTCCGGTCTATTACAAACTCAAAAATATTAAAGGGATTTCCAAAAGTACAAAAGTCTATAAAAAGAACATTGCTGCACCTAGTGATTATGGGGTTGCACCAATGAATACAGAACGTCCCAACCTTTTAACTGATGCATTAAGCCAGTTAAAACATCAATGGGTCTCTATCAATGGACAAAATGAATTTTCAGGCATCTTAAGCAAAATAGTGGATGACTGTGCAGTTTTAATCAAAAAGGATGAACAGATTATTTTCAATACATTACACATCAATACTTTTAACAAACAAGGAGCACTTACATCTTCAGGTGAAAATAAGCAAAAAAATAACAGTAATGGGGATACAAAGAATTCAGAAAGCAATAAAGATACAAATGAAGATGCTAATAAAGATTCAAGTGCTTCAAATAATACTGACACATCAAATGACCGCAATGGAAGCAAAGATCAAGGAAGAGAAACAACAAAAATGCATAGCTATTCGATATTCGGATCCAATACAGATAATTTTCGCTCTCGAGAAAGAGGAGATAAAACACAGAGTCCTGATTATTCGATATTCGGATCCAATACAGATAATCTTCGCTCTCGAGAAAGAGGAGAAAAAACACAGAGTCCTGATTATTCGATATTCGGATCAAATGCATCTCATGAAAGTGAAGAAAAAAGAAAAGCAAGCAAAAAATGAGCCTGGTTTTAGGTGAGTCTAATTGCATGAACAATTAAAATGAAAGGAGGATAATTCATGTTCTATATGTTTCTCTATTTCTCCCTAATTGGTTCATTATTTTATTACTTTTTTCTCAAGCCTCCTTTTAAAATCAAACAAGAAACAGAGAAGGGATTCGTTGATGCAAAAGTACCTCACACAGCCCTTCTCCCTCGAAGCGAGGCGGCAAAAATAAATGGGTAGCTCAGAAGTTTTGCTTATGATAATTATCTTTTCACTGACAATAATATTTATGTTGTGGAGACCTTTTGGCATTAATGAAACGATACCCACTACCATAGGAGCAGCTATCACTTTACTAATAGGGATTGTGCCCCTAACAGACATTCTAGCTATTTTTAATATTGTAAGTGGTGCATCCTTAACCATTATCTCAACCATAATGATGTCAATCGTGTTAGAAAGTATTGGTTTTTTTAAATGGATAGCAATAAATATAGTTTCCCGATCCAGAGGTTCTGGATTGAAGCTGTTCCTTTACATTATGGTATTATGCTTTTTAATGACCATGTTTTTTAACAACGATGGCAGCATCCTTATTACCACACCCATTATTATTCACGTTGTTACTCTACTGAAACTCAAACCGCACCAAAAGTTCCCATATTTAATTTCTGGAGCACTTATAGCAACGGCTGCAAGTGCTCCCATTGCAGTAAGTAATATTTCGAACTTAATTGCCTTAAAAATTGTTGGTTTAAGCCTTAATAGTTATATTGAAATGATGTTCGTACCATCCATGATTGGAATCTTTACCTTGGGACTATTACTTTACCTTTATTTTAGAAGAGATCTTCCCAAAAAAGTACTAAATACTTCTTTGAAATTGGACAAAACCTCTTCTGCATTTTTATATAGCCATCCTCTCGATCAATCAGCCTGGCATAAAAACATTGATTGGTGGATGTTCAAGGTTAGTTTGTTCATAGTAGTCCTTACAAGGATATGCTTTTTTGTTCTTTCGTCATACGGAATTCCGCTTGAATGGATTGGATTAACGGGCGCATTTGTACTAATCTTAATCAGATGGTATAGAAATGGAATTGGCATGAAGGATATCATTATAAAAACCCCTTGGCACATCCTTCTATTTGCATTCAATATGTACGTCCTCGTTTACGGTTTGAAAAATGTAGGGATAAATGATTTTCTTATTCTGCATTTACAAGATTATATTCACAGAGATCCTTTATATGCCAGTTTTATAATGGGTTCACTGCTTACAGTTATGTCCAACCTTTTTAATAATCTTCCTGCGGTTATGATTGGAACAATTGCTATTACAGAAATGGGTTTGGAAACATACCTGCTGCAGATTGCATATCTCGCTAATGTAATTGGAAGTGATATAGGTGCACTTTTAACGCCAGTAGGCACTCTAGCTACTTTAATCTGGTTTCATATCTTAAAAAGCCACTCTATCAAAGTTACATGGGCACAATATCTAAAAGTGACTTTAATGGTTATTCCCTTTTCCCTGTTAGTAAGTATCCTTGCTCTTTATTTATGGATCACGTGGCTTTTTGTATAGAAAGGTGGTGCTTTTTTGAAAAAATTATTAAGCAATTCCATAGGAGAAAAATTAAAGTTAAAAATATCGGGAAAAAAAGCAGTGACAGGTATACTAATCGACATTGGAAGCGATATCCTTGTGTTGTTTGACGGGAAAGATTATTTATATATTCCAACTGCCCATGTCCATGATATGCATGTTCTTGAAACGGATGAAATAACAATTAACCCGCCAAATGAATCGCCAAATTTTGAACATCAAGATTCGCTATCTTTACGAAAGATATTGAATTCATCCAAAGGAATGTTCATTGAAATTTATACATCCGGCAACCAGGCTCTTCACGGATATGTTACCAGCATAATGAATAATTATTTCGTGTTTTATTCCCCTGTTTATAAAACAATGCTTATTTCTCTATATCATTTAAAATGGCTAATACCTTATGTTTCTGACCTGAGACCTTATGGGCTCGGCAATGAACAGCTCCCGTTAATTCCAGCCAATATTTCATTAGCAAGATCCTTAGAGGTCCAAATTGAAAAGATGGCTGGGGAATTAATTATTATTAATTTAGGTGAGTATTACCAAGCAATTGGGAAAGTGGCCAGCCTGGAAAATAATTTCATCGAACTTGTGACTGCTAAACAGGACAATATCTTTATAAATATGCAGCATGTTAAAACGATTCATTTTGCAAATAAATAAGCTACTGAAGATGACTTCCTTCCCTCTTGCAGCTATATATCTCAGTAATAAGATAAGTAAACTTAAGTTTTTATTAAAATAAAACTGGCAAACTTAGAAAGAGGGAAGGGACCATTAAACTGTGTATTATGCTGTTTTGTTAGATAGCCCAGACATATTCAAAAAGGTGTTAGATTGATTGCTTAAGCAGTTTATTTCCTGTACTCATTTGAATACATCTTTTTTGACCAGGGCTTCTTCTTTAATAACCCTGCCTTAATAGAAAAATTGTTCCTGCTCATTAGGTACGCCCCCGATTATAGAATATATTAGTACTTTTCTCACCTTCAATCTAGATATGATTCATTGCTGGAATACCCCTGTTTATATTAAACTACTGCCTTCTAGAGTTGATAAAACACCATTATTTACTTCATATGATTATTTTTAACTTCTCTATCATTCATAGACAGAAGTATATACGGTTCAATCATTAGAATCATATATTAATTAGAAAGTAATAGATAATTTGAACTGCTGAAATAAATGACTCAAAGAAAGGAGTGGTAAAAATGTTTAATGGGACAAGGCCCTTTTCCATTTCCATATTAGGGAGTTGTGGAGGTGTTGCAAAAGCGGTATTAGCCATTCTAAATCAATCCGCCGAAGATAAAAGTGACCCTATATACCCTATAATCAGTAAATCCCAGCTTCATCTAATTGATATCAAACAAAAGGATAAAGAGTATTACGATCAATTATTCCCCAACCTTGCAGATAAAATTAAAATTTACCAGCTTGATCTCATGGTTGTAAGCAACTTTATGGAACATTTAAAAAAGACAAAAACGAAAGTAGTCATTGATGTATCCTGGGCAGATACAAACGAAATGATGAATTGCTGCAGCAAATTAGGTGTATTTTATATCAATTCAGCTTTGGAGAATACGAAGGTCGATGAGGATGATAGTCTATATGGTTTCCCACTCACCGAGCGATATATAAGATTTGAAGATAGCAAAAAGAATTTCACCAATATGACGGCGATTGTTGGCTCTGGTATGAATCCCGGTGTAGTACAGTGGATGGCTTTAAAACTGATGAATGAAGATCCGGACCAAACGCCCTTATCCTGCTATATTGTGGAGCATGATAGTTCATTTTTTAAAGATAAAAAATTAATCCAACCTAACACCATCTATACTTCCTGGTCGGTGGAATGCTTCCTGGATGAAGCGATATTAAGCTATCCCATGTTTGCCCATCATCATTTGCTGCATTATTTTTATGAAGATGTATATGCCATGGAGTTTAAGGTAAGGCTAGGCGAAAAAGAATTTTACGGTTGTCTGATGCCACATGAAGAAGTAATTACTTTAGGTGAATTATTTGATATAGAATTTGGGTTTATTTATCGTGTCAATGAATATACAACGGAATTAATCAGGAATAATTTGGCGAATGTAGACGACCTATGGGATTGGAATCAAAGATTGATTGATCCGGATGCAGGTGAGATTGAAGGTGAAGACCTCGTTGGTGTGCTTTTGGTTTATGAGGGTAAGGAAAAGTTTATGTATAACGTAATGAAAAGCAGTGAAATCTATCCGAAGTTCAAAACAAATGCAACATACTTCCAGGTTGCTTGCGGCATTTATGCTGCCATTGCTACGTTGACCCTGGATGATCTTCCTATGGGCATCTATTATGTAGATGAGCTTTTACTCCATACTGAAAGCAAATACGGAGAATATTTAACCTATTATATGACTGACTTTGTCACGGGAGAAAATAAAGGCTCCGATGGAATGCTGCATCAAAGACTTAAATGGATTGAATAGCAGATATTAATGTGCAATGAAACCACATCAAATAGCAATCTAATTTGCAGAGGAATCGCTGGTTAGTTTGTTGTCGGCTTCTCTCTTTCATTTGAAAAATCTATTAAGATAGGAGATTAGAAAATGGGTAAGGCACTTATTATTGGCTGTGGTGGAGTAGCGTCAGCAGCCATCCATAAATGTTGCCAAAACAGTGATATATTTGAAGAGATTTGTATCGCAAGCCGTACAAAATCAAAATGTGATGAATTAAGGGATAAACTAAAAGGTGGAAAAACGAAAATTAAAACAGCTCAGGTTGATGCAGACAATGTGTACGAGCTAATCGCGCTAATAGAAGAATTTAATCCAGATATTGTAATGAACTTAGCTTTACCTTATCAAGATTTAACCATCATGGATGCTTGTCTGGCAACAAAAACGGACTACCTGGATACAGCAAACTACGAGCCGGAGAATACAGCAAAATTTGAATATAAATGGCAATGGGAATATCACGAACGATTTGAAAAAGCTGGTATAACAGCTCTTTTAGGAAGCGGATTTGACCCGGGTGTAACTGGTGTTTTCTCTGCTTTTGCCCTCAAACATCATTTTGATGAAATTGAATATATTGATATTCTAGACTGTAATGCAGGTGATCATGGTTATCCGTTTGCAACAAATTTCAATCCAGAAATCAATATCCGGGAGGTCTCTGCTAAAGGGAGATATTGGGAGAATGGAAATTGGATTGAAACAGAGCCAATGGAAATAAAATGCATTTATAGCTTCCCTGAAATTGGCGAGAAAGAAATGTATTTGCTGTACCACGAAGAACTTGAGTCACTTGCAAAAAACATTCAGGGACTTAAACGCATCCGCTTCTTCATGACGTTTGGCCAAAGTTATCTTACTCATCTAAAATGCCTTGAAAACGTTGGAATGACAGGTATTGAACCAATCGAATTTGAAGGAAAACAAATCATCCCACTTAAATTCTTAAAAGCTGTATTACCAGATCCAGCTTCACTTGGTCCACGTACAGTCGGTAAAACAAATATTGGATGTATTTTTCAAGGGAAAAAGGAAGGAAAAGATAAAACGTATTATGTTTATAACATTTGTGACCATCAAGAATGCTATAAAGAAGTAGGTTCTCAAGCAATCTCGTACACAACAGGAGTTCCTGCGATGATTGGTGCAATGATGCTTATGACTGGAAAATGGAATAAGCCAGGTGTATTTAATATTGAAGAATTTGATCCGGATCCATTCATGGAAGCATTAAACAAATGGGGACTTCCGTGGAAAGAGGACTTTAACCCAGTCCTTGTGGACTCTGAGCCTCTAAAACGCTTAGAGCCGCAGAAAGACGGAAATTATGAGGTTTGAACAATTACCAACACCATGTTATGTCATCGATGAAGCTCTTCTTGAACAAAATTTAAAAATCTTAAACGGAGTCATACAACGTACAGGATGTAAAATTCTTTTAGCACAAAAAGCTTTTTCAATGACGGCAATGTATCCTCTCATTGGGAAATATTTAAGTGGTACAACAGCAAGCGGTTTATTCGAGGCTATACTAGGCCATGAGGAAATGGGTAAAGAGAATCATATCTATTCCCCTGCTTATCGCGATGATGAAATCGATGAAATTATCTCCGTTTGTGATCACATTATCTTTAATTCTTTCTCACAGCTTGAAAAATATAAAGAAAAAGTCCTCCACTCCGGTAAAAAAGCAGGGTTGCGTATAAATCCTGAGTGTTCTACACAAGGTGAAAGTTCCATCTATGATCCTTGTGCACCAGTTTCCCGATTTGGAGTAACCAAGGAGCATATTTGTCCTGAACTGCTTGAAGGTGTATCAGGTCTGCATTTCCACACCCTTTGTCAGCAAAACTCTGATGATTTGGAAACAACCCTTAATGCAGTAGAGGAAAAGTTTGGAGCTTGGCTGCCAAGCATGGAATGGATCAACTTTGGCGGTGGTCATTATATTACAAAAGAAGATTATGATATTCCGAGACTTGAAGCTTGTATCAAGAGAATACAGGATAAATACGGTTTAGAAGTTTATCTTGAACCAGGAGAAGCAGTGGCTTTAAATGCAGGACATTTAGTTGCGACTGTACTTGATACAATTCAAAATGGAATGGAGGTTGCCATCCTTGACACCTCTGCAACCTGTCATATGCCTGATGTGCTTGAAATGCCTTACCGTCCTTCTCTATTCGGATCAGGAAAAGCAGGGGAGAAGCCATTTTTGTATCGTCTTGGCGGACAAACCTGTCTTTCATGCGATACTATTGGAGATTATTCTTTTGATCAGCCGTTAAAAAATGGAGATCGTTTGATTTTTGGGAATATGGCGGTATACACAATGGTAAAAAACAATACTTTTAACGGTATGCCATTACCAGCTATCGCTGTTAAAAAAAGGGACGGGGAGTATCGCATCGTGCATCAATTTGGTTATCAAGATTTTAAGATGAGACTCGCATAAAGGATAACAAGAAAGCCAATATGTTAATTTTTGTATTATGGAAGCTATTTTGTATTAAGTTTGATTTTGTATTGCAGTAGTTGCTTTAAGATATATTACATGTTCATCTATCTAACTCCTTGACAATAACTTTAAATTTAATTATTCTTTTAAAAAACCTAATGAAATACTCAAATTCGTATAACTCCAATAATATGGTTTGGAGGTCTCTACCAGGAACCAATAATTCCTGATTACGAAGAAGATACAAATTTTTTGTGTTTTCTTCGTAATCAGGAATTTTTTTGTGAAAAAATGTAGGAGGTCCACTATGAATTTTTCTATCATGCCTAAAATTGAACTACACTGCCATTTGGATGGGAGTGTCAGACCTGAGACCATCATTGATATCGCAAAGAGTGAAGGCATCAGTTTACCTTCCTTTGATAAAGAAGAAATTAAAGAAGAACTAATTGCCCCATTAGATTGCAAATCCTTAGATGAATATTTAAAAAGATTCTCCATCCCTAATTTAGTGATGCAGTCAAAGGAAAATATAAAACGAATCTCCTTTGAGCTTTTTGAAGATGCAGCAAAAGAAAATGTGAAATACATGGAGGTACGCTTTGCCCCTTTACTTCATACGCAAAAGGGATTATCCGTAGAAGAAATCATCCAAAGTGTGATTGAAGGGATGAGAGAAGCAGAAGAACAATTTGATATTAAAGGAAATATCATTTTGTCATGCATGCGAACGATGAGTGTGGAAAGTGCTTTTGAGGTCGTAGAAAAGGGTAAAATATTCCTTGGTGAAGGCGTTGTAGCCATCGACTTGTGTGCATCTGAAGAGGAAGGGTTCTGTGGAAAATTCATTGAACCGATCGCATTGGCTAGAGAATATGGCTATAGAGTCACTATCCACGCTGGTGAAACGGGAATCGGTCAAAATGTGCTCGAGGCCGTTGAATGGCTGGGAGCTGAAAGAATTGGACACGGCATATTTATTAAAGACTGTGAAAAGGCTTATAAGCTTGTAAAGGAAAAACAGGTTGTACTTGAACTGTGCCCAACCAGCAATGTCCAAACGAAAGCGGTAAACCGATTTAGCGAACACCCCATTTCTGACTTCCATCGGGATGGAATAAAAGTAACAGTTAATACGGACAACAGAACGGTATCGGATACCACTATGGCGAAGGAATGTGATATTGTTTCCAAGGAATTTGCTATAAGTGCTGAGGATTATAAGCAAATTTATATGAATAGTGTAGAAGCAGCTTTTGCAGATGAGGAGATAAAGGAAAAACTGATGGAATATTTAATGGATATTTAAGTTAGAAAATAAGGTGGCTGCCCCGGCTTAACTTTTAATAAGTGGGGAGACACCTTTTTTAAGGATAGAAAAAATACTCCAAGAATTTATTTTTCGGATGCAAACAATTTAAGCTCTTCCTTATCCAAAAGAATCGTACCTTCATATTTCATACCGATTTTTTCAAGCAGTCTGGAGCATGCATGATTGTCTAAGGATGTGATGGCCAGGATCCGTTCCATATCCAGCTGTTCATGACCATATTTCAATGTAGCAGAAGCTGACTCGAACCCATAACCATGCGTTTGATATCTGGATAAAAAAGCAAAACCAATATCAACATTGTCTAAAGTATCTCGTTTTATCAATCCGCACATGCCAATAGGAGAGCTTCCTTCTTTTCGCTCGACGAGAAAAAGGCCAAAGCCAAATTGAGAATACATTTTCATTGGTCCGGTCAAAATATAATTCTTAGCATCATCAAGAGTACGTACACCTTTATCGTCAATATAACGAATCCATGCAGGTTCATTTAAAAGTTCGAGAATGAATGCTGCATCATCTGGTGTTAACCAGCGAAGAATTAATCTGTCAGTTTCAAGTACTTTCAATTATTTTAACACCTCAATCAATTTCCAGGCTGTTAACCTTATATTTTAAAGCATGCTATAACAAATATATACATCTTAAAATAATAATGGAGGAAATTGAATTTTCATATTTCTTTACTGGTAATTCTCCCATTGATTCACTAATGAGTTCTCCCTGTAAACCTGTTAGCCTTGAAAGTGGCCTGTTTTTGCCTAAAAACTACAAACAGGAGGTTTACAAATGAAAAATTTAGTAACATTTGTTGCTGCCATTTCACTCATTATGGGTTCATATAGCATGTTTCCTGCTGATCATTTTGATGCTGAGACAGTGGATCAGAAAGCTGCAGAAACATTAACATATAAAAAAGTTGAGGTTGACGTGAAAGAGTCATCATCAACAGATAATCGCTTCATCAAAGAGGAAGAAAAAAAGCTGCTTGCACGTCTTGTACAGGCTGAAGCAAAAGGGGAGCCGTTTGAAGGGAAAGTTGCGGTTGCTGACGTGGTTCTGAATCGTGTCGAGCACGAACAATTCCCGGATACAGTCAAAGATGTTATTTATCAGAAGAATGCTTTTGAACCTGTTCAAAATGGTTCAATCAATGAACCGGCAAGTAATGAAGCAGTTCAGGCCGTTGAGACAGCTCTTATTGATAAGGAGCAAAACGAAGAGTTCCTATATTTTTATAACCCTGAAACAGCCACAAGCCAGTGGATCTTTTCACGTGAAGTTGTGAAAAAAATAGGCAATCATGCATTTGCTATATAAAGGCGCGTACAGCATAAAAGCTGCGCGCTTTTTTTTGTTGGGAAAAAATGAAATTGGAGAAGGAATATGAACAAAGATAAAGAAAATGATACAAGGAAAATAATTCCAATAAGGGGGATGTTTAAAATGGAGATCATTGTAAAGAAATTGCCTGAAACAGAAGTAGCGTATATCAGGCGTACCGGAAGTTATTTTGAGCCGCAGGAACATTGGGGAAGATTGATTGGATGGGCAAACACACATGGATTATATCCTCCGCAGGAATCTTTCATTGGCATATCATTGGATAATCCTGATCTGGTGGAGAGCAAGGATTGCCGCCACGATGCCTGTGTTACTATTCCTGAAGGCTTTAATAAAGAGGAGCATCAGGAAATAATGTTTAAAAAAATTGATGCCGGGGATTATGCTCTCTATCCATTCTATGATACCCCTGATAAACTGCATATTGCCTATCAGTACATGTTTGGAGAATGGCTGCCAAATAGCGGATATGACCCGGATTACGATAGACATAACCTTGAATTCAATCTCAATAATCCTGCTGAAGATGCAGGAGGGAGATGCAGAGTTGACTTATATGTACCAGTGAGAACAAATATTAGCTGATGAAGTTACTGAATTGCCCCATGATAACTTAATAACTTAAAAGTTAGGAGAAAGAATACCGATTGAATTTTTTATGTATTCCTGAACTGCAGCGCATGGATGCCCCAGTGCTTAAAAATGCGGGAGTAGCTATTATTGCTTTACTCCCCGCCCCATTTTCTTCTCTCTGTTATTAAATCCATTACATCAATTCATCAACTAGTTTATAATAAAAATGTTGTCTGTATGAGATAATTTCTCTCACTAAAGACCCAAAGATGTTTAAGAAGGTGAACAAAATCAACATCATCGAAACAAGGGTGAGAAGCTTTATTGAAGATATTCAGCACCCTAAGCAAAAGAAGAAGTTAAACATAAATGACTTGGAATTTCAGCTGCGCAAATTGCTGGATGATTATTATGAAATGGACGGTTATTCGCTATTTTATGAAGCCATTCAATCATTGCAGGATGAAGGGCAGCTGACACCTATACATAATCATCAATACAACGGGAAAACACCGTCTCTGCCTTTATATTTCTGGGTGAACGTGAAACCTCACACCGGCGAATGGGATCGTCTCGAGGTGATGAAGTTAAGTGATCGGTTCGATTTTTCATTTTATGAACGGCACCCCGAATGGCAGACGAAAGAGGAATGGAGCCGCGTCAAGAATTTATATGCTTTTCTCCAATCCAGCGGCGAACGGGAAACCGTTTCACTTGAGGAAAGAAGCCTGGAGCTGTTCGGCCATGAAGAATTCCTGCAGGATGTGATCAGTTTTCCTGATGGAAAAGGTTTTTTAGCACGAATTGGCGTATCCGAAGAGCAGCTGAAAGTGGTTAGATACGGGGAGCCTTTTGTGTTTTGGATGAAACAGGGAAAAGAAATTAAAGATATTCAGCGAGTACTTATAATCGAGAATCTATCATTCTTTCATACTTGCATTCAATTATTGGAAAACGATCTGCTCGATTACGAGCCGGACCTGATCATTTATGGGGAAGGCACGAAAATTGAACGGAGCTTTTCGTTCTTCTTTAAAATTTTTCCGGCTAAATCGTATCTATTCTATTATGCAGGAGATCTTGATGCGGCTGGCTACGGGATCATGACCAGGCTGATTGAGAAATATCCGGAATGCTGCATTCAGCCTGCATTGAAGATTTACCGTAAAATGCTTGAATGTCTGGATCAAAGTAATGAACAGAAATCCGGACAGCCTCAAAATCTTAAATACCGTGATGCGTTCTTCCGGTGGTTTACGGAAGAAGAGCAGGAACTCTTATTGCAATTATGGCAGGAAACTAAACGAATTCCTCAGGAAGTCTTAACAATTGAAACTTGGAGGAGATGGATGTGAACGAGTCATGGGAAGGATTCGCCCAGCGGATGCAGCGTTTAAACCCGCTGTTTGAGCTTGGAAGGGGAATGGAAGTCGGAGAGCTGAAGCCTCATATCCAGACGATTCTGATGCAGGTGCTCCTCACCATTTTTTATCGGGAATTGAATGATGATGATCATCGGAGAAAATCGGATATCAAATATATGGTTGAAGATTCGATTAAACAAATGAAGCTATTGGCTGATGAGAAGCAGATTGAACGAATCACAAGCGGGCTTCTGTATCAGGGAAAAGAAGAATACAGCAGGCCGTTTGAAGCCCTATATTACGATGAAATCAGACAATCATGGGAGACGCAGGTATTCCGCTATGTGGCAATGGATGAATTATATACAAACCTGGAGATGGGCGGATCAATCGTCTACAAACTCACAGATGTCTCACAGGAAATGATTTTCATGAGCAGGGAAATGGCGGAGGAGTTCTCAATCACCATTGAACAGCTCTATAGTATGCAGCTGATTAAAAACGGTAATTTCCGCAAAGCTACCCGAAACCTCGATCACCTCATTTCACGGGTCAACCGCTTAATGGCAAGAGAATTCTCCTTTCAAAAAGAAATGATCAATAATCCCAAAATCTTATTGATGGAAGAAGAAATGCAAAGGGCTGATAACCGTGCGGAAATTGAGAAGCAATTTGAAGAAGAAAAAAATCACTTCCGTACCATCAGCAGTATGATTGAGAAGACAAAACGAAGAAACGAGGAAGATGATCACATTCAAAGAGAATTGATCCTCCTGCAGGAAAAGATCGGCCATACAAGGCAATTGCATGACCGTTTTGCCAAGCTTGTGATTCAGAATATCTCCTATGAAATGAAATTAAAAGCGGAAAACCCTTCACTGTTTTGGGAAACAAGTCTGGTTTCGTTTCGGGAGCACATTTATGAAAACTGGTTCATGAAGGAGGGGGTATCTTCCTTCGATCATGTTGAGAAGGTACTGGGTCCTTTATTCTCGCCAAAGAATGAATTTATCTTGCCCTTGGATTGGATCTGGGGCGAACAGGAATTTGATGAAAAGCAGCTTACAGAGACGATGGAGGAAGAAACGGAAGACGAAAGCATTACCCATCAGCGCGTAACGAACTGGGATTCTGTTATCAAGGCCTGGAGCTATGTGTTTCAATATTTGCAGACATACAGAGAGTTTTCCCTGGCTGATTTAACGACATTGCCGCTTGAAGTACAGGATTTATGGTTTGAAGAATCGGAAACGATTGATTTATGGATGATGTTTGATAAAAAGCCTCTGAAGGTTCAGGTGCTGCAACGGAAGGAAGAGAGCTTGAGCGATGAGAGGGAAATTCTTCTTTATAAGCTTATGCAGGAGTATCCGCAATTCCAGGTGTTTGAAGGATTGAAACTTTATACAGAGTTTGATCATCGGGCGGAACCTTTCCTCTGGTATCAAATGCAAATCACTCCGTTTAAAATTTGTGTTCAGGAGGAGAAATGATGAATGCAGAAAGTATTAAGACTGCATCAGCAGTTTATTTCACGCTATTAAAAGACAAGGTCATCGATGAAAACAGCGAGCACTTTCAAGCGTATTTCGATCCTGATGTAAGACAGACGGTGCTTTTAATGGCAGACGAATCCGGGACCTTTATAATTGAATCTCCGAAACGGATTCAGCTCGTTGTGCAGCCGACCGGCTCTGTTTTTGCGACGAATTTTACACATATGAAGGACAGGCATAAACAGGTTGAAACCAAAAAACATTTTCACCTGATGAGCGTTGTCATTATGGCATTCCTGGCGGGCATCGACCGCAATCAGGCGGCTAAGATCCGCACGAAGCGCGAAGGGATCAGCTTTTTTACATTGGAACGGCAAGTGAATGATGTCATTATGAATTGGGATAGCCTGCTTAAAGCAAAGCCGGATTTCGGAGAAGAAGAAAAAATTGATATGGGAGACGTTGTAACGACATGGAAATACATGGAAGTAGACACAGATGATTATGGAGCCAGGAAAGCTAATCGCAGAACGCGGATTGGTTTGATTGCAAGTGCCATGCGTCTTTTGGAAACAGAAGGACTCATCATCATTCTGGATCGGGAGGATATACCGAAGGCGATTCCAAAGCAGGAGTTATTTGAGCGGATTGAATACCTGTATCATGACTATGACCGTTATGAGATATTCAAGGAATTGATGAAAACAGAGGAGGATCAGCATGCCGAAAATACATCGAATTAGAATTGCCGGCCTGAAATATGATGGCATGCAAAAGCAGTATAGGAACACCACATTTAACTTTCATAATGAGGAAACCTCCACAAATGGCCTCATTTCGATGATGAATGGAGGAGGGAAAGGTGTTTTCCTGCAGACCATATTTCAGATCCTTAAGCCGGGTACCGCATGGGGAAAGCAGAATAATCGCTTTTATCAGCAATTCTTTTTTAATAATAAAGAGCAGTTTATTCCTTATACCTTTCATGTTCTCATACAGTGGGAGCTCGACGGGGCTGACCGCAGGCATTTGGTGACGGGCGGAATGTTTTCAGCAGAACAGCGTATATCAATGAATGAAGAGAGCGGAGAAAGCAAACCTCTTGAGCAGGAAGCGAAAATTGTCCCGAATATTACCTTTTATACTAGGGAGTTTGAACGAAGAGAAGAAGCATCTCTTGAACATATTCCGCTCTATGAAGATGGAGAACTGGCTGAAACAGAAGGCTTGAAGGATTATTTAAAATGGAATGGGTACGATGTTTACCGGGATACAAAGAAACACTACCGAATTCTGGATACATATGGGATTAACCGAAAAGATTGGGATATTATGAAGGACATTAATAAGGATGAAGGCGGCGTCGGAAAATTCTTTGAAGGTGCTGAAGATGATCATTCCCTGTTCCAAAAGCGGATCATTCCTACAGTCAGTCAGGTTCTGCACCGGACGGAGCATCAGAAGAATGATCTTGTGGAGATTTTCAAGAGTCAGGCAAGCATCGCAAAGGACCTCCCTGTTTTGCTGAAAAGAGAGCTGGCACATAAAGAGTTCCTGGAAGATATTCTTCCTTTTGAAGAGAGCCTGGCAAAGGGTGTCGGGCATAAGGAAATTGTAGAGGACAGTATTAAAGCCGGAAGACAGCTGCTCGGCGCTTTGGAGCATTTGAAGAAAACGGAAGAAGAAATACTCATTGATCTGGAAAAGGGAATCGAAAAATTAACAGGCAGGCAAGTGGATCTTCGTTTTCAGAAAGATAATCTTGAGTATGCAAAAGCTCACCGGGAAGTGCTGGATTGGGAGAAGAAATTCGCGGAAGAGCAGAAGAAACATATAGTTCTGCAGGAAGCGGTGAAGGAAAAGCAGGAGCGAAAAGATGAGCTTGCTTTTCAGCTGTTATTGAAAGAATGGCATGAAGGTGAACAAAGCATTGGCGCGCTTTCCCAGCAGATTGCTAAGCTCGAGCAGAACAGCGGCCTTGAGCAAGTGAATCAAAGAATGGATGAAATCAAAAAAGAAGCGGCACAGCAATGGGAGAAATCCGCTGCTTCCATTAGGGAAGCCGTTCATCAATATTCCGGATATCAAAAGTTTTTAAAGAAAAAAGCAAAAGACCTTTCTAAGCAGGATAAACAAAAGACCCAGGAGATTGCCCAGCTTCGTACAGAAATTGATTTTCTTTATACGCAAATTAATGAATTTGAATCAAAAGAAGAACAGCTTATCAAGGAATTCGGTGACCGCATTGCCTATGATTTAACGGGTTTTATTGAAAATCTGAATAAACAGATAGATACCAAAGAAGCAGCACTCAAAGATATACTGGCAAAAGAGAATAGATCAAATGAAAAGCAAAATCAGCTTGCTTCTTCCCATGGTACACTCGCACAATCCATTCACTTTTCTGAAGAAAAGTGTGAAGAGCTAAAAAGGAAAAGTGAAGAGCAGCAGAAAAAAGAAACAAAGCTGTACGATCAGCTCCAAGGTGTGCTGCAAGGTGTCAATGCTCCATTCACGAATGCCCTTTTATCAAAATATGCGTTTGAAGTGGAAGAGCTCCTCGTTCAAAATCGCGAGCAAGGGGAAGAATTAAAGAAAGCACTCTGGGAAACGCAGCTGGATTATGCCTTGAATGATGAGCATTTCTGGATTGCCAATAATGATGTGAAGGAACTGAAGGAATGGATTGATGAAAAGACGGGGATTGACGTATTTTACGGATCCCAATTTCTCCAATCCTTAAAGCCGGATGAAATGGCGAGCCACATGCTTTCTCATCCTCTTCTGCCGTACGGCTTAGTAGTCAGCAGGCCGCAATGGGAAAAAATCAATAAGCAGGTCCTAAGCGGAAGGATTTATAAAAGTCCTGTCCCGATTTTTATGCGGGAAGATATGGCGGATGAAAATCAGCAGAATGCCTTTGTGATGATCACCGGGACGGAGAAGGAACTGCTGGCGGATAAAAATAAGTTCACAAACTGGAAGATTCAGATTGCGAAACAAATAGACGATCAGAAAGATACACTTGCAGAGTTGGAAAAAACAGAAACAGCGCTGCGCCGTATTATAAAAGAAATCGACCGATTCCTTTCCCATGATCTTGCCATTGATATCGAAAAAGTACTTCTTCAGGAAAAGGAAGCCCTGCTTTCGAGGGAAACGGAATTGCAGGCTATCATCGTGCAGGAGGAAAAAGAAAAAGAGCTGCAGCTGGGACTTAGAGAACAGCTGGAAAAGACGAAGGAAAAGATCGAAAAGCTATCTAAAGATGCGGAATACTTAACGGAATATGACCGTGAAAAGTCAATGCATCACGAAAATAAACGGGTAAAGCAGGAAAAAGAGAAACAAAAGGAAGTTTTCGAAAAGCTGCAGAATGAACTGGGAAACGAGCTTCAGACCATCGCTGACCTTCAGGAAAAGTGGAGCCAGACCTACCTGGAATGGAAGCTGTCAGCCGAGCAAAATATTAAGAAGATCGGCTTCTTTATAGACGGTGCTGCTTTTCCAGCAGCTGAGAAAGCAGAAGCTTCTGAGGAGGTTCCGCGATTATCACCCTATATTTTAGAAGAAATCAATGGCAGCATTGAGGAGCTTAAACAGCTGCAAAAATCAAAAGAAGAACAAGCCAGTGAACTGCTCGCGATTCAGGCGACAAGAGAATCCGAACAAAAGCAGCAAAGGAAGCTGGAGAAAAAACTTCATGCTCTTAATGAAGAGTGGAAGGACGCTTCTGTACCGGATGAACCAATAAGTATTTTGGAAAATATGGTACAGGCAGCTGCAAAGGAAACAAAGGCAGCAGAAAAGGAAGAGCGTGAGCAGGAAAAGACCGTAACCATTGCTGAAACTTCCTTAAAGCATGGAATGGATCAGCGTAAAAAATCCTCAAAAAAAGTGGCCAAGCATGATCAAAAGCCTGAAGAATGGGAAGAGCTTGATCTGGAAGTGAAGACGATCGAAATTACTGACCAGACCAAACAGACAAATGCAGAAATAAAGAAAACGGAAGAACGCAAAAAAGAGGCAGAACAAAGCATAACTGAGTTTGAAAAAGATCAATTGCATTTATCCGTCATTCTTAAAGAGGAAGCGGCAGCTTTCTCGGATGATGACATCGAAAAAATAAAGAGTCAAGGAAAGCAAAGCATCCTTTCCTGGAGTGAAAAACATCAGGCTATTCAGGATGAAGGGCAAGAGAAGCATGCGAAGATTGAACAATCACTAAGAAATTTAAAGCTTGCTATTGAAGGCAAGGATTGGGAAATCCGCTTTAAGAATGAAGTCTTAACTACGCTTGATCATATGGATACAAGGCATTATGCGCATATTCAAAGTGTCGTCCAAAACATGAAGCGCTTTTCTCAGAGCGGCCTGGAGCAGCTGGAGCGCGACAAAGAACGGGCGGAAAAGGCGCAAAACTTCTGGGCAAGCCGGGCAAGTATGAAGGTAATGAGCATTTCAGAGGCAATCCGCTCGATGATTGCGAAAATGAAGCTTAAGAATGAAAGGGGTTCTTTCCCGCTCGTCCAGCTTAAAGAAGATATCCTGCCTAAAAAAGCGGAAGATGTCGGACCTTTACTGAAACAGCATTTTGTTTCAGCCATTAATAAAATTACGAAGCGATTTGAGATGATTGATGATAATAATCCGATGCTGGATCAGGAAATCAAACAGCTTATCAGTGATGAGCAAATTTTATTTGTTTCCCTCAGAAATCGCTATCCGGAGCTCCTGGTTTATAACATGCGTACAGACAATGCATTCATGTACGGTAAACCGCAGCGTGAGCATTATTCGACCTGGCAGACGATCAACCAGGGTTCGAAGACGAAATCTGATGGCAGCGGCGGTCAAAAGCTATCTGCCCGCATGGTTATGATGATGATGCTTCTTTCGGTCAAGAGTGAAACCGATCAAAGCTGGGTTCCACTAGTCTGTGATAATCCCTTCGGCCAAGCTGCTTCTGCCCATGTGCTTGATCCTATTTTCGCTGTAGCGAATAAGCTGAAGTTCCAATTCATCGTCGTCACTCCGCCTGAATTGGTGAAAACAGAAATCAGCCAGAGATTTGAAGCGTACTATAAATTGGACTTCATCCGTGAAAAGGGGAAAGAAATTGTGTCGGATACGATTGTTCCGGCTTTTAGGATTTATCAGGGAGAGGGAGCAGTTCATTAGATTAAAAGAATGAAAGTATTGCCATTTTACTGAAACTATGCAATACTTGGGTGAAAATCAATAAGTAATCACAATTCTTATCACGAGAGGTGGAGGGACTGGCCCTGCGAAGCCTCAGCAACCCCTGATTATGTCAGGAAGGTGCTAATTCCAACAGAGTTGACGCTCTGGGAGATAAGAGGTCGTTTTGATAAGTAAAGGCCTCTTATAAAGAGGCCTTTTTTTGATGCTCTTTTATAGTTTGAGCTTGGTTTAGATTAGAACGAAGAAAGAGGAGGAATAGCAAAATGGAAAACGGCGTTATACAGGTACCGGAAGCATATTCAAGGATATTACAGGAATCAGATGTGCTCGGCTTCGGGCAGTCATGTGATATAAAAACAGGATTTTTACTTAAGGGGCTGGCAGCCTCTAAATCTGGAGGAAGCTTTTTGGAGCTGGGAACAGGTACGGGAGCGTCTGCTTCATGGATCATTGATGGGATGGATGAAGGCAGTAAGCTTACGACCGTTGACATAGATCCGACAGTGCAATCGATCGCGAGAAAGTACCTCGGGAATGACAGCAGAATCACATTTTGCTGTGAGGACGGAGCAGCTTTTATTCAAAACCTGTCGGAAGGGTTCGATTTTATTTTTGCAGATACATGGCCGGGGAAATTCGAGCTTCTGGACAAAACCCTGGATCATTTAAATATCGGCGGTTTTTATGTGATTCATGATGTGTTTCCGCAACAGAAATTACCTGAAGAATTTCGGATCAAAGCAACTAAACTTCTAAAAACTCTGCAGGACAGACCTGACCTGGACATAACAGAATTGGATTGGTCTACTGGGCTGATACTGGCAGTTAAGACAGCGGTTTGACAGATGAAATGTGAGGGGGAGTTCCATGGACAACATTAAAAATCAGGTTAAAAATGTATTGCATGAAGGTGAAAACATAATTGAATGTTTAAGCTGTTCATTGGTTGCACATTACTGTTTAGCACCGCAGGCAGGCTTATTTGCAGCAACGAACAAAAGACTGCTATTCTATGGAATCCCGGTATCAGAAACAAACAAGGAATTAGTTGAAGAATTTGCGTATAGCCATATAACTTCCATTGAAGAAAAAAGGGGAATCACCAGTAAGCATATTCATATGTACTATAAGCAAGACTTGTACAAATTCCAGCAAATCCAGGGGATGAATTTGTTTGATTTTATGGTTGCTGTTAAGGAAAAGATGAGACTGTTTACCACTTCACAAAAGAGCGTTATCCTGTAAGATAAGCGCTCTTTTAGTTGAATATTTGACTTAGTCTAAATGCAAAGATAACGTTTCCATGCATTAGCGATTAATTGGACTCCTCTCTCAATCTCGTCCATCGAGGGGGCGCCATATCCAATCATCACTTGATTGTTTGGCTTGTGAAGATGATACATAGGTAAAACAGCATCAATTTCAACTCCCGCCGACTTTGCCAGTTCAATTGCTTTAGATTCATTCAATCCTTCTGGTAATGTCACGATGATATGCAAACCTGCTGTATCTCCAATTATGTCAAAGTTTTCTCCTAAATGCTTTGACAGGCTATCTATTAAACAGCTCCTTTTAGCTCTATATAAAGTTCTCATTTTTGCTATATGGGATAAATAAAATCCTTCTTCCATAAACTTTGCAGCAGCTCTCTGATCGATTCTTGAAACAGTAGACTTTTGATAAATATTAAATTTTTCAAAGTTCTGCTTCAGGGCTGCTGGCATAACCAGATAGCTGATCCGAAGTGATGGCAGCAATGTTTTTGAAAAGGTACCGAAGTACAGTACCCGCCCGGTTGAATCCAGATGGGATAATGCTGGGATTGGTGCCCCTTTGTAGCGAAATTCAGAATCATAGTCATCCTCGATAATGTAAGCAGACTGTTTAATTGCCCAATTTAACAGTTCAACCCTTCTGGCAATAGACATAATTGTACCGGTAGGATATTGATGAGCAGGTGTGGTGTATAACAATTTTACAGGCTCATCAGCATCAGGCACACAGCATCCTTCCTCATCCACAGAAATCGGATAACATGGCAGCTGTAATTGCTCAGTAATAGATTTAGCCCGAATAAAACCTGGATCTTCTATTCCGATGGCGCTCCGTTTAAAAAACAAACATACATTTAGCAGCTGCTGTTGAAATCCGCTGAAGATATACACTTGCTCCGGCTGGCAGGCCAGCCCTCTAGCTTGCTGTAAGTATAGTGCGATTTGGGCACGCAAAGAATATTCGCCCTGCCACGGTGTATTGCTGGCATTAGATTCATTAAGCTCTTTTCTGTAAAATCGGCTCCAATGTTTATAGGGGAAGGCGGAGGCATCGACCTGCCCATTTTTAAAATTAATATGAAACTCATTATGAACTCTTTTCTCCAATTCCATTGCATTAATCTGACTATAGTGCCATTCATCATGAATTTCAGAAACAAAATAGCCTCTGCGTTCTGCTGAATAACAGTACCCTTCACTCAGCAACTGTTCATAAGCCATCTGAACAGTTATGATGCTTACGTTCAATTGTTTAGCCAGCCGCCGCTTTGCAGGAAGTCTTGAATGAGCTGACAATTTTCTATCTAAAATCGCAAGCCGAATTTGTTCATAAATTTCTTTATACTTTATTCCATTTTCCGTAAGCAAAATTTGAAATTCCATTGAATCATTCCCTGGTATTATAATAAAATTCATTTTTGGTTATTTTTATCATACCATAATTCGGTTTTAATTGATTCAAGGAGAGTGATAGCATGCAAATTTTAGTAAACAATGTTGTGCAGTTAATTCCCATGGAACTTGAGCATATTGAAGGAATTTATGAAGCAGCTCAGGATAAACGCATATGGGAGCATATGTCTGTTGATTTAACTGATAAAAGCCGGGTCATTCAATATGTAAAAGATGCGATACAAAAACGTGAGCAGGGCACCGATTTTGCTTTTGTCATTGTCCATAAAAAAACAGGGAATATCGTCGGTGCTACTTGGTTTCTCGATATCTCAATCCCGCATAAACGGCTCGAAATCGGCTCAACATGGATAAACCCTCTTTATTGGCGCACGAATATTAATTCAAACTGTAAATATTTATTATTAACATACTGTTTTGAAGAACTGTCCGTGAATCGCGTACAAATTAAAACCGGACATGAAAACTTCCGTTCACAAAAAGCGATCGAAAGGACCGGTGCGGTAAAAGAAGGCGTACTTCGAAATCATATGATACTAAAAGAAGGGACAATTCGCCATACTGTCCTTTATAGTGTTATAAAGGAAGATTGGGGAAAAATAAAAAGACATTTCGTAGAAAACTTGCTTTTCTAGGTTTTGTGGAACATTTATACTGAATAATAAAACTGCTGGAAGGGTGTAGATCGAAGTGAATGATGATTCTTTATTTACTGATAAAATCAAAAAGGCGCTTCAGAATACTCCCCCAGGGGAGTGGATTCCGGAGATTCCGGATGATTGTATACGCCTGCATTGCGGCTACCCGGCACCTGATCTCGTGCCGGTTGAAGAGGTAAAAGCAGCTGTTAACAGTCTATTAGAAGAAGAACAAGATTTGCCGCTCCATTATATAGGAAGTCCCAAGATTTTAAAACTAAAGGAACAGGTTTTAAAGAGATTGAAAGAGCGGGGGATATTAGTAGCGGAAAATGAGCTTTTGATAACTTCGGGTGCCTGTCAGGCAATCGATTTGATTGCCCGCATTCTCCTTGATGAGGAGACAGTTATTGCAATAGAGTCCCCCACCTATATGGAGGCATTAGAGATTTTCCAAAATTACACAAATCATATAATTAGTATTCCTGTAGACAAGGAGGGACTTCAAACAGAGGCATTGAAAGAGATTCTAGAGGAAAGAAAGCAAAAAGGGCTCGCTCAGCCGCGTTTTCTCTATACGATCCCAACGTTTCAAAATCCTACAGGGACGACGATGACAGGAGAGCGCCGGCAGCACGTATTGGAGCTTGCAGACAAATATAATTTTCTATTAGTAGAGGATGATGCTTATGGGGAATTATCATTTAATAAGAGTCTCCCCACTCTTAAAGCAATGGATCAAAACTCCCGAGTTCTGCATGTCGGTTCGCTATCCAAGATAGTGGCCCCGGGTATTCGTATAGGCTGGATAGCGGGAGCAAGTGAAATGATCCATGCATGTGCCTGGTTTAAAAAAGATTTGAACCATCCGTTTGCTCAATCTGCCATGGCTGTTTATTTTGCAAACACGGATTTTAATAATAAACTAGAAACCTTGAGAGATACATACAGGTCCAAGTGTGATGTTCTGACCTCCGCACTGGAACAGTACCTTCCTGAATCAGCTTCCTGGTATGTGCCTGAAGGCGGGTACTTCGTGTGGATGAAAATTCCCGGTGCCGATACATCGGAACTGCTGACAAATGCCCTTGCAGAGGGGGTATCTTTTATTCCTGGCAAGTACTTTTTCAAAGATCAGGCAGCTGGAACGGAATTTCTTCGCCTTTCCTTCAGTTATGCGGATGAGAAGGAAATAACAGAGGGGATTCGCAGGCTGGGAAAAGTGGCAGAGGCCTATCTTTAAATGAAAATATTTCTATGGAACTTTTAAAAATGATGAGGAATAAAGTAAACAAAGCCTAATTATCCTGGTATTGCAGGCCAGAAATTAGGCTTTTTTAAAAATGCCAGTCAATGATCGGAAAATTCTAAATTATAGTCTAACTTTAACCTCAGTACCGTCCTTTGCTTTGACATCTACTAGCACGATCCCCTCTTCTGCACATATCCGAGGCATGAAATGATGTCTGTTAGCTTGCCTCGAACCGTTGGATACGAAATACCCAGTTCCTTTTCAACTTCTTTGATATTCCCTCTGCATGTTAAAAATACTTCCACAAAATGAAGCTGATCCTTTGATAATGAAGCCAGCTTAGATAATTCAAACTCATTTTCAATCGTCGTGTGACAATGAGAGCAATGCAGCTTCGTAATTTTCAATGTTTTACTGCAGACAGGACAATCTGTGATTAATTTATAAGCCATAATGAAATTCCTTCCTTTTATTTGATTTGATTATATAACAATAAATAAAAAATATAATTAATTAAATTTAAATATTTTCAGTAAAAAAATAAATAATTTTAATTTTATATTTAATATTATTAATTATTAGGTGAAATCGCAGAGGTTTCATGTGAATATCCTAATAAAAGGGAAAATAAAATATTAATAGAAAGTAATCAGTGATGCACTAAATATTTTCGCGCTGAAGGAGTGATTTTTTCAATGCATTTTCGAAAAGCAAATGAAGAAGATTTACAAGCAATTGTCCGCTTGCTTGCCGATGATGATTTAGGAGCAAAGCGCGAGAGGTATGAAGAACCTCTGCCGGATTGTTATTATAAAGCATTTAAGGCAATAGAAGCACAGGAGGGAAATCAAATTATTTTGGCGATAGACGGTAAGACGGTGATTGGCTGCCTTCAATTAACGATATTTCCTGGTTTAGCACGACAAGGGATGAAGCGCGCACAAATTGAAGGGGTCCGGGTCGATCATCGCTGCCGCGGAAATGGGGTAGGGGAAGACTTGTTTAAAGAAGCATTTGCAATAGCAAGGTCTGAGGGGTGTGGTCTTGTTCAATTGACGACTGATAAGCAACGTAAAGATGCACATCATTTTTATAACAGGCTGGGATTTTTAGCGAGTCATGAAGGGATGAAATTAATCTTTTAATTTAATTGCTTTATTATGCTGGCGCAATTTTTTTGGACCAGCTAGAATACCAGTTTAACACTAATTAATATTAATGAAGGAAGACTGAATAATTTTTCGTTAAATGGAAATTATATAGTTTAAATTAAAAAGGAGGAATGATGTGGAAACAAGCATGAGTGTTGAAGAAGTATTGACCGGGATCTCTGAATTGTTGGAAAAAGAAGGGCAACAGCCCCGAAAGAAGCAAGTAAAAAAATCAAATCCAGAGCTAATGAAAAATGCATTGTATTATTTTCCGAGTTGGGAAAATGCAGTAGAGCAGTCTATGGGGTCTTAATCTCAAGGTGTACATAAGATATCTGCTTTTTAAAATTGGAGTTCTTCGTAAGTGTTTTTCCAATTCAAAAGGTAATGAAGAAACCACAGAAGATGCCTTCCTGATGGGAAAGTGCTGACATCTTCTGTGGTTTTATTAATTGGATCACATGGACGGGTTAAAAAGCCCGGTCACCATTAAAGATCGAATTTTTTACAATAACATAATCAACATGACGAATGGCATCCAGCTTGTTGCCGCCTGCGTAAGAAATAGAGGACTGGAGATCCTGCTCCATTTCTTTCAGCGTATCTGCTAATGATCCTTTGTGCTCTACTAAAATTCTCTTGCCTTCAACATTTTTCTTTTCGCCTTTTTGAAATTCAGAGGCTGAGCCAAAGTATTCCTTATAGAGCTTTCCGTCTTTCTCATTCTCAATGGTTTTTCCAGGTGATTCCTCATGTCCTGCAAACAAGGAACCAATCATCACCATTGTTGCACCAAATCGAATCGATTTGGCAATGTCACCATGGGTGCGAAGACCTCCATCTGCTATGATCGGTTTGCTTGCTGCCTTTGCACACCAGCGAAGTGCAGCTAATTGCCAGCCGCCCGTTCCGAATCCTGTTTTAATTTTTGTGATGCATACCTTGCCAGGTCCAATGCCAACCTTTGTGGCATCAGCACCAGCATTCTCTAATTCTCTGACTGCTTCCGGAGTTCCGACATTGCCGGCAATCACAAAGCTTTGAGGAAAGTATTTCTTAATATGCTGAATCATTTGGATAACAGCATTGGAATGGCCATGAGCTATATCAATAGTAATGTATTCCGGTGACAGCTTTTCATCAGCTATTTGCTGTATAAACTCATACTCGCCTTCTTTGACGCCAACACTGATCGAAGAGTATAATCCCCGTACCTTCATATCTTTCATAAAAGAAATTCGCTTCTCCGGTTCGAATCGATGCATGATATAAAAATATCCGTTCTCTGCCAGGTATACGGCAATTTTCTCATCTACAATCGTCTGCATGTTGGCAGGCACCACTGGCAGTTTAAACGCACGGTTCCCCAGGAAGACCGTTGTATCACATTCAGATCGGCTATTGACGATACTTTTTGCGGGAATTAATTGAATATCTTCATAATCAAATACATTTTCCATTGTAATCCTCCTATTGAACGAAGCTGAATATGTACGGCCATTGCAAGGATAGGTTTTTCAGTTTCAGTCGATCTTATACAGGCTGGCAGGGAAGCACCATTAAAAAAGAGCTTAGCAAATTCCTAAGCTCAATGGATAATAGGGGGTCGAATTGTGAGGGTTCGACCACTTTAATTTTATACAATTCTGTTTATTATTTCAACTTATTAAAGTAAAAACGCATAAAAGTGATAATGTCTTAAAAACTTCTCCTCGGACTATCATGAATCATAAGACATATCTCGCTTGGGCTATTCCACCCAGTATTTTAACCATAGGGGCCATGACATAGCGGTAGCGAGACAGATGGAGGATCCTTCATACATTGCTGCAGTTGGCATTTTTTGAGTTGAAATTAAAATATCCCATTTTCATTAGGAGATTCCTCTGGTATGGGCTGGCCTACATCCCAAAGTTCAGCAATCTTGCCGCCTTGAAACCGAAAGATATGTACAACTGCTCCACCGAGGTCCTCTGGGTTTTGCTTCACATGGGAATGAACGGCAACGGTTTCATTTTCCTGGATGGCGAGTTTAACATCAAGTTTTTTGTCAGGGTTTTGCTTTGCATTCTCTTCCATCGCGAGCATGAGAGATTCTGCATCGCCATGGAAATAGGGATTATGGTGGGAAAAATCAGGGCTGATGTAACGCTTGTAGGCTTCACGGACTTGGCCGGATGCTACAAGCTGCAGAAATGATACTGCTTTCTCTTTCAGTGATAGGTTCGATGTCGATTGTTGCTCTGTACTCATTTGAATCATCCTCTCATCTCATTAATGAATTCAATTGAAGTATAATTTATAGATATCCCAATGACAATATGTTTGCCATAAGGGAAATCACTTTTAGTTATCTTACTTAATATAGAGTGAGAACTTTATTAATTTGTGATATATATAAGAAAAAAGGGACAAAGGAGGCGGTTAGCTTGAGTATCCATTTTGAATTGAAAAGATCCATTCAGGTATCTGCACAAAATGCTTATAAAGCTTTAATCGATCTTGATTCAGCAAAGGACTGGATGAATGGTCTAGTTGGAATAGAGCGGGAGGACAGCGGGCTATTAAAAGTGGGGAGTCAGTGGAAAGAGACAAGGAAAATGTTTGGAAAAGAAGCTTCTGAACATTTTGAAGTGGTCGAACTCGATGAGCCCAATAAAATTGTGCTGCGCTGTGATGGAACCAAAGGAACAACAGGCAAAGGAGAATTTATATTTACATACATAATCGTTCCAGCAGGTGATGCTTCAGAAGTTACTTTACTTGGTGAGATTAAGGGACTTACAGGCTTTTCGAAATTGTTTGGTAAGATGATGGCTGGAGCCTTTAAGAAAGCCTGTGCAAAAGATTTGGATGCTTTGATAAACTATTTAGAAAAGTGAAAGTATAAAGGAGCAGAATGTTATGTCAATCATTGATAAATTAAAGCTTAACAAATATTATAATTTGGCTGTTCTTAACCAGCCAAGTGACTATGCTGTATTTAATGAATGCAAAACTACTTTATCAGGTGAACATGATGCAATCTTCATCTTTGTAGAAACAATTGATGAAATGGTGATTTATACACGAAAAATAATTAATGAAGAACACCTGCTTGAAAAAGGATATTTATTTTTCGCTTATCCTAAAAAAGGGAATAAACGGTATGATACATACGTTCATAGGGATGATATTTTTCCGGCAATGAAAGTAGGAGAAGATGGGTATGTGGAGAATAGCGAAGTGAAATTCTCGAGAATGGTGAGTATGGATGATGTCTTTACGGTTGTTGGATTGAAGCGCGAAAAGAAAAAAGAGAAAAAGTCATCGTCTCCTAGTCAATGTGTGGCTGATTACCAGGACAATGTAAAAGATGTTGAAAAACTATTAGCGGATTATCCAAATGAATTGAAATTTTATCAGGATTTGACACCGGGTTACCAAAAAGATTGGGCTCGCTACATTTTTTCTGTTAAGCAGCAGAAAACCCGTGAGAAACGAGAATCGCAAATGGTCGATATTTTATCACAAGGTTATAAATCTGTTGATTTGTTTAGACAAAAGAAGAAGTAAAAAAGGTTCCTGCCCCAGGTTACTTTCGTAATTAGAGGCAGGGACCTTTTTTAGAAACTAAGTGTATTTAACTCATCAAGAAATGCATCTAATTCATCTTCAGAAAAAAATTTATATGCATATCCATAGGAAATTGGTCCATTTCCTGTATGTTCCCGTTTAGGGAATTCCCTAAGTACTGTACTATGACGCATACCAGTGGATTTTTCCTCCAGTTTCTTATTGCCTTCAACGGTTTCTGGATTTAAAACAATCGTAATTTCTTTATTCGGAAGCAGATAAATGACTTCGCCGTTTTCAACATGTTTAAATTCAACACCCTTAGATGTTTCCTTCATCGTTTTGAATTTGTATAACCCAAATGTATTATGTATGTTTCCCATTGGATCATTCACCTCCATTTAATAATGCCATCTCATATTATAAGGCAGAATGCCTATTCTAGAAACCTAAGCATAAGAAAAAGGAGTTTGATATTCCTCCTTTTTCTCAAGCATAATATCCTGAAAAACACTTACCCTTTTTGGATAGTAGTTTGATATTGTTTGCTGCTGCGCTCAGTCTGAACCAGCATATGTCCATTTTTTTCACACCATGAAGCAATATCTTTCACAAAATTGCAATCAGTTGTGGTGATCTGAAGATATTCACCTGGCTGAAGGGACTTTATATTTTTATGAACCTCCATAATTGGCCCGGGACAGGTTAACCCGGCTGCATCTATGGTGATAGATGGATGAATGTGCTCCTTGTGATCTGGATTGATGGCTCTCTTTTTCTGGTGATGAACAGCTGCATATGTTTTCCAGCCTCCATCCAGATTCTTCACAACAAAACCATTTTCTTTAAGAATACGGGAAGCCAAATAGCCTCTTAACCCAACCTGACATGAAACATAAACCGTTTTGTCCTTAGGGAGTTCACTCAGGCGTTCACGTATTTCACTCAGCGGAATGTTAATAGAACCTTTAATATAGCCCATCTCCCTTTCGATTGGCTCCCGGACGTCGATCAGGAGACCGCCATTTTCAACGATTTCATCGATTTCATTCCACTGGACGGTAACCGTGTCGCCATTCATGATGTTTTCCGCCACATATCCTGCCATATTGACAGGATCCTTTGCAGATGAAAATGGCGGAGCATAGGAAAGCTCAATTTCGGTCAAATCAAACACAGTCAAATTCCCTTTTATGGCTGTGGAAATTACATCAATTCGTTTGTCTGCTCCATCTTCTCCAACTGCCTGTGCACCATAGATTTTTCCTGTATCGGGACTAAAGAGCAGCTTTAAACTGATTGGAGCGGCTCCTGGATAATACCCTGCATGGGAGCTTGGATGAATATGCACAGCCTGATATTTCATGCCCAGCTGTGACAGCTGTTTTTCATTGATGCCTGTGGATGCGACGGTTAAATCAAATACTTTGGCAATGGATGTACCGAGTGTCCCTTTATACCTTTCCTGCTTCCCGTAAATATTATTGGCTGAAATTCTTCCCTGGCGGTTAGCCGGGCCTGCTAAAGGAATCATGGCTGCATTTCCATTGATAAAATCCTTCACTTCAATGGCATCGCCAATGGCATAAATATCTGGATCATCCGTTTGCAGATACTCGTTTACCAAAATTCCCCCGCGCTGTCCTACATCTAGCCCTGCCATGAGGGCCAGCTTATTTTCAGGTATTACCCCTATGGATACAATCGCCATGTCCGTGCAAAGCTCTGTCCCGCTTGCCAGTTCAATGGTTTTCCCATTCTGCTTAAACGCCTTGACTCCATCCTCTAATATCAAATCGACTCCTTTGTCAATGAGATGAGAATGAACAATAGTGGCCATTTCATAATCGATAGGGGCCATCACCTGCTTGCCTAATTCCACCACTGTAACTTGAATCCTGCGCTTAGCCAAATTCTCTGCCATTTCAAGCCCGATAAATCCTCCACCAATCACAACAGCCCGTTCCGGATGCTGCTCGTCAACAAATGCCTTTATTTTATCTGTATCCGGAATATTCCTGAGTGTGAAAACATTTTGCGCATCTGATAGTCCTTCAATAGGAGGCACGATTGGTTTTGCTCCCGGTGATAAAAGTAAAGTGTCGTATGATTCCTCATATATTTCACCGGTTCGGAGGTTTTTGACTTCCACTGTTTTTTGTTCACGGCTTATTCCGATAACTTCTGAAAGATTGCGGATATCCAGATTGAATTTTTTGCTCATACCTTCTGGCGTTTGCACTAGAAGCTTATTCCGGTCCTTAATGGTTTCACCGATATAATAGGGAAGGCCGCAATTGGCGAACGAGATATGTTCACCCCGTTCAAACAGGACGATCGCTGACTTTTCATCTAATCTTCTTAATCGTGCAGCAGCAGTAGCACCACCGGCAACTCCGCCTACAATGACAATTTTTTTTGACATGATATATTCCTCCTGACTATTTTCAAAATATGCTTAAATTGGTTTATTCCCGTTTTTATCGCTTAAGTGTTCACTCCTTCACAAGTGCATTCAGCCCCTTTAATGCTTCTGTGTTTAAAAGAAATTGTTTATATTTATATACTATACGGGGTATATAACGTTGCGCGATAAAATCCTTGTTTATTGTTATGTGACAATATTGTGGCGTACACAGAATAGACAAAAAAGCACCGTTAACTATAAAATGATTGTTTCGGCCTGTATATTAATTATAATTTAGTATAAGGAAAGAGATTTGGTAATTTTTAACTATTAATTCGACATTTTATTCAATATAAAAATAATTCGTATTATTCATTCAATTAACAGTCTCCTATTCTATAATTTAGAGTATCTAAATAATAGGAGGTCAAAATAATGAAAAAAAAGCTGCTTGCACCTGTATTGCTGTCATCAGCGTTAATGGCAGGTTCCATTCCTGTAAATGTTTTTGCCCAGCCGGCAGATTCTGCGAAGGTTCAGCCTGTCCAAGCTTCCAAGGAGTGGAATGAGAAAGCAAGTGTTCCTTTATTTGTAAAAGAGAGAGTTGCAGAGAAATTCTCTTCCAGCACTCCGGCGAATGCATTAAATTATTTAAAAAAGCATCAGGATCAAACAGGTATTAAAAATCCTGATAAAAACCTGAAAGTGAAAAATGTACAAAAAGATGAGCTTGGCATGACCCATATCAGGTTTAATCAGGCAGTCAATGGTGTGACCGTAGAAGGGTCCGAAGTAATTGTTCATTATAATGAAAATAATGAAGTAGTATCCGCGAACGGAAGAATAAATCAGGCAATTGCCGATGAAGCAGTGGACACGTCGGTGGCTTTAAAACATGATGCTGCAGTAAATACAGCTTTATCCGCTGTCAGTGCTCCAAAGGATCTTACATATGAGCCAACTTCTGAACTTGTAATCTATCCGTTTGAAGGGGAAAATCATACAGCCTATAAAGTAAATGTAAACTTCATGGGAGATGAGCCTGGAAACTGGTTTGTGTTTGTAGATGCAAAATCTGGTGAAGTCATTGATCAATTCAATGGAATCATGCATGCTGATGAAAATAAATCCCAGAAAGGATTCGGAAAAGGGGTAAATGGAGACCATAGGGAGCTTCATATTACCCGAACGAAAGAAGGTGCCTCCGGGACAAAGTTTGCGTTAGCCGATTACTCTCATGAGAATCTGGATGGGATCTTTACATTTGATTCTAAAAATGATTGGGATTCAAATAATGATGCTCTGTATGTCGGGAATTCGGCTGCGTTCATAGGGGATTATGACCGTGCTGCAGTAGATGCGCATTATAATTCTGAGAGGGTATATGAGTATTTCCTGAATGAGCATGACCGCAATTCTCTCGATGGGGAAGGAATGGCAATAAATTCATATGTTCACATGGGCACAGATTATAACAATGCATTCTGGAACGGCCGTTATATGGCTTATGGTGATGGGGATGGCGAGTTCTTCATTTCATTATCGGCAGGACTTGATGTTGCCGCCCACGAAATGACACATGGTGTAATCTCTCATACTGCCAACCTTGCATACCGGAATCAATCCGGAGCCTTGAACGAATCCTTCGCTGATGTCTTTGGAGTGCTGGTTGACGATGAAGACTGGGAAATGGGCGAGGACATTATGGCACCGGCTGCTAAAGCTGATGGTGTTACGAGATTGCGCAGCTTAAGCGACCCAAATAGTGTTGTCGTAAGTAATCCGCAAAGAGCAGCATATGGAAGCGGAGTCTATCCGGCCCATATGGATGAATATTACGACATGCCTTTAAATGTCGACAATGGCGGAGTCCATGTAAATTCTTCTATTACAAACCATGCAGCCTACCTGATCGGGCAGGAAATTGGCAGGGAGAAGCTGGGGAAAATTTATTACCGTGCATTAACTGTTTATTTGACCTCTAATTCTAATTTTAGTGATGCACGCCAGGCAATTGTTCAGTCTGCCATTGATCTATACGGAGAAGGCAGCACCGAACATACCGCAACTGCATCTGGATTTGATGCCGTGGGGATTTACTAGGTTAATATAAGGTGAAAGGCATTATTCATCCGGGTAATGCCTTTTCACCGATTTTAATCAACCTGCAATCTGGCCATCGCTCATTTTTATTATACGATCGGCAAAAGAAAGCATTTCTTCATCATGTGTAACGATTAGAGTGGTTATGTTTAGGGTTTTCGTTAAATCCCTGATTAGCAGCATAATATCTTTAGATCTTTTTGAATCCAAACTTGCAGTGGGTTCATCTGCGAAGAGCACTTTAGGTTTATGGATGATTGCACGGGCAATTGCAACCCGCTGCTTTTCACCGCCAGACAATGAAGACGGGTAAGCTTTTTTCCGATGGTCCATTCCAACTAGTTTTAGAACTTTCTCAATTTCTGCTTTTTGTTCATCCTTCTTTAATTTCAGCTCAGAAACATCCAGCATTAACATGAGCTGTTCTTCTACTGTGAGAAACGGAACAAGATGAGCAAATTGAAACACGAAACCAAATTTACATGCCCGTATTTTTCGGACTTGCTCCGGACTCATGGTAATCATATTTTCCTCTTCAAATAGTACTTTTCCACCTGATGCAGGCTGAAGGCCAGCTGCGATTGTAAGAAGTGTACTTTTACCAGAACCTGATGCACCCACTAACGCCGTTATCTCACCTTCTCTCAGAGAAAGGTTAACTCCTTTTAGTATCTCTTCCTTCACTTCACCATTAGAAAATGTTTTCCTCACTTCATCAATTGTAAATACAGTCATATTAAACCTCTCCTTGCTGAATCGCCTGTAATGGTTCTACTTTTTTAATTTGTATACCTGATAAGGTAGCTCCAATAAACCCTATAATCAAGAAGACCAATGACAATAGCCCTGTTGTAGCAGAGGTTAGACTAAAAGGCATTCCTTTAGGGGCAATCATATTAAAAACTTGACTAAATGTAATAGAGAGTAACAGTGCAATGATTGTAATAAAAAGCATCTGTGTCCACATCATTTTAAACAATGAACTTGTTTTTACTCCAATAGCTTTTAAGATACCGTATAATCCAATTTTTTGAACGTTCATCATGTAGAAAAAGATAGCAAACAGCATTCCGCTAATTACAACTAAAAACCACACAATCATATTTAAAGACATCTGTTCTGCACTATAACTCGGAATGGTATTGAGAAAATCTTTCTTTGAGAATGATTGTAAATCAGGAAAATTTAGTGTCAGATCCCCTCCGGGTATGAAAATTAATTGCATTTCTTCTACTCGGTAAATTTTCTTGAAATCTTTCAAATTTATATAAGCAACAGGGGCATGACTATATTTCTTTTGATCCACAAACCCTTTTACAACAAACTTGCCGCTATATTGATTATTCTTTAAGGTATCTCCAACCTTGATGCCTTCTTCCTCCAATGAACGATCAAGCACGATTTCCCCGCTTTTGACGTTTTCAAATAACGTTGACTCTGTGGATGCAACAAAGGCGACGCTTCTCTGCTTATCGTTTTCATCATTCAAAAAGCCCATTTGTATGGAAAGCGCTGCAGCATCCTTATATTTGCTTAATATTTCATCCTGGATACTTCTGTCTATTCTTGAAAAATTATGGGTTTCTTCAGCTTCTTCATCCATATAGAATACACCGTTTGGCAAGTCTTTAATTAATGCAGCATTATCTTGTGATAATCCATTTGCCAAACCTGAAATAATAAAAGTTAATAAACTGACTAGAAAAATGATTGAACCTAATATTAAAAAACGGATTTTATTTCTTTTGATTTCTTTCCATGCAATGTTCATATAATCTCCTCCAATCTCCTTTGACATCCTTAGTCTATAATTCTTATATGAACGGAAAATGAACAACAAGTTACAAATTTGCGGGGAGCGGGGCGGAGACATTTTCGAATAGGGGTCCCATAGAGATGAGCGGAAGGTGAAGAAAAGTATACAAAAAGTGTCAGACATGATCAGTGGGGGCCCACGGAAAATTCCTGACACAATCAATGACTTTATTAACGAATAGGCAATTTAACAACAAATGCAGTGCCTTCTTTTTCTTTACTATTCACATGTATTTGTCCACCATGCAGTTTAACAATCGTGGCAGCGATTGAAAGTCCAAGCCCTGTCCCCTCAACTGAACGCGTGCGTGCGATATCTGCCCGGTAAAAGCGGTCAAATATTCTATCTATTTCTTTCTTGTTCAAGCCTATCCCTGTATCTGCAAAAGTGACAAAAACCGATCCTCTGCTTTCTTCAATTGATATTTCAATACTGCCAGCGGGATGATTATACTTAATAGCATTCGTTAATAAATTATCCCAAACCGTATTCAGTAAAGAAGGGTCACCCGTAATTTCTGTATCTGGTAAGGTGCAGTCAAGCATCATGTCTTTTTCATTTACAACCCATTGATAATTTCGAACCAGTTCCTTAATTTGCTGGGCAACATTAAATGTTTTTTTGTTCATAATATCTTCATTGCGATCTAATGAGGCAAGAAGCAATAATTGTTTTGTCAATGTCGAAAGCCTGCTAATTTCACCGTTTATGACAGAGATGTATTTTGTTTTTTCTTTATAACCCAGAGATTCCTGTGACAATAGATTGGTGTACCCTTTTATATTGGATAAGGGTGATTGAATGTCATGAGAAATGTTTGAAATAAATTCCTTTCTCATCTCATCCAATTGTTCTAATTTACTCGACATTTGCAAAAAACTTTGTGATAATTCCCCTAATTCATCACTGCGATTAATATCAAGCTCAACATGAAAGTTTCCTTTCGCAAGTGACTTTGTGGCCGCTGTTAATTTAGATATCGGCTTCACTAAATATTTTGTACTGACAACTACCATCAAGATGCTTATCACAATCATTAAAACGAGAAGCCAGCCAAATAAAATATGCATCTCATTAAAAAGAAGCTTAATATCAGGTCTAATAAAAAGAGCATAGTTAATGCCATTATGCTTTAAAGGGACACCTATTGTATTCTTTAGTTCATTTGCAAAAAAGCCTGTCACAAAGGTTTTTTGTGGAAAATGGATAATACCATGATAAACTTCCCCATTTAATACCTGCTCTTTAGTAGAAGAAGGGAGGGTATTATCCCTGAATTTTGCGCCAAAATAGCTTTCTCCTCCAGAATCGTCTGCCAAGTAAATTTGGTATCCAATTGCAGAGAGGTTCTCTAAGTACTCCTTCAAATTGACATTCGGATGTTCTTCAGCAAACGCAGCTATTTCCCGTGCAATTGTTGTATTTTTTTTATCATTATAGGGTTTTAGTTTTTGCTGATAATATGCATTAGAAATTAAAAATGCCAAAAATCCGCTTAAAATCATGATTCCAGTTGTAATCACGACAAATTTCACATAAAGAGACTTCATCAGCGCCTTGCCTCCAATAAATATCCAATCCCGCGCACAGTCTTGATGTTAAAATCATCTGTCAATTTCGAAAATCTTTCTCTTAATCTTTTTACATGAACATCTACAGTTCGTTCATCGCCCTCATAATCCAAACCCCAGATCTGTTCGATCAGCTGTTCCCGGGAAAACACCTGCATAGGATTTGAAATGAAAAAATACAATAGTTCGAACTCCTTTAAGGGTAAAAATATCGTTCGTTCCCCAATTTGAACTTCATAGCTTTTTCTATTTATCGTTGTATTTCCTGTACGAATGATTGATTCATCATGTTTTTTATTATACCGCCGCATCAAAGCCTGGATTCTAAAAAGTAATTCTTTTGGTTCAAAAGGCTTGACTATATAATCATCTGTCCCGGATTGAAACCCTTTTTCCTTATCTTCAATATGATTTTTAGCAGTTAAAAGGACTACAGGAATATCATACTCCTGACGGATGTTTCTTGTTAAGGAGAAACCATCCATATATGGCATCATCACATCCACAACTGCTAAATTAATCTTATTTTTGCTTAAGATGCTCAAAGCCTTGATTCCATCCTGAGCTTTGTATACTTTATAACCTGCTTCAGATAAATGAACATCAACAAGGTTTATAATATTGATATCATCATCGACAATTAGAATATTAATCATTTTAAAAACCCCTTATGCAATTAATAGCATTCACAGATAGAAAATATCATCCCACTTACAAATGTGCTAATTTTTAGACCTATAACCACATTCTCACGGTTAAAATCCAAGACATAACCGATAACAGCCGGAGATAGTCCAGCCAAGACATCCCGTGTGACATGGATTGGACGATTACTGCCGCATAACCGCCGTTTGAAAATATGATGATAAACGATGAGTATGCCACTTACTGCAATAAGGCCAGCATAAATGGTTCCATAAATTATATCCTTTTTCTTTGTTACTCAATTATTTAATCCATTGCTGAAGACAATCCCAAGCGCGAAAGCAGCGATTGCATCCAATGTGAATATTCTTCCTGCCACCTTTAGAAAAGGATTGGCAGGAACTTTTCTGAAACTGGTGTAAAAAAAGGCGAATAAGCAGGATGGCGAGAACGCCAAGTAATGCAGGTGTAAGGGACTGGCCAATATAGTCAATGATCCTTATAGGATTGATGCTAAGTATATAGGATAAGCAAAAGAAAACAACTGAGAACAAGAATAAAGACAGCCGGCCTTCTGCACTGTACATCTGCATAAAGCCTAACTCATATTGCTGCGATTGGTGGTTTAATATTTATTTAGAAGGTTTTAATATCGAGAGTTTTAATATACCAAAAACAAACATCATAAATCACACTTTAGAAGCCGAAATTGCTTCTTTGCCAAAGGAAAAAGAAATATTTGCTGCCTTTACAACGGGAACTTCGGAGTCCAGATGTGCAGCATCCTTTTTGATAAAGAATTTAATGCTACTATTTTATAGGGTGTAAATACAGGCTGGAAGGAGAATTTAAAAACGAAATAAATATTAAAAGCTATTGACTTAAAACAAATTCAGGTGATATAGTCTACTTAAATTCAAAAAATTCCGGCGATTACTGCAGGAAGTTACAGCCTAGAGGTGTGTTTTGTGGTTAGATTAAAGGATATTGCGGAGTATGTTGGCGTTTCTATTTCTACTGTTTCCAGAGTCATTCAGAATGACCAGACACGGAATGTTAACCAGGAAACGAGGAATAAAATCTGGCAGGCTGTCAAAGAGCTGGGGTATACACCCAATCAGCATGCAAGAAATCTGGTCAGCAACAGACAAAATAAAAGTGATGCCAGGACAATGAAAATTGGCTGGGTAGCCAATCCTACACAGGCTGAATTAAATCCATACTTTTCTAATATCTATACTGGTATTCGTGATACTTTAACGGAAAATGATTATACATTAATAAGTATTACAAAGGATGAAATTGAAAATGAAGCACTTCTTCTTAAAACCATTCACGATCTCGGGATTGAAGGACTGCTGCTGATCGACAGCATTGATGAGAGCTTAATTGACTACATACAGCAAACAATTCCTGTTGTGGGACTTGACTTCTACTATTCCGATAAAGATATTGCCATTATAGATTATAACCGTGTGGCGGCTTTGGAAAAAGTTGTCCAGCATTTAGTGAGTCTGGGTCATCGTGATATTGGTTTTATCGGAGGGGGAATTAATGAATCTTTCCATAACTTGAAGGAAGAATTAAGATTTAAGGGTTATCAATCTGCTATGAAAGAAGCAGACCTTTCAATTCGAGATGAATGGGTTATTAATACCAGATGGAAAATGGAAAACAGCTATGAGGGAATGAATCAGCTCCTTAAAAGCAGTCCGGGAGACTTGCCGACAGCTATGGTTTGTGCAAGTGATTTAATGGCATTAGCTGCAATGAGAGCAGTTATAGAAAATAAATTAAGAATTCCCGAAGATATTGCTTTCTTTGGAGTAGATAATATAGAAATGGGGAAATATTCGTCACCGCCGCTATCTACAGTAGAAATCCCTAAATATGAAATGGGAAAAATGGCAGCTAAAACGATTATGGAAATGGTAGAGGAGAAAGTAGTTCTGCCAATCAAAATTATTTTACCATTTGAGTTAGTTATTCGTGAATCAACATCTTCAAAAAAACGGACCTAACCGGTTCTTTTTTTAAAAGCGTTTGGAAAACGTTTGGATACAATTCGGAAAATTTTCCGGGTTTATTTGGCTTAATAGAGAGGAGAAATTTTCATGAAGGCAATGACAGCGCTCCTAATAGGAGCTGGGGACAGAGGGGCGAGAGCATATGCACCTTATGCACTCGATTATCCGCATGAATTAAAGATTGTTGCTGTTGCAGAACCCAATAAGGAAAGGAGAGGGAGAATTCAGCAAGAACATCAAATTCCAAATGAAAATTGCTATGAATCATGGGAAGAGATCTCACAGCTGGACAAACAAATTGCCGATATTGCTATTATCTGCACCCTTGATAGAAATCACTTCAAAGTGACCATGAGAGCATTAGAGCAAGGGTATCATGTCCTCCTGGAAAAACCAATGTCACCAGATCCGATAGAATGTATATTAATGGAACAACAAGCTAAAACATATGACCGGCAGCTGACGATCTGTCATGTGCTAAGGTATACCGACTTTTGGAAAGCTATTAAAAAGGTAATTTCCAGAGGGGAGATTGGTGAAGTTGTATCTCTTCAATTAAATGAAAATGTAGAAGTTATGCATATGTCACACAGTTTTGTAAGAGGCAATTGGAATAACAAAGAAAAATCAAGTCCGATGATTCTCCAGAAGTCATGTCACGACATGGATATCATTTCATATGTACTGGGAAAACCATGTAAACTATTAAGTTCGTATGGATCCCTGATGCATTTTAAAGCGGAAAATGCCCCGGAAGGAGCCCCGCTGCGATGCTTGGATGGATGTCCTGCCGAGCTTGATTGTCCATTCCATGCAGGCCGGTATTACCTCGGTGAAGGAAGAGGCTGGTCAAAAAAATTTACAGAAGATTATACAAATGAAGGCATAATTGAAGCCTTGAATAGAACGCCTTATGGAAAGTGTGTATATCGTTCAGATAATAATGTCGTCGACCATCAGGTTGTCAATATGGAATTTGAGGGAGGAGCAACCGCTGCCTTCAGCATGTGCGGTTTTACAAGAGAACAAACTCGAATCGTTCAAATAATGGGAACCAAAGGTGAAATCCGAGGAAACATGGAAGAAAATAAAATCTCAATTTTTGATTTCCTAACCAGGCAGGAAACAGTGATTCATTTTGATCAGCCAGTAGGCGGCCATGGCGGAGGAGACCGTGGAATTATGAGACTATTCCTGGAAGAAGTCCGGAATGGCAATAAGGAGGACAGTGTTTCTTCTGTTTCCGCATCTGTAAGAAGTCATCTAATGGCATTTGCAGCGGAAGAGTCACGGTTAAACCAGGGTCAATCTATCAATATAGATGAATATTATCATGGTTTAGTAGGGAATATTCAAGTTTAAAAGTTTGTAAACACAGCTCTTTAAGCACTGTTGCAATATATTTTGACCAGTTAAGATTATATCCTAATGCAGAAACCTGAGTGCTTGGAAAACGTTATCCAAGGGGGTGGTAAACGTTTTAAATAACTTTCGTCCATAACAATTTTTATTCATCTAGAGATAAACCCTTATGTTTTGAGTTAGGTAAACAAAAAACTTTAGGAAAGAAGGGAAATGGGATGAAGAAATGGATCATCATGCTATTAACCGTTGTATTAGGTGTGATTGGCCTATCAGGCTGCAGTGATAATAATGCAGCATCCGGCGGAGGAAAAGATGGCAAGGTTGAGATTACGTATGGATTCTGGGATAAAAAGCAGGTTCCTGCGATTGAAGAAATTATAAAGTTATTTAATGAAAAATATCCGGACATTCAAGTGAAGACAGAAATCACACCTTATGGCCAATACTTTCAAAAGCTTGAAACAGCGGCAACGGGCGGTGCTTTGCCAGATGTTTTATGGATGAATGGAGCACACGTTGTTCAGTATGCAGAAGGGAAGGTCATTCTTCCATTAAGTGAAATGGCGGAGAAGGACAACTATAGCCTAGAAAATTATCCGGAATCATTGATTGATCTGTACACGGTAGATGGAGATATTTATGGGATTCCAAAAGATTACGATACAACTGGGCTATGGTATAACAAGAAAATCTTTGATGAAGCCGGAGTATCCTACCCGGATGAAACATGGGATTGGGAAAAATTGAAGGAAGCTGCGAAACAGCTGACTGACAAAGAAAAAGGAATTTGGGGCTATGCGGCATTAATGGGCAATCAAGGCGGATATTATGATTTCATCTGGCAAAATGGCGGTTATATCATTTCTGAGGATGGCAAATCCGCAGGGTTCGACAAACCTGAAGCAATCGAGGCATTAAAATACAATGTCAGCTTTATTAAAGAAGGACTCTCTCCAACTCAAGCGCAGATGACCGAAACGGCTGCTTCTGAATTATTCTCATCTGGAAAGATAGCGATGATGTTTGATGGTCCTTGGATGGTTCCTGAATATAAGAAAAATCCCGATTTAGATGTAGCGGTAGTTCCACAAGGGAAAAAGCGTGCCGTTTCTATTCACGGGCTTTCCAATGTAATATCTTCGAATACAAAACATAAAGAAGAAGCTTGGAAGTTTGTTCAATTCCTTGGTTCAAAAGAAGCAGCAGAAGTCTTTGCCAAAACGGGAACCGTCATTCCGGCATTTAATGGTACTCAGGATGCATGGAAAGAATCAGTCCCTAATTTAAACCTTCAGGCATTTATTGATGGAGCCAAATATTCAGTTCCTTTGCCAAGTGTGGAAAACACAGGGGAAATCTGGCAGTACGAAACAGATGTACTTAAAAAGGCCTGGAGTGAGGAAATAAGTATTGAAGAAGCAGCAGAAGAGCTGACAAAGAAAGCAAAGGAGGCATTGTCCAAGTAATTACTAATTGAAGAGAAGGATTTTGCTATTCTTCTCTTCCATTTATATAAGGTGGGATGACTTTGAAGGAAGTACCTCTTCAGACAGAAGTAAAATCAGCCAAAAGGATAAAAGTTTCGAGCCTCGCCAAAACAAGGAAGCGTTCAGACTATTTTTGGGCTTATCTTATGATTGCACCTACAATGCTGGGACTGTTTATTTTTTATCTCTGGCCCATTGTTCAGAATTTTTACTTTAGCTTCACCGAATGGGGTGCATTTGGACAGTATGAGTGGACAGGCTTAGACAATTATAATAGATTGCTTGAGGATGCAACTCTTCTGCAAGCATTTAAAAACACAAGCATCTATATCATTTTTACCGTGCCGATTGGAATTTTCCTGTCCATTATTGTGGCTGTTCTTTTAAATCAGAATATTAAAGGTAAATCTATTTACCGGACTTTGTATTTTTTACCAGTCATTACTATGCCAGCTGCCATTGCGATGGTCTGGAAATGGCTGTATAACGCAGACTACGGGATGTTTAATTATTTATTATCCTTGGTCGGAATTGAAGGGCCGCAGTGGGTAAGTGATCCTAAAATTGCTTTATATTCGATTATTGCGGTAGCGATTTGGAGCGGTATTGGCTACAATATGGTCATTTTCCTTTCAGGGCTGCAAGGCATTCCAAAGATGTATTACGAGGCAGCAGAAATAGATGGGGCAGGTCCTGTCACTGTGTTTTTTAAAATTACACTGCCGCTGCTTTCACCAGTTATTTTCTTTGTGTCCATTATGTCACTGATTGGTGCCTTTCAAGTATTCGACTTGATTTTCATGATGATTGGAAAAAGCAGCACGGCGCTTGAAAGTACACAGTCCATTGTTTATTTGTTCTATCAGCATGCATTTGTACTAAACGATAAAGGATATGCTGCGGCTATTGCAGTTCTTTTATTAGCGGTCATTTTAATAATTACAGCCATCCAGATGGTTCTTCAGAAAAAGTGGGTTCATTATGATTAAAGGGAGTGATGCCGATGGACAGAGCACATAAGCTTATTACAAGTAGAACATTCCTTTTCCATTTCATCCTGATTATTGGGGCTGCAGCAATGGTTCTGCCTTTCTTATGGATGATCCTTACCTCGTTAAAGACGTATGCTGAATCGATTCAAGTACCCCCGGTTTTGATTCCTGAAGATTTTCAGTGGGGAAATTATAAAGAGGTATTTGGACTCCTGCCCTTTTTCAAATTTATGTACAATACCGTAATTATTACAGTTCTGCGGACAATTGGCCAATTGTTCCTATGTTCATTAGCTGCTTACGCTTTTGCCAGAATTGATTTTCCAGGGAGAAACATTCTGTTCTTGTTAGCGCTTACTGTTTTAATGGTGCCTGGGCAAGTTTTCCTATTGCCTCAATATATGATTATGGTGAAATTAGGCTGGCTCAATTCTCTGCAGGCAGTTATTGTACCCGGTTTATTCAGCGCGTTTGGCACGTTTCTATTGCGGCAGTTTTTCATGGGACTTCCTAAAGAATTGGAGGAGGCAGCCAGACTTGATGGCTGCAATCATTTCCAAATTTATTGGAAGGTGATGCTCCCCCTTGCAAAGCCGGGTCTAATTGCTCTTGGGATCTTTACTACACTCTGGAGCTGGAATGAATTAATGTGGCCGATGATTGTCAATAGTTCTCCTGAGTCTATGACTCTATCAGTGGGATTATCCTCACTTCAGGGGCAGTTTTTGACCAATTACCCAATTCTAATGGCTGGATCTTTCTTAGCCATCCTGCCAATGCTGATATTGTTTATCTTCCTGCAGAAGCAGTTTATTGAAGGGATTGCTGTTACGGGAGGGAAATAAGGGAGCACATTAGCTATTAGATCTATTAAACCTATTAAACCTATTAAACCTATTAAACCTATTAAACCTATTAAACCTAACCCTACAACCATCCTAATTTATTTAGAATGGGTTTTGGAAATATTTAAATAAAATGTGCTTATGGTTAATAGGACAGTTTGCATAATCTGTGAAATTAATCACTGTAAAAATATAACATACAAAAAAAATTTGTCGGAAAAGAGTAAAGAAAAAATAGGGTTGTTGGGTTGACACGTTAACAGGTAATGATATAATTTAATTAAATTTTCTAACATTAGGTTTCCTAAAGCATAAACACGGAGGAATTTAGTTAAATGAAACATTTGCAGCATGATAGTATTATCCCGCTTTATCATCAACTTAAAGAGATTTTAAGGGAATCGGTTGACAATGGCAACTGGAATACAGGAGATAAAGTTCCTTCTGAGAATCAATTAATGGATGAGTATGGAGTAAGCAGGAATACAGTCAAAAAAGCGATCGAAGAACTTGTTCAGGATGGGGTTTTGTACAGAATTCAAGGTAAAGGCACGTTTGTATCAAAGCCAAAGTTTCAGCAGCCTCTAATGGGTTTTTATAGTTTTAGCAAAGTGCTTAAAGAACATGGAATGAATCCAAAAGATATTATTCTAGATATTCGTGAAGTCAAGCCCACTGCAAAAATTAAAGAAGGGCTGCAAATGATAGGTGATGAATGTGTCATTGAATTAAAGCGGTTGAGATGTGCGAATAATGAACCCATAATACTTGAATCATCCTTTTTTACGAAAAAAACTGTCCCAGATATGGCCAAATTAAATGAAATTGGTCCAGTTTCGTTATATGATTTGCTCGAACAGCAATTCAATGTTGTCATCACACGTGCCAAAGAAGCCTTTGAGCCTGTTTTAATCCGTGCAGATGAAAGCGAGCATCTTCAGACCAAGGAAGGTCTCCCGGCTTTATTACTGGAAAGGACAGCATTTGATAAAGAGGGAAACCCTGTTGAGTTTTGCCGATCTATTGTACGTGGGGATCGCTGCCGTTTTTATACAGAACTAACATAACTGATTTTAATGACTCATAGTTCCAAGGCTATGAGTTAAATATTCTTTCAACTTGTACCAACAACCCGACTACCCATTGACTGTTAATAATGAATAATAAAAATAACCGAGAAGATTATATAGAAAGGAGAAGGAATAATGACAGCATTAGTAGCCGACATAGGCGGTACAAAAATTGCTTCTGCCTTGGTTTCTAATAAAGAAAAATCTTTAAAACATCGAATGCAGGCTGATAGTGTATCACTTGATGAAAATGCATTATTTGATTGTATACTTGCCTTGTTTTTTCAAATAATGGAAGCCGAAAAACTAAAACCTGAAGAAATCAGGTTAATTGGATTGGGGATTCCAGGCAAGGTGGACTCGGTAAATGGTCTTGCTGTTTATCAAAATAATCTTCCGTGGAGGAATTTTCCACTTAAAAACAAAATCAAAAAATACTTTCCTAATGCAAAAATAGCGATGGATAACGATGTTTACATGGCAGCTTATGGCGAATGGATTGAATGGAAGATGGAAAAGGAAACCTTTGCATATGTAACGGTTAGCACTGGTATTTCCGCATGTCTTTTATCAGAAGGCAAGTTTCTGCGCGGAGCTGGAATTGCTGGCGAAATCGGTTTGACTCTTTTAGAGAATGGTGATGATCTCATAAGTTTAGAGAATCTTGCCTCCGGAACTGCTATTAGGGAAAGTGCGAAGAAATTATTAAATCCGCAATTAACCTCAGCTGGTGTTATGGATCTTTATTATCGGAAAGACCCTATGGCAGAGAAAATAATTCAAAGAGCTGCAAAGTGCATAGCAAGAGGATTACATCAAATTTTTACTTTAATTGATCCTCATTTAGTGGTGATGGGTGGAGGCGTTATTATTAACCAGCCTGAATTCTTAACTCTTATTAAGCAGGAACTAAAACACATGGTGCAAAATCCGCTTCAAAAAGGGATTGAGGAAAGGATTCAGTTAAGCAAGTTGAAAGGTGATGCTGGATTATTCGGATGTCTTTATACAGCTGAGAGTCAAAGGCTGGAAAAGAATCCATCATAACAAAGTAGATAACTAGAACGGAGTGAAAAACCATGAGTTTTGTGAAAAGTTTAAATGATGAAGAAATAAAAGGGGCTAAACACACTGTAAAAGAGATTTATCAACAACCAGATCTTTGGCTTCAGACAGTTGGAATTATTGAAAAACAAAAAGTGGAAATTGAGGATTTTATCAGCGAAAAGATTCATTCCAACAAGGCACGGATTATTTTTACTGGAGCAGGGACATCTGCATATGTAGGGGATACTTTATCGCCTGTATTGCGAAAAGAACTCCCTAATCAAATTGACTCAATCTCGACTACCGATATTGTTACCAATCCCTTAAATTATTTTAAGAATGAAGTTCCTACCTTGCTTGTCTCCTTTGCTAGAAGCGGAAATAGTCCTGAATCAGTTGCCACATACTTTTTAGCTAAGAAACTGATTAACAATATAAGCCAAATTATCATCACATGCAATCCTGAAGGACAGCTTGCAAAAGAAGCTGGAAAAGATGAGAATACCTTGGTCCTTCTAATGCCAGAAGAATCAAATGACCAGGGCTTTGCAATGACCAGCTCTTTTAGCTGTATGTACATATCCGCTCTTCTGACTTTCCAATTGGATCGATTGGAAGAGTTTAAGAGAAAAATAGAAGTAGTTTCTGAGAATGCAAAAAGAATATTAACCCAGCAATATAAAACGGTTAAGAATCTTGTCAGCCTCAATAAGAAAAGGGTTGTGTATCTTGGTTCGTCAACATTAAAAGGGTTGTCACAGGAGGCAAGTTTAAAGCATCTTGAACTTACATCCGGAAAAATACCAACTTTTCATGAATCGGTTCTTGGATTTAGACATGGTCCCAAGTCACTGGTTGATGACGAAACGCTGATATTTGTTTTCCTATCCAATGATCCTTATACAAGGAAATACGAGATTGATTTATTAAAAGAGTTAAAGAATGACGGAGGCGGTAAAACAGTTGTGGCTGCTGCAAATACAAATGATAAAGAAATCGAAGAAATATGCGACTGTGCTTTTATTATTCCTCAGCAGGAAAATATTCGCCTAGATGATCATCTGGTTGCTTTGAATTACTTAGTTATCGGTCAGTTATTTGCTTTGTTTAACTCCATCCACCTGGGTGTGACACCTGATAACCCTAGCCCAACCGGAATGGTTAATAGGGTAGTTAAAGGAGTTAACATATATAACTTTTAAAAAAACAGGGGGAATACAAAGTGCCAAACATTTTATTGACTCGAATTGATAACCGTCTTGTCCATGGTCAGGTAGGTGTTACCTGGGTTAATCACCTTGGGGCTAACCTAATTGTTGTAGCCAATGATGAGGTTGCTGAAGATGAAGTACAGCAAGACTTAATGGAAATGGTAGTCCCTGAAGCAATCGGTGTCCGTTTTTTCTCGATCCAGACAACTGCAGACATTATTCATGAAGCATCTGAAGATCAAAATATCTTCTTAGTTTCTAAAACTCCTCAGGATGTTCTGAGGCTGGTTGAAGGAGGTGTTCCGATCGACAAAGTGAATATTGGAAATATGCACTATTCTGAAGGGAAGACACAAATTTACTCGACCGTTTCTATTGATGATGCTGACAAAGAAGCATTCCGCAAACTAAAAGAACATGGTGTGAAACTCGAAGTGCGCCGTGTTCCTGATGAAAGGCCAGATGACATTTATAAATTCCTTTAAGGGAAAGGATGGTGTGAAGGATGGATCAGGAAATATTGCTTCAGGCATTGTTGATTGCCATTTGGGCAGGTATTGCCGGCATCGATTTGTTTAACGGTTTGTTTCACATTCACCGCCCCATTGTAACTGGAGTCATTGTTGGGTTAATTCTAGGCGATTTGCCTACTGGTGTGATGACCGGGGCTGCAATTGAATTAGTATGGGCAGGAATGGTACCGCTTGCAGGAGCTCAGCCTCCAAACGTTGTAATCGGCGGAATAATTGGTACAGCATTTGCGATTTTAACTGGGCAGGAGCCTCAGGTTGCAATAGGAGTTGCCGTTCCATTTGCCGTTGCAGTCCAGGCTTGTATCACATTAATGTTTACGGCCTTTTCACCTGTCATGCATAAAGCTGACAAATATGCCGAAGAAGCAAATACAAAAGGAATCGACAGGATTAATTACCTTGGAATAGCAACACTATTCGTTTTCTATTTTGTGGTTGCATTCCTTCCAATCTACTTTGGAGCTGATGCAGCCAAGAGTGTAGTCGAATCACTTCCTGCCTGGATCATTGCAGGTCTCGGTACAGCTGGCGGTATGATGGCAGCCATTGGGTTTGCCATGCTGCTGAAAATTATGCTGAAGAAACAGTATATTGCCTATTTTATAGTTGGATTCATCCTTGTTACTTATTTACAAATGCCGATTATTGCTGTCGCGCTAATCGGTCTGGCAATTGCTATGTATGATTTTTATAAAACATCTGGCGGCCAGGGAGCTGCTATGAGGGGGGCGAGAGGCCGTGGCATCTGAAAATGCAGCGATTGAACCGGAAATTTCTGTTCAGGCAAACAATCCTGAGTTTTATGAAGATTCTTCAGCCGAACAGTTAATTACAAAAAAAGACCTCAACAAAATGGTCTGGCGCTCACTATTGCTTCAGGCATCTTTCAACTATGAAAGAATGCAGGCAGCAGGCTGGCTATACTCTATTCTTCCAGGGCTAAAGAAGGTTCACAAAAATAAGCATGACCTTAGTGAATCAATGAAAAGCCATATGGAATTCTTTAATACCCATCCTTTTCTAGTAAACATCATTATGGGAATTGTCCTCGCAATGGAGGAAAGAAAACAAAACCGGAATACCATACGTGCTATCCGGGTTGCCATGATGGGTCCCCTGGGTGGTATCGGGGATGCCTTGTTTTGGTTAACACTTCTGCCTATTTGTGTTGGTATAGGTGCTTCGCTCGGAGCAGATGGCAATCCAATAGGTGCACTTGTGTTCCTTATTATATTCAATGTCGTCCATTTTGGACTGCGCTTCGGTCTTATGCGATATGGCTATAACGCTGGAACCAATGCCATCAGCTCATTAAAAGAAAACACCAAGAAAGTGTCTCATGCTGCCTCTATCGTTGGCTTGACAGTGGTAGGCGGGCTTATTGCCTCATTTGTGCAGTTAAAGGCAAATCTGGTCATTCATGCAGGCAAAGCTGAAATTGCCCTGCAGGAAGATTTGCTGGATAAGATCATGCCAAACATGCTGCCGTTAGGCTATACCTTATTAATGTATTACTTGCTAAAAAGAGGCTTGTCCCCTGTTATTTTAATTCTGATTACAGTTGTTATTGGCATTATTGGCAAGATACCATTCCCATTCGGCACCATTCTTTAAACGGGAGTGAGGAGGAAAAATAATGAACGGTTTAATTGTTTCAGGGCATGGTTCCTTTGCTGCAGGTCTTCACTCTTCAGTGAAGTTGATTGCAGGGGAACAGCCACGTATAGAGTATGTTGATTTCTTAGAATCAGAATCTACATCAGATCTTGAAGTAAAGATGAAAGCAGCATTGGCAAACTTAAAGTGCTGCAATGGGGTACTCGTTCTGTGCGACCTTGTGGGAGGTTCGCCCTTTAAAACGGCTGTTTCTCTAACAAACGACAAACAGGATACTGCTGTTATTGGCGGAGCAAATCTGGCAATGGTTATGGAAACCGCCATTATTAAAGACAATGTCTCCATAGACGAACTAAAAGAAATAGCCATCACTTCAGGAAAAGAAGCGATAAAATGTTTCCAGAAATCAGGGCGTCAAAAGAAAGACGGGGCAGGTATTTAATGGAGGCTATTTTTGCAGACACAATTTATACCCCTAACCGCCGAATACATTCGGGATATGTTGTTTATGAGAATGGACTAATCAAGGATCTGACGGATGAGAAACCAGACTGTCAGATACATGATTTCTCGGGATTTGCTGTTATCCCTGGGCTCATTGATATTCATATACATGGAATTTCAGGGAAAGACACAATGGATGCAACACCGGAAGCTTTGCAGGAAATTTCCTTATCTCTTGCAAGGCATGGTGTGACTTCTTTTTTGCCCACAACCCTAACGGACGATTTTGAGAAAGTAAAAGCTGCCGTTAGAGAGATTGGCAGACAAATTGGAAATACTGCTGGAGCAGAAATCATTGGTTCCTATGTTGAAGGACCATATATAACCCCTGAGCATAGAGGGGCGCATCCTGTGAAATACATGCGGGAAATAACAATTGAAGAACTCGATGAATTGATAAAAGCTTCGCAAAATACGATAAAAATTCTAACGCTGGCACCGGAGAAGAATATGGCTATAGAGGTTATTTCATATCTGAAGGATAAAGGAATCCTTGTTTCGATGGGACATACAAATGCAGACTATGAAACTGCCAATCTGGCTATTGAATACGGAGCAAATATTTCAGTTCATACGTTCAATGGTATGCGGGGATTCAGCCACCGTGATCCGGGAAGCCTTGGAGCATTCCTGACAAATGACAAAAATTTTTGTGAGTTAATAGCTGATTTGGAACATGTACATCCTGCAGGAATTACTCTGCTTTACAAAACCAAAGGAGCAGACAAAATTCTTTTGATTAGTGACTCCATGGTTGCTGCGGATTTACCGGATGGGGAGTATAAACTTGGAAGCCAATCTGTCAGAGTAAGAGAAGGTATTGCCAGAACATTGGAGACTGGATCCCTGGCAGGCAGTACGACAAATTTAATGATCTGCATAAAAAACACCAAGGAAGTCCTTGGACTGCCGCTTGAGTGTATTTTGCCAATGGCTACAATAAATCAGGCTAAATTGCTCGGTATTGGGGAAGAAACCGGCACAATTGAAATTGGCAAGAAATTGAATGTTGCTGTAATAGATAAAGCATTCAATGTAAAAGCCACCTTTGTTAATGGAAAAGTTGTGTTTATGGAGGAGAAAAGAAAATGGGCAATAATAGAATTGTAAATACAGTAGAAATGTTCCTAAAAGCCTCGGAAGAAAAATACGCGATACCAGCGTTCAATATTCACAATCTTGAAACATTCCAGGTTGTTGTTGATACTGCTGCAGAGTTGAACTCTCCTGTAATCCTTGCAAGCACACCAGGAACAATTTCTTACTCCGGCGGTGACTATTTGGTTTCAATGGGAAGTGCTGCAGCAGAAAGATATGAAATCCCGATCGCACTCCATCTGGACCATTTTGAAAGTTTTGAAGAAATCAAGAAATATATAGATTTCGGTTTTAAGTCTGTGATGATAGATGCTTCCCATCATCCTTTCGATGAAAATGTCAAGATCGTAAAACAAGTGGTCGAGTATGCCCATGAACATGGCGTTTCTGTCGAGGCTGAATTAGGACGTCTTGGCGGAGTTGAGGACGACCTCGTCGTTGATGAAAAGGATGCAAAATTTACTAATCCGGAACAAGCTAGAGAATTTATAGAATTAACTGGGATTGACTCTTTAGCGGTTGCTATTGGTACTGCTCATGGTTTATACAAGGGAGAGCCAAAAATCGACTTCGAGAGACTGGAAGATATCCACTCTGTGGTTAATATTCCTCTCGTACTTCACGGGGCTTCCGATATCCCAGATGCGATGGTAAAGCGAACTATAAAACTTGGTATTTGCAAGGTAAACATTGCAACAGATCTTAAAATTCCATTCTCCAATGCCGTAAAACAATACTTTAATGAAAATCCTGACGCAAATGACCCTCGAAAATACATGACACCAGGCAAGGATGCCATGAAGGAAGTAGTGGTTGAAAAAATCCTGATGTGTGGCAGCAATGGAAAAGCCTAGCATTTTAACCGTTACTCTTAACCCCGCTATAGATACTGTCTATCGCCTGGAATACCTTAAGACTGGAAGCAGCACACGTACGAAAAACCCCCTCAAATCCGCAGGAGGGAAAGGACTGAATGTTACAAGGGTTTTGAGCATTCTTGGAGAACGTGTGACCGCAACCGGTTTTTTAGGCGGAAGTAACGGAACCTTTATTCGGAATGAACTGGCAAAGCTGGGTGTGCCTGATGAGTTTGTTCAGATTGCTGGTGAAACAAGGCAATGTCTGGCCTTTATTGACAGCAGAAATAACCAAACAGAAGTTCTTGAGGAAGGGCCTTTTATTTCCAACGTGGAGCAGGAAGAGTTAAGGCAGCGCTTGCGTATCTTAATACCGGAAGCTCAAATCCTAATAGTAAGTGGTTCCCTGCCCTTTGGAGTATCGTCCAGTCTCTATCAATGGATGATAAGGGAAGCTAAAAATCATGGAGTCAAAGTTCTTCTGGATACAAGCGGGGAGGCATTAGCCGAATCCTTGCTTCTTGGCCCCTATTTAATCAAACCTAATCGCGAGGAACTTGAAGGGATTCTTGGCCGCTCTTGCCAGCGAGAAGAAGAAATCTGGAACGCGATGGAGAAGATCGCTGAGAATGGCATAGAGGTTGTGATTGTTTCAGATGGTGAAAGGGGATCCCTAGTTTACTATAAAGGTGAAAAGCTGAAAGTAATAACTGCAGAAATTCGAGCAGTCAGCGCTGTGGGGTCTGGAGATTCTTTCGTTGCAGGTTTTGCCGCTGGACTTTCAAAAGGATATTCTATTAGGGATACTTTGGTCCTGGCTTCTGCTTGCGGTGCAGCAAATGCACTGGAAGAAAGGACTGGATATATAAATCTACAGAACTTGAATACGCTGATTGAACAAATCTCAATAAACTAAGCTTGGTCAGGCAGTTTATAAAATTTTTCAAAAGATCGCGGAGGTGCCGGATATTGTTAAGAAAGCGAAATAAACTGAAAAGATTTGCCTCTATATTTCTTTCATTCCTATTGGTCATATCGTTTATTCCAGTCAATGCAGCTGATGCTGAAGAAACTTCAAATACTTCTTCCATCGGCAAAGTTAGCGGGATACAAAAAGAAGGCAGTGATATTTATCTTGATTTCTCTTCTGGACAAGGAATTAAAATAAGCTTTCTGAAAGACAATGTTTTTAGGCTTCACCTGGATCCGAGCAGTGAATTTCCTGAATACCCAACACCAAACAAGCCTGACCATGTGACTAAAATCGTGGATAAAGATAAAAACGACTACCAAAAAGAATATGGAACCGTAAACGTAAAGATAAAAGAAGATTCCGATTTTTTTAGGATATATACAAAGGTATTGGAACTGAAAATTTCCAAAACGGACTCAAGAATGAGCCTGATCAATAAACATAATAACAAGGTCATCTGGAGTGAAAAGGAGCCGCTTTCTCTTGAAGCGAATAGAGCCGTACAGACGCTAAATTCCAATGATGATGAATATTTCTTTGGTGGAGGCCAGCAAAACGGCTATTACTCCCACAAAAACAACAAAATTAATATCGCCATCGGAGGCGGCTGGGATGCCGGTGCAGCATCAAGTCCTGTTCCATTTTACTTGAGCACTGAAGGATATGGAGTGATGCGAAATACGTTTAAACCAGGTGTATATGACTTTTCCAAGACGGCAACATTCTCCCATCAGGAAAATCGCTTTGACGCTTATTATTTTGTAGAAGATTCCATTCCGGAAATTATCAATGAATATACCGAGCTGACAGGAAAGGCAGCATTAATGCCAGAATATGCCTTTTATTTAGGGCATGCTGATTGTTTTAATGGCACTCATAACGGCCATAAAGATCAGAGGACCCTTCTTGGTAAAGGCTTGGATACGTTAAATCAATATGTCACAAAGGATATGCCGCTCGGATGGTTTTTGCCGAATGATGGCTATGGATGCGGATATGGAGGGCTGGATAATTTAGGAGAATTTGCAAATGAAGCAAATGCCAAGGATGTGGAAGTAGGCCTATGGACACAAAGTAATTTATATCCAGACCCGAACCTGCCTGAGGACAGCCCATTACGCAGGGATCTTGATGGTGAGGTCAAGGCAGGAGTAAGAGCTATTAAAACGGATGTTGCATGGGTTGGACAGGGCTATTCCATGGCTCTTAACGCAACACGTCAGGCTGCAGAAGGAATCGAAAAGCAAGAGAATTCAGGCGGAGCACGCCCGTTTGTGATTAGTCTTGATGGATGGGCTGGCACCCAGCGTTACGCTACCCTTTGGTCTGGTGACCAGTATGGAGGGGAGTGGGAATACATTCGCATGCATATCCCAACTTACATTGGAGCAGGCTTATCCGGCAATCCGAATGTTGGATCGGATATGGATGGCATTTTCGGAGGCGATCCGGACATCCAGACAAGAGATTTCCAATGGAAGGCTTTCTCGCCAATTCAAATTGATATGGATGGATGGGCTTCATCCGGAAGCGATTACAGCAAATCAAAAAATCCATGGAATTATGGCGAACCATATACTTCCATAAACCGCATGTATCTGAAACTAAAAGCACAGATGATGCCTTATATTTATACAATTGCAGAAGAATCAACCTCCACCTCTATGCCTTCTGTCCGGGGAATGATGCTGGAGTATCCAAAAGATTCATTTACGTATGGCACGGATACACAGTATCAGTATATGTGGGGGCCCAATTTGCTGATAGCTCCTGTCTATAATGAAAAGGATCACGCTGCAGGCGTAAGAAACGGAATTTACTTGCCGGATCCTAAACAGGTTTGGATTGATTATTTTACAGGCGAGCAATATCAAGGCGGAGCTGTTCTCAATAATTTTGATGCCCCATTGTGGAAGACGCCAGTATTCGTGAAGAATGGTGCAATCATACCAATGGCTCCTGAAAACAACTCGATTAATGAGCTGGATGGATCTGAAGCTCGAATTTTTGATGTATATCCAGCTGGAAAATCTGAATTTACTCTTTATGAGGATGACGGTAAAACAACTGAATACAAAACTGGAAAGAATACAAAAACCAAGATTTCATCTGTAGTCGCAAAGGATAAAGTAAAGATTACCGTTCACAAAGCAAAAGGAAAGGGCTACAAAGGAATGGTCAAGGAAAGAGGAACCGAATTCCTTGTAAATACACGCAAGCAGCCTGAATCTGTAAATGTAAAGGTTGGCGGCAAAAATATCAAATTGCGAAAAGCTTTAACAGAGGAAGAATACAGCCGCTCGGAAAATGTTTATTTCTACAATGAAAGCCCGGATCTTAATAAATATTCAACGGAAGACTCTGAGTTCGCCAAAACAAAGGTGACCACAGCTCCGAAGTTATTTGTAAAGATTGGGAAAACGGATATTACCAAGAATCAAGTGATGCTTACGGTAAATGGATTTAACAACACGCAAGAGAAAGAAGTAAAGGATACAGAAGTACCTGATGTGCCTTCTGGACTCGGAGCCGCAGATGAAAATATTACAGATAAAAGCATAAAACTTAACTGGAATAAAGTTGAAGGTGAAAATCTTTCCTATGACCTTAAAATTAATGGAATAGTATACAAAAATGTTTATTTGGAAAAAGAAAAAACTGAGAAGCCGTTTTTCGAGCACGAGGGTCTAAACTTTGACACAGAATACAGATATAGTATCAGGGCAGTTAATACAAAGGGTGCATCAGACTGGAGTGATGAAACAGCTGTAAAAACAAAGCTTGACCGATTCAGAAATGTTCCGAAGGATATGACAGCTAGTGCCTCAAGCAATCAGCCTGGGAGCGAAGCATCCAGAGCTGTAGACGGAGATGAGAAAACACAATGGCATACAGCTTGGGGTACAGGAAACGTTCTTCCTCATACATTTGAGATTGATATGAAGCTTGCCTATCAATTAGATAAGCTGGAGTATGTGCCTAGACCTGATGCAGGGAATGGAACAATTCTTAAATATGACCTGGATGTCAGCCTTGATGGCAAGACATATAAAAATGTTATTACCGATGGGACCTTTATTAGGAGCAATGAGACAAAGACCATTCCATTCAATGAACAGGTAACTGCACGGTATATCAAATTAACGATTAAGGATGCAGTAGGGAAATTCGGATCTGCTCAGGAATTCAGACCTTACAAAAAGGATAAAACTGAAGGAATTGTAGTAGGTGAAAACATACCTAATGGTGCCATCGACGAAGAGGACCTGCTTTTCTTTGCCAGTTATATGGGTGTGGACACCACAGATACTTCTTGGAATCAGGTGTCCAAAGTTGATATTAACTATAATGGCGTGATTGATTCTTATGATTTAATGTATGTAGCAGGACAGCTTGGAGAGACACAGCTGCAGCCAACTAATCGTCCTGTAGCTGGATTGCTGAGCATTCGGCCCGATAAGCAGCAATTAAAAGCAGGTGAAGAATTTACAGTCGAAGTTATCGGTGCGGGGCTGAAGGATATTAATGCTTTTAACCTTGAACTTGAAATTGATCCAAATAAGTATGACATCGTTAAAGAGTGTGAGGAAGAAACTGGATGCGGCGAAAGAATTGTTAATTCTACTGACACTACCAATGACATGTTGAATTTTTCTATACTAGCCGGGATTGGCAATGATAAGCAACGAATTATGGCTGCTTTTTCAAATAAAGGATCTCGAGAGACACTAGAGGGCACATCTACATTGGCCGCCATTAAGCTGAAAGCAAAGAAAGATTTGGAGTTTGATATTCCGATTACCAGATCATTGCTTGTAAATACAAGTTTTGCTACCATCGATAAAATCGGCCATGTTTTAAAGCCTGGAGAAGAGCCTGGGGAAGTCGAGCAGCCTGAAGAGCCGAAGGAACTGCTTTTGACAGCAAGGGATATCGTCGTATCTGGTGAAGCGGATAAAATGCAGGATGGAGCTGAGGCATTTCCTCGATTGATTGACGGTGAAATAAGTGAATCTTCCCTTGCTGAACTAAAGTGGAGCATCACGGAAGCCGATGGTATTTCTCTGCCATTGGAAGTTGATTTTAGCTTTAATAGTCCTACAGTACTTACGAGATTTGAGGTATTCAACAGACCGTTGTATACCAATGGAAAAATCAAAGTTCTCCGTGTAAAAGCTTATGATGAAGATGGGAATGAGTACGATTTGGGAGAAAAGGAGGTCATCTCAACAGATAAATCTGTCACCTACCATTTGTCTGAATATACTCAAATTCCAGATGGGAAAAAGCTTGCCAAAGTGAAAATTATTTTTGAAGAATCTCATAGCGGACCGCTTATGCTTTCGGTTTCAGAAGTACAATTCTGGGAGAGAAACGTCGCCAATTGAGAGCAAATATAAAAGAATTGAAGAAAGCCATGGATAGTTCCATGCCTTTTTTCGTTAGGATAATAAGAAATCAATTAATAAGTAACAACGGATTTAGATAGAGTGAGTTTTAATAGTTATCTTGACTGCCAATGACCATCATGTTACTATTAGGTCACATGACATATGTTACTTTTTGGTCACCTGTTAAACTTTGGATTTATAATGAAAGGGCCGATGTAATGAGCGACGAGCTATCCACCGTTTTTAAGGCATTGGGGCATCCGATCCGCAGGGGAATTCTCGATATTCTTAAAAAATCGCCAAGAACGACCGGAGAACTAAACGAGTATTTTCCTGAAGTCACGCGGTATGCCATTATGAAGCATCTAAATATTTTAGAGGAAGGCCACTTAATTTTGGTACGTCGAGAAGGAAAATATAAAAAGCACTTTCTTAATGCAGTGCCCCTTCAGGAAATGCATGAGCGCTGGGTAGGTAAATATATGCAATCCACAGCCAGCTCGCTAATGAATTTACGGAGGGCCGTTCAAGATAAAGGAGGAGACAAAACAATGGATTCAACAAAGGACTTTCACATTGAACAAGAGATATTTCTTAATGCACCACGAAATGAGGTATTTAGGGCATTAACTGAAAAGGTGGAAGAGTGGTGGGAGTTTCGCATAGCTCCGAAGGGAGTAACATCCCACTTTACGTTTGAGCCTGTTCCAGGCGGGCAATTTATGGAAAGATGGGGTGAAAAAGAAGGCGCGGTCTGGGGGAATGTATACTATGTAAATGCTCCTGAAGAAATACGGCTGCACGGCCATCTTGGCATGCATGGAGCGGTAAACAGTGCCTATACGTATCGTCTTCTTGAGAAAGATGGAGGGACGCTGCTGCAGCTTTCCCATACAGCCTCTGGTGTTATTCTAGAGAAATGGGAAGAGGAGCATACCAAGGGATGGGAATATCTGCTTGGCATCCTGCTAAAAAAATACGTAGAATCGAACTAATTCTGGAGGACAAGATGGTAGATGTAATCACAGAAATAACAATTAATTGCCCCGTTTCTCAGGTTTCAGAGTATGCTTCAAACCCTGATCATGCTCCTGAATGGTATGTCAATATACATGCTGTTGAGTGGAAGACACCAAAACCGCTTCAAGTAGGAACACAGATTGCTTTTAGAGCGAAGTTTCTTGGCCGGGAACTTGCTTATGTTTACGAAATTACAGATTATATTCCAAATGAAATAATGGTAATGAAAACTGCAAATGGCCCTTTTCCAATGGAAACCATATATACATGGAAAGCTATAGATGAGTACCAAACTCTCATGACATTAAGAAATAATGGGGACCCAAAAGGCTTTAATAAGGTCATCTCTCCATTCATGGAGCCCATGATGAGAAGAGCAAATATGAAGGATTTAAAAAAAATCAAAGCCATACTTGAACAATAATTTTTATTATCCATCGGGCTGGAAGTTTTTCCTGTCAATTTACCATATGGTGTATGCCCTTTGCAGCTTTAAAAAGGCTATTTAAAGGGCAAGGCACCTTAGTAATAAGCTGAAGTATTCACCTTAAAGCACAAAATAAGGAACACTAAAGCCTCAATAATCAATTAGCAATTCCTAAACCGTCCAATCTCTACCAATCAAAATTAGCCTGCCTATTAATTACTGGACGGCTTATTTTCATTTCTGTTCCTTTTTTTATAAAACTAAATTATCAATTTGGTTAACGAATCTTTTTGTTTAACTTCAGAAATAAGGAATTCAGCAAAGCAATTGGAGGATAAGAAGGCGCTTTGTACTTTTTACGATAAACATTATAATAGATTTGTAAGCGATTACGTAAATAAAAGGAGGAAGAGACTATGGGCAGATTAGTTCATTTTGAAGTTCATGTGGATGACATGGAGAGGGCCAAGAAGTTTTATGGCGAGGTATTCGGGTGGTCATTTCAGGATTGGAGTGAGTATGCCGGAATGCCTTATTATGGAGCAGTGACGGGAAATGATGAAGAGCCGGGCATTAACGGTGCTTTGATGCAGCGCCAGGGACCGCCTCCAGGAGATAATCAAGCGATAAACGGATATTCCTGCACAATTGGCGTGGAAGATTACGATGCAGCGGAAGGCAGAATTCTTGAGAACGGCGGCACTGTCGCATTACCGAAGTATGCTCTTCCGGGAATGGCCTGGCAGGGGTACTATAAGGATACAGAAGGGAATATCCTCGGAATCCACCAGCCAGATGCCAATGCGAAGTAATTGTTTTATCTTATAGCATCATATGGAAAAATACATAAATGAAAAAAGCCTTCTCTATCGAGAGGGCTTTTTTTGAGGATCCATTCAAAGGAATGAATCCTCTATTTTGTTATCAGGCACTGATTTTCACAATCTTGCCTTCCTTGCGTTTTTTTGCATATTCTGCAGTTGCTGTAAATAAAACATCTGATGAAGAGTTAAGAGCCGTTTCACATGAATCCTGAAGAACTCCAATGATGAATCCTACTCCTACCACCTGCATCGCGATGTCATCCGGAATTCCGAATAAGCTGGCTGCTAAAGGAATGAGAAGAAGGGATCCGCCTGCAACACCTGAAGCACCTGCGGCAGAGACTGCTGCTAACACGCTAAGGATTAGAGCTGTTCCAAAATCCACTTGAATACCTAATGTGTGAACCGCTGAAAGAGTCAAAACAGAAATTGTAACAGCTGCACCAGCCATATTAACCGTTGCGCCTAATGGGATGGAAACGGAATACGTATCTTCATCCAGTCCGAGCTTTTCGCATAAGCTCATATTTACAGGAATGTTTGCCGCTGAACTGCGTGTGAAGAACGCTGTAATTCCGCTTTCTCGTAAGCATCTAAGTACAAGCGGATATGGATTTCTGCGAATATTTAAAAATACGATAAGCGGATTCACAACCAGAGCGATAAAGAACATGCAGCCCAGAAGGATAAACAGTAACTTGCCGTAATCCATCAATGCTGAAAGACCATTGCTGACAATCGCATCAAACACAAGGCCCATAATTCCGATTGGGGCGAAGCTAATCACCCATTTTACTAGTGTCGAGATGGCATCCGAGAAGTTTGCGAGCATGTTTTTTGTTGTATCAGCTGCTCTTCTTAAGGCAATGCCAAGCAGGATTGCCCAAGTCAAAATGCCGATATAATTGCCGTTGATCAGTGCATTGACCGGGTTGTCCACGACGTTAGTCAGCAGGGTTGTAAGAACTTCTGCTATCCCTCCAGGAGGTGTTACATCCTCTGCTCCCGGTGCAAGTGAAAGGGTAACAGGAAAAATAAAGCTTGCTACTACTGCGACAAGTCCTGCTAAAAAGGTGCTTACACCATAAAGAGCTATAATGGACTTCATATTTGTCTGCTGTCCGCTTCTATGTTTGGAAATGGCATGCATGACCAGGAAAAAAACCAGTACCGGTGCTACTGCTTTTAATGCACCTACAAATAAAGTACCGAAGATAGAGACCCATCCCGCTGCTTTCGGAATAGTCAAAGCGAGGACAATACCTGCGATGATGCCCAGCAGAATTCTTTTTACCAGACTTATTTGGTTCCACTTGCTGATTGCGTTTTTCATTCGATTCCCTCCGAAATGATTATTATATAAAAGAGAATAATGGCTTATCACTGTTATTCGACAGTGATATTTGTTAGTTTAACACAAATATTATAAATTGTGTGATAAATTATTATATTGAAATATCTGTTAAACGGCTTTTTTTGAGGTAGCCTGCTGATGCTATTGGTTTCATAAGATTATCTTTGTGGAATGATAATAAAAATTTCAATACTTTTTTTGCTTGTGGAATAAGTGCCTATCTATAGCCGCAATCTAAAAATGTACATAAAATCGAAGGATGAGGTACACATCATGACAGGAATTCTATTAGCCCTCATTGCAGCGGTTTCATGGGGCAGTATTGTATTTGTCAGCAATAAGCTTGGCGGGGACGAATACAGCCAGACGCATGGCACGACAATAGGAGCCCTATTATTTGCCATTGCGGTCTATCTTTTCAAGAGACCGGATCTGTCCAATATCGTTTGGGCAGTCGGCTTTATTTCTGGTTTGTTCTGGTCGATTGGGCAGAAAAATCAGTTTGGGGCAGTCCGCTATTTGGGGGTTGCCAAGACAGCTCCGATGTCCACAGGTCTGCAGCTTATTGGAACAACTTTTTTTGGAGTATTTATTTTTAAAGAATGGGAAACACGGATGAGCATTATCATCGGAGTCACCTCACTGGTCTGCATTATTGCCGGTGCTGTTCTGACTTCCTTGAAACAGGGGGATGACAAGGAACAGGGAAAAAGTCTCAAAAAAGGCCTGCTTGTACTCCTATTATCGACAGCAGGCTTTGTCGGGTATGTCGTACTAATCCGCTGGTTTGAAATTGACGGCTGGTCTGCCATCCTGCCGCAGGCAATTGGAATGGTAACAGGAGCATTCCTCATAACCCTCCACCGCAGGCCATACAACAAATATGCAGTCCGTAATATCATTACGGGGCTGATTTGGAGCACCGGGAATCTGGGATTGCTGCTTTCCCTTCCGAAGATCGGCGTGGCAACCAGCTTTTCGCTTTCTCAGACTGGAATTGTAATATCGACCATTGGCGGGCTTTTCTTTTTAAATGAGCGGAAAAGCAAAAAACAGGTGTTTATGGTTCTCCTTGGCTGTTTGTTTATTATTGCAGGGGGAGTATTGCTCGGCTTTACGAAAAAATAAGGGAGTGATCTTATGTATCCAAGTCTTGAAGAAAAAGTTGTCGTCATTACCGGCGGAGCGACCGGGCTCGGGAAGGCAATGGCTGAACGTTTCGGTACTGAAAAAGCGAAGGTAGTCATCAACTATTTTAATGAAGAACAGGAAGTGCAGGGGATTATAGAAACGATTGAGAAAGCTGGCGGCAGTGCCTCTGCCATCCAGGGGGATGTTACAAAGGAAGAGGATATTAAAAGAATGATTGCACATGCCATTAAAACGTTTGGTTCTCTCGACGTCATGATCAATAACGCGGGAATCGAAAATGAAGTCCCATCTGAAGAACTTACCCTGGAGGATTGGAATAAAGTGATTTCAACGAATTTAACGGGACAATTTCTAGGCTGCCGTGAAGCAATTGACTACATGCTGGAAAACAAAATAAAAGGCTCGATCATTAATATGTCATCTGTTCATCAGGAAATTCCATGGCCTCATTTTGTTCATTATGCAGCAAGTAAAGGCGGAGTTAAATTGATGACTGAGACACTTGCGCTTGAATTTGCCCCGCATGGTATCCGGGTGAACTGCATTGCCCCTGGTGCTATTGATACACCCATTAATGCGGAAAAATTCGCAGATCCTGAATTGAAGAAAGGTGTGGTTGAGCTCATTCCCATGGGCTACATCGGCAAGCCGGAAGAAATAGCAGCTTGTGCAGTATGGCTGGCATCCACTGAAGCAAGCTATGTCACCGGAATGACCTTGTATGCTGATGGCGGTATGACGCAATATCCGGGATTTCAGGCTGGCAAAGGATGAATGGAAAGCTCTTCTCATTTGAGAGGGGCTTTTTTTAGGCAGGTAACGGAACTTTTAGTGCCCAGCGGTAAAAAGATAGACATAAAAAATCCGGCCGCTTAAAAAGGGCCGGACCTGAAGGGGTAAAGAAAAAGGGCTTTATGATGTTTCGGTACATTTACATTGTAATGAGTAAATGTTAACAAACTGTGACCGGGATGCGGACAAATTATTAAATATACCTTTTGGGTTAAAGATTGTTAAGGACACGGAAATGATACATACAGCGAGAACCTATAATTAGCAGTGGCAGCTAAAAAGGCAGGAACGCTATTCCCTGCCTTAGAGTCATTTATTTCCTTTTTTGAGCCTTCATTTTGTTCGCTTCCAGTTCAGCAGCATACTCTTCGTATGTTTTACCCTGCTTTTGGCTCTCAGATTGAATTTTTTTGAACTTGTTATCATTAAGATTCGGCATGTCTCCACCTCCCCTGGACAAGAATATTTTTTACAAAGACATGAACATTATTCCGACGAAATTAATTAAGTACATTACTCAATAAGGTTTCATTTCCATTTACATGGGTATGATAACCAGGCAATCTATTTTGGAAGTAAATACAATAATTAACATTTAAAGTAAATTCAGGTATAAATTTTTAAATCATAGGAAAAATATGGTCATTCATTTTTAGGAGGTTAGATTGTGGCAGATAACAAAGATATGAATACAGAAAATGAGCAGAATGTTAGCCGTGAGACACTGACAACTCGGCAGGGGCATCCTGTTACGGATAACCAAAACATTCGTACGATAGGCAATCGGGGACCTGCTACTTTGGAAAATTATCATTTCATTGAGAAGATCTCCCATTTTGACAGGGAAGAGGTTCCAGAGCGTGTGGTGCACGCAAGAGGAGCAGGCGCATTCGGTTACTTTGAAACATACGGAAAAGTGGGCGATGAGCCGGTTGAGAAGTATACACGTGCCAAGGTCTTCTCTGGTGCAGGGAAGAGGACGCCATTAATGGTCCGCTTTTCAACTGTGGCAGGTGCGAAGGATTCACCCGAAACAGCACGTGATCCTAGAGGTTTTGCCGTAAAAATGTATACTGAGGACGGAAACTGGGATTTGGTCGGCAATAACCTTAAAATATTCTTTATCCGTGATGCGATGAAATTCCCTGACATGATTCACGCATTCAAGCCTGATCCTGTTTCAAACGTGTCAAATCCCGAGCGGATGTTTGACTTTGTTTCCAGGACACCAGAGGCCACACATATGATTACATTCCTGTTTTCACCTTGGGGAATACCCGCTACATACCGTCACATGCAGGGATCCGGTGTCAATACCTATAAATGGGTGAATGAAAAAGGGGAAGCTGTACTGGTGAAATATCATTGGGAACCAAAACAGGGTATTCGCAACCTGACACAGGAAGAGGCAAGCGAGATTCAGGCTAAAAATGTCGGACATGCTACACAGGATTTATTTGAGGCGATTAAACGGGGAGATTATCCGGAATGGGAGCTTTTTGTACAGATCATGGAGGATGATTACCATCCAGAATTGGATTTTGATCCCCTTGATGATACCAAGCTTTGGCCGGAGGATCAGTTTCCTTGGCTTCCTGTTGGCCGCATGGTGCTTGATCGCAATCCAGTGGATTACCATGCAGAAATTGAACAGGCGGCTTTTGGAACGGGAGTACTTGTTGATGGAATGGATTTTTCCGATGATAAGATGCTTCAAGGCCGGACTTTCTCATATTCCGATACACAGCGTTATCGAGTAGGAGCGAACTATCTGAAATTGCCGGTTAACGCTCCGAAAGCGCCTGTACGTACGAATCAGCAGCGCGGCCAAATGGATATTCGGGACCCGAAAGAGGCAGGAGATAATCCGCATATTAACTACGAGCCTTCAATGAAGGGTGGCTTTAAGGAAGCACCTGAAGAAGCGCGCATCCCGCATCGGCCAACTTATAATGCGGCTGCCATGAGCGCACCGATCGACCGGCCAAATAATTACGGCCAGGCCGGCCATACTTACAGGAGCTTTGATGATTGGGAGCGAGATGAACTGATCAAAAACCTGTCTGAAGCTTTAGCGGTATGCGACAAACGGATTCAGGATGCTATGTTTGAGCATTTCACACAAGCTGATGAAGACTATGGCCGCCGTGTCAAGGAAGAAACCGGGAAAGTCATGAAAGAGATCCAGGCGATGAGCGGGGAAGAACAAATTCCAGGCCGTGACGCTGGAAGATCTAAATATGGCCAGGGTTCAATCGCTGAAAACCAGGCATCAAAAGAAGCGGTTGAGAAAAGCCATGAAACGGATCCCTATTAATAGCAAACATGGACTGTCCAAAAGTCAGCAATACTGACTGCAGGGCAGTTCTTTTTTTTTATTTTGCTTCTTTTTTTATGGCAGATAGGACTTCTTCCCGGTTTTATAGAATAATCTTCTAAACTATATAACCAGAGGTGCCGAATGAAACCAATTATTGGAGTTACATCAAATTTAGATGATCATACCCTTTCCGTTTCAATGGATAATATCCATTCATTATTAAACGCAGGGGCCGTTCCAGTTGTTGTGCCTAATTTGCTGGATGATGAGAAAGTCGAAAAATTGGCTGAAACGCTTGACGGGCTGCTGCTTACTGGCGGGGGGGACATCGACCCAACACTATTTGGTGAAGAACCCCATCAAAAGCTGGGCAGTATTTGTCCGGAAAGAGATGTATTCGAAATCAGCATGATTCAAAAAGTGCTTGCTCGAAATAAACCAATCTTAGCCATATGCAGGGGCTGCCAAGTCCTCAGTATTGCTCTTGGGGGTGATATGTATCAGGACATCTTTTCCCAAATTGGCGTACCTTTGCTGCAGCATGGCCAAAAAGCCCCCCGCTGGCATGCGACTCACTTTGTGAATGTAAAAAGAGATTCTCTCCTCCACAAAGTTACTGGAATGCAAAGCTTTAAAGTAAACAGCTATCATCATCAGGCTGTCCGCAAAATGCCTGAAAACTTTGAGGTATGTGCAGAGGCGAGTGATGGGGTTATTGAGGCTTTTGAGAGTACAAAGCATCGCTTTGCATTAGGAGTACAGTGGCACCCTGAATGCATGACACAAAAGAATGATGACCCTTCAAATGCTATATTTGATGCATTTGTTAAGGCTTGCTCACAATAGCTCCAGAAGTAAAAAGCCGTCGCAATTCTCAAATTTGCGACGGCCGTTTCACTGCCCTTCCTCCAGATAAATCTCCGCACCGGCGATAAACTCCCGGACCGCAAAGGATAAGTACTTATCCTTTTTCCAAATCATCCCTAGCTCTAAATTTACAGCAGTCTCAGAGATGGGCAGAACCACTAGGTCATTGCAGTTTATATTTTGACAGATTTTGCTTGGCAGCATGGTAATTCCCAGTTTTCCTTCAACCATTCCCAGCAGGAAGTCCTTTTGCGAGCTTTCACAGACAATATTAGGCTGAAAGCCGCTGTTTAAACATTCCTCAATAATCAGATCATAGAGGGTGAAATCTTTCCGATAGAGGATGAAAGGCTCTTTGGCTAATTCTGAAAAATGCACTTCTTTTTTTGAAGCAAGCCTATGTTCCCGGTGGATAATGAGCATTAAGGGATCCCTTAGGACATTGATTATTTCAAAACCGCTTCCATGGGATGGGACCGTGCAAATCAGGCCAATATCCAATGTGCCATCTTCCACCCCTTTTTTTATTTTCTTCGTGCCGACTTCTGTTAATTTAATTTCGATCAATGGGAACTTTTCTTTATATTGGCTTATAAGCTTCGAAAAGAAGGCTGCGCCGACTATGGGAGGTATGCCAATTTTGATTTCACCGCCCTTCAGCTCCATTAAATCTGTTAACTCCAATGTCAGGTTCTGAAATGCGTCCAGCACTTTTTTCGCATTGATTAACACGGCTTTTCCTGCATCCGTTAATTCAAGCTGCTTCGATGACCTGTAAAATAGCGGCACTCCCAGTTCGCCTTCGAGATTTTTAATGGCTTTGCTGATGGAAGGCTGGGTAACATGCAGGGTCTGGGATGCTTTTGTAAAGCTTAAGTGCTGGGCTACCTCAGCAAAATATTCTAAATGCCTGATATCCAATTACTGCACTCCTCTCGTATAACCAAAAGGCATAAGGATTATAGATTATATGTATTTCATTTATGGATGCCGTTCATTATATAATAATCTACAACAAATACTGAAAATTAACAATATTCAATAAGGGAGATGGATAGAATGGATTTGCAGAAGGAATCTTTACTGCTTCATGAGAAGTTTCAAGGGAAGTTAACTGTCGATGTAAAAATGCCGCTGAACAGCATGAAGGATTTAAGCTTAGCCTATTCCCCAGGAGTGGCAGAGCCTTGCCGAAGAATCCATGACCAGCCTGAGAAGGTCTATGATTATACAATAAAAGGAAACTTAATCGCTGTGATTTCTGACGGCACATCTGTTCTGGGACTTGGGGATATAGGCCCTGAAGCCTCCATGCCTGTTATGGAAGGTAAGGCTGCATTATTTAAAGCTTTTGCAGGGATTGATGCCGTTCCAATTTGCCTTGATACGAAGGATCCCGAAGAAATCATTAAAACAGTCAGGCTGCTGCAGCCTTCCTTTGGAGGCATTAACCTGGAGGACATCGCGGCACCCAATTGCTTTTATATTGAAGAACGGCTGAAGCAGGAAATGAATATCCCCGTTTTTCATGATGACCAGCATGGAACAGCGATCGTAACAGCAGCAGGGTTAATCAATGCGCTGAAGCTTGCCGGCAAAAAAATGGATGAAATAAAAATCGTAATCAATGGAGCGGGTGCTGCAGGAATTGCGATTATCAAGCTGCTCCTTAATATGGGAGCAAAAGAAATCATCATGTGTGATACAAAGGGAGCGATTTATGAAGGAAGGCAGGAGCGAATGAATCCTGTCAAAGAGTCTGTCGCGAAAATCACCAATCCAGGAAAACGTAAAGGAGCGCTTGAGGATGTTATCATTGGCGCCGATGTGTTCATCGGGGTTTCCTCTGCCGGTGCCTTAACAAAGGAAATGGTCGAGACGATGAGTCCGAATTCCATTATTTTTGCCATGGCTAATCCAATTCCTGAGATCATGCCGGATGAGGCGAAAGCGGCAGGCGCTAAAGTCGTTGGAACAGGAAGATCCGATTTGCCGAATCAGGTGAATAATGTCCTCGCATTCCCTGGAATTTTCCGAGGGGCCCTGGACGTCAGAGCTACTGAAATTAATGAAGAAATGAAAATGGCAGCTGTCGAAGCGATTGCCGGATTAATCGATGCTACAGACCTGACACCTGATTATGTTATTCCAGGGCCGCTTGACAGCCGGATTGTTCCTGCAGTAAGGGATGCAGTAATAAAAGCAGCACAGGAAACAGGTGCAGCCCGAATCGAAATTATACAGAACCAAATAATAAGCCAATAGAATGAAATTAATATGCGTAGGCATGTTCAAGTGAAATCCATCATAGTATCCAAAATATAAAGCTGCAGATTTTGCCAATGGGATTGAATTTATCAACTTCGTCACTTGAATTTATTTAAAGGGGAGACTGATACCGATGAAAGTATACGAAGTAATTGAGACGCAGGAAATGTTCCGTGGTGAAATCATCGAAAACTATTACGTTATTTATGAGCAAACGGAAAACAAAGTCTTTGAAAATCGAAACAATTATATGTTTCAACAGGAAAGATTTTTAGAAGAGACCGTTAATATTTTTATAGGAAACCCGCATTCCACCTTAAAGAAAGTAAAAACCTATCCCATTCGCCATCTTGCATTCGGGGATATCCGCGAAGCAATCAGAAAAGACTTTCCGGACCTCTTTAAGAACCTGAAAAGTTATCCCGCTTAAACACTGGCAGCCTCCAATGCAGGAGGCTGTCTTTTCTTTGGATTCTTAGGATTGGAAATGTTTCCTGTCTATCTGTATGATAGTATAACAGCTAAAAAGAAAACGCGGGCAGGACCGTTTTTCAGAAATTTGTTATGGGAATAATTCAGACGTAAACATATTAGAGGGGTGGAGCAATGATTCAGTTTGACCATGTGTCGAAACAGTATCGGGATGGTACCAAAGCTGTTGATTCAATCAATTTACATATAAAAGAAGGCGAGTTCTTCGTGATTATTGGTCCGAGCGGTTCCGGGAAAACCACTGTTCTGAAGATGATTAATCGGCTGATTCCTTTGACTTCAGGAACGATTTCCATAAATGGCAAACGGATCAGTGACTATGACATTCATGAGCTCCGCTGGAATATAGGCTATGTCCTTCAGCAAATTGCCCTTTTTCCACATATGACAATTGGGGAAAATATCGCGATCGTACCGGAGTTAAAGAACTGGGAGCAGGTGAAAATTAAAGAACGGATTGATGAGTTATTGGAAATGGTCGGATTGGAGCCTGACATATACCGGAGCCGAAAGCCGCATGAACTTTCAGGAGGGCAGCAGCAAAGAGTGGGTGTAACAAGAGCACTGGCAGCCAATCCACCCATCATCCTGATGGATGAGCCTTTTAGTGCACTGGATCCCATTAGCAGGGAAAAGCTTCAGGATGACCTAATCAGCCTTCAGAAAAAAATAAAGAAAACCATTGTGTTTGTTACACACGATATGAAGGAAGCCTTAAAGCTCGGCGACCGCATTTGTGTCATGAAGGACGGGGAAGTCGTCCAAATTGGCACACCTGAAGAACTGCTTGCGCATCCGGAAAACGAATTTGTCAGGCAGTTCGTAGGGGAAGAACAGGGGCCTTATATAGAGGGGTTTAGTCTTCATGACATCCTTCTGCCGATTTCAGAAACAGAAGAGAGCATGGCAGTCCTTCCAGTCTCGGCTTCACTCAAAGAAACGCTTAGCTTATTGGCCGCTAATAATGAACTTGCTGTGGAAGAGGACGGGGAAATCATTGGACTGGTCAACAGGCAGGCTGTTATTCGTAAATTGGCAGGCAGCATGCAAAGAGAGGTGAAGTCATGAACACCCTAAGCTCAGTTTTTAGTGAAAGAAAAGGCCAATTAGCAAGTGTGCTGATTGAACATATCCAGATTTCGCTCATTGCTTTATTTTTTGCAGTCCTGATTGCCATCCCGCTTGGAATATATCTTACAAAAAAGCAAAAAATCGCAGAAGGAATCATTGGTGTAACAGCCGTATTGCAGACCATACCTTCATTAGCGCTGCTTGGCCTATTGATCCCCTTATTCGGGATTGGAAAAGTGCCTGCCATTATCGCATTAGTCGTATATGCCCTCCTGCCCATCTTGAGAAATACATATACAGGCATAAAGGAAGTGGACGATTCTATTATCGAAGCTGCAAGGGCAATGGGGATGAACAGGCGCAAAAGGCTTATGAAGGTAGAGCTTCCTCTTGCCATGCCGGTCATTATGGCCGGGATCCGTACCGCGATGGTTTTAATAGTCGGAACAGCCACTCTTGCAGCCTTAATTGGAGCAGGGGGTTTAGGAGAATTGATTCTCCTGGGAATTGACCGGAACAACACGGCCCTGATTATACTTGGGGCCATCCCTGCAGCCATATTGGCAATCCTTTTTGATATGCTGCTGCGCCGGTTTGAGCAAATGTCATTTAAAAAATCGCTCACAGCACTTGGAGTATTCATTGGTGCGATGATATTAGTTATGGCGATTCCTCTTTTGGCAAATCAACCGGAGGAGAAGATTGTCATCGGCGGGAAACTTGGTTCAGAACCGGAAATCCTGATCAATATGTACAAATTGCTGATTGAAAATGAAACCGATCTTAATGTCGAGTTAAAACCAGGGTTAGGAAAAACATCGTTCGTCTTCAATGCTCTGAAGTCTGGCAGTATTGACGTGTATCCTGAGTTTACCGGTACAGCTATTGCGGAATTTTTAAAAGAGACAGCGGTAAGCACAGACTCCGGTCAGGTATATGAGCAGGCGAGAAAAGGAATGAAGGAACAATTCAGCATGGAGCTGCTGGAACCGATGGCTTACAATAATACGTATGCTTTGGCAGTGCCTGAGAAACTGGCTGAAGAGTATGAACTGCAATCAATTTCAGATCTAAAATCAGTCGAGCAAAACATAAAGGCCGGCTTCACCCTTGAATTCTCGGATCGGGAAGATGGCTATCGTGGCATCCAGAAGCTATATGGCGTAGAATTTCCAACTGTTTTAACCATGGAGCCTAAACTGCGCTATGGAGCAATCGAAAAAGGTGAAATCAACCTGGTGGATGCATATTCTACAGATAGCGAAATTGCCAGATACAAACTCACTGTCCTGGAGGATGACAAACACTTGTTTCCGCCATATCAGGGCGCCCCGCTGTTGAGAGAAGAAACCGCTGAAAACCATCCGGAGCTGGTTAAAGCTTTAAACAAGCTGGATGGAAAAATCAGCGATGATGAAATGCGTGAAATGAACTACAAAGTGAATGTAGATGGTGTGAGTCCTGAAGAATCAGCAAGGGAGTATCTTGAGAAGGAAGGATTGCTGAAATAAACTGCATCAAACAGGGAAAGTTATCGAGTATAAAACAGCACTTTCATTCGGCAACCCCAATTTTGTAAATGGGGTTGCTTTTTTGGTTCTGCACTTCTATTGGTGTCGATTTATCCTTTTCCTGTGATAGAAGCCATTGATCGGGTAACACTGTAAGCCCATTTCTCCTTTTCCCGGTAAATTCACACTTGTCCAAGACATGTGCCCCCGCGTTTTTCATACTTTCACATAGTCTATTAAAAAGCGAAAAGAGGTGTAAAAACGATGGGGTTTAATGTAAGTGGTTTTAAAAAGATAACCCCGGTTAATGGGTTTGACAAAACCAATCCCGACAATGCCATGCAGAACAATTACGCATGGTCTGTTGCCGAGTTTGGAGAGTGTCTTTATGTTGGGACAGGCCGTAATATAGCCTACTCGGTCCTTTCGAGCGGAGCTATTTTTGGCGATATCGAAGTGCCTGAGGAATTGACTCCAAAGAATCCTGACTTTAGCGGTGAAATCTGGCGTTATAGGAAGGATGGCTGCGGGGAATGGGAACGCGTCTTTAAAGAACCTTCTCTTGGAATAGTTGGCTTCCGATTTATGATCTCCTATAAATCACCTTCTGGAGAAAAGGCTTTATATGCGGGCTGTGCAACTTTTAGTCCAAACCTGCTGGTTTTGAAATATACAGATGAAGAAGGGTGGCGTCCCCTGCCAAGCTTATTGCAGGGCGGATCAACAAGAACAATGGTGGTTCATAACAATAAACTTTACATGGCCGCGCTTCCAGGAAACGAGCTTCAGGTCTCCAATACGTTGCTTTATGTGAGCGAAGATCCCGAACAAAATGGCTGGGAGCAAATTGATCTGTCAGGGGATCCGGAAAAAAATCCTCAGGGTAATGGAATTATTATGTCGAGCTTTAATAATAGATTGTATATTGGGACAGCCCTTCCGGAAGGCTTCCAGTTATGGCGATCCGAAGATGAGAATCCTGGGGCAGACAGATGGGTAAAGGTTGTTGACAAAGGAGCAGGCGATGCAAGGAATGAGGTGCCATTAAGCCTCGAAAACTTTAAAGGATATCTATACCTTGGTACAGCCGTTTATTTTGGCATTTTTAGCCTTGATCCGAATGATCGGCTAGTAACACCAAAGGGCTTTGACTTAATTCGAATCAATAAAAATGATCAATGGGAATTGGTCATTGGAAGCAAGCCTGTTGAACAATCGAACCCTGAAACAGGGACAAGAGGTACGGCCATAAGCGGAATTCCATCGGGATTTGGCGCCAATGGCTATTGCTGGCAGCTGAAAGAATATAATGGCTGGCTGTATCTTGGAACCTGGGACTGGACAGACCTTATTCCGCCGCTTTTGCCCGAGGTGCTGAAAAGCTTATGGAGCGAGAATCCACTATTGCGTTCACTGCCGATCGAATGTATATCTGATCTTTTCTTTGCCTTGATTTCTCCGGCAACCCGCTTGACATTTGGGTTTAGCCTGTGGAAGTCGCCTGATGGCATTCACTGGTTTCCCGTAACGATTAACGGACTCGGAAATCCGAAAAATTATGGATGCCGGAATCTGTTTGTCTCTGAAAATGGCAATCTCTATTTGGGCACTGCCAATCCGTTCGAGGGTTGCGAGGTTTGGGTGAAAGAGAAAAAGAACTGTCTGGATCCGCTTAAGGACATGCTTGGGAAAGGATAAACCTGACCTGAAATGCTGAACATCACACTGTTTTAAAATAAAATAATTGCAAAAGGCCGGAGCATCTGATTCCTGGCCTTTTGCTGTATTAAGATCATACTCTCTTTCATAAGTTCTTCTTAAACAGAACAAAAAATAAAGGAGAGTATGATTGTGAAACATGAAATGCAAAAAGCAACGTTGCTCGCTGAAAATATTAATGACTTTCTGACATTCCTGAATAAAAATCTCGAAAAAAATATCTTCTATATGGATACCGGCAAATTAAGACAAATCAAACTGATTGCTGAAGACTTTAAGTTTCATATCCTCGCAGATGAGCTGATCAGAATCAACCGTTTCGTCTGGGATCCAAAGTACACAAATTATTTGGTGAATCAATTTTTAACAGGTCTCATAATAATTGATGAATATGTACAAAGAAACTATAACAGCCTGTTTATGGTGACGGGGAGATTATATACATTGAAGAATTTAAGTTCATTATTCAGCAAAGATTAAACAGACAGAGCTGTTCCTGGTTTAATGAATCCGAAGAGTTTCATGTTGGAAGGAAATATTGCCTCTCTTAATTTATCACTATTTGGATTATAATAGTTAAAGTTTATTCTTTTACTTTAAACAATTAGGGGTATGAAAAATGGAGAAGCACAAGATCTTAAGAATTCTGGAAAAAGAATTAGTGGTTGCCCTTGGATGTACGGAACCTGTCGCGATCGCACTCGCTGCAGCAACTGCAAAGAGCCATGCTAAAGGGGAAATAAAAGAGCTATGCTTAAAAGCGAGCGGAAACATCATCAAAAATGCTAAATCAGTCGGAATTCCGGGCATGAGTTCCTATGGTCTTGATTTCGCAGCGGCAATTGGCGCTGTGGCAGGGGACCCTGCAAGAAAGCTGGAAGTATTAGAGGGAGTAGGCTCTGAAGATGAGCTGTTGGCTCTTAAACTTATTGAAGAAGGAAAAGTAACTTCCCTGCAGGCGGAGACACCGAAAAGGCTTTATATCGAAACTGTATTAAAAACTGATATCCACACTTCCAGAGTCGTAATCTCTGATAACCACAGCAATATTACTTTAATTGAGGTTGATGGAGAAGTTATCTACCAGGGCGGATGTGAAAATATAGGAATCCAATCTGAAGAAGATGAATTAATTGCACTCACCATTGATGAAATATATGAATGGGTGCTTAGTGCGGAAATCAGTTCCTTATCACTTGTAAAAAAGAGTATTGAGCTCAATCGGATCATTGGAATGGAAGGCCTATCAGGTGAATACGGCCTAAAGGTAGGGAAAACGATAAAAAGGAATGTGGAAATGGGGATTTTGTCGGATGATATTGCCACTGCTGCAATGTCTTTAGCTGCAGCTGGGTCAGATGCGAGAATGGCAGGCTCCACATTGCCTGTTATGGCAAACACCGGAAGCGGCAACCAGGGAATCGCAGTCACTCTTCCAGTTGTTGCTGCTGCAGAAAGACTTAAGGTTACAAATGAAAAAATGATTCGGGCAGTGGCACTCAGTCATCTGATAACCATTCATATTAAATCCAAATTTGGCCGGCTTTCTGCATTATGCGGTGTAACTGCTGCAGGAATGGGGGCAAGTGCAGCCATCGTATATTTGCTCGATGGACAGCTTCACCAAATCAAAGCAGCCATTCAAAACACAATCGGGAATGTTTCTGGAATGATCTGTGACGGAGCTAAAGCAGGCTGTGCCATGAAAGTGTCTACCTGTTCTAATGTAGCTGTGCAGTCTGCCCTTCTTGCACTCAACGATCAGGAAATCAAATCAACCGATGGATTTATTCACGATGATGTTGAAAAAAGTATCGAGAGTTTCTGTAAATTAGGAAATGAAGGAACCCGTCATACGGATGAGCTGATATTGAAATTAATGATGGAGAAATAAACAGCCCAAAGAGGCCCCTTTCTTTAAGAAAAGGGCCTTTTGGTGCGGTAACTGAACATGTGCGAATTACGAAATCATCCCTCGTCGAAACAACTCCGCAATTGCCTGTGTCCGGTTTTGTGCTCCCAGTTTCCTGATAGCTGTTTTAATATACTGGTTGATGGTGACTTCACTGATAAACATGGAATCAGCCATTTCCTTTATGCTTTCTCCCCAGGAAATCCTCTTCATGACCTCCATTTCTCTTTTGCTTAATAGCCGGGCATCTTCTTTTCCTTCTGTTTTTTCAAGAGTTTTTCCAATGTGCTGACCAAACTGTGTATAAGAGGAAAGCTGCTGATCAGAAATTTTTCCCTGTTCGTCAAATTCGTTTGTGCAAATATAGCCGATAGGGACTGCACCAAAGCAAATGGGGATAGCAAGGAAGGAGTTGACATTGGAAGTTGTTATGTATTTGATGTTTATTTGCTTGAGGTATTCGATCCCCGAACAATATTTAGCTTTTCTTTCATAGAGGGCGGAGTAAATGAGCGGCAATGAACGAACATCATCCCTGATATCTCTAATATGTATTAATCCGTGGCATGTAATAGCGATGATACCTTCACCAATAAAACCTAAAGGTGAATAACGAAATAAATAGGCGTTTTTAACAGGAAAAATGTTCATATAAACCTCTAAAATTTTATACAGTTTCTCCTCATGACTCTCGATATCTTCTAAATTCTGGATATTATCCAAAATGGTAGATTCTATTGCCATATTAACACCTTCCTTATAGGGATATTATATATAGAAAATTATGAATATTCAATACAAATGAATAATAGTAAGCTTTAGTTATAGTTAAAAATTATAAGTACTGGAGAGGAGGAACTTAGTAAAAAGGAAAATGTAATCGCTTTCATTAAAATTAATATCATGAGGAGGAAGAAAGTATGTCATCATTTCAAAAATCGAACTCTCTCACGGATTTTGATGCTGTTGTCGTTGGGGCTGGTTTTTCTGGATTGTATATGATGCATCGTTTGCGGGAGGCAGGTTTTTCCACCCGGGTATTTGAAGCAGGCGATAATGTCGGCGGTACATGGTATTGGAATCGTTATCCCGGCGCAAGATGCGATGTTGAAAGCATCTACTATAATTACACTTTTTCTGAGGAACTACTGAAAGAGTGGAGCTGGTCGGCAAAATACGCCGAACAGCCTGAAATATTAAGCTACATAAACTATGTAGCAGATAAGTTTGATCTGCGGCGTGATGTGCAATTCAATACAAGGGTGCAGTCCGCACAATATGATGAAAAGAAAAATAGGTGGGACGTACAATTAAATAATGGTGAGAAGGTTTCTGCACAGTATTTTATTACAGCTGTAGGTTGCTTGTCAGCGTCCAATGTACCTAAATTTAAAGGGCTGGAAAACTTTAAAGGCGAATGGCATCATACCGGGCACTGGCCGCATGAAGGAGTAGATTTCACAGGGAAGCGAGTTGGCATCATTGGAACAGGGTCCAGCGGTATCCAGGCAATTCCTGTTATTGCAAAAGAAGCCGGGCATTTGACCGTATTCCAGCGGACCCCGCAATACAGCAGCCCGGCCAGGAATACGCCGAATGATCCTGAACATCTGAAAAATATACGGAAAAATTACGGGGATATCAGAGCAAAAATGCGCCATTCCATAACCGGTATACCGGAGGAGCCAAGAAATGTTTCCGTTTTTGACGAAACTCCTGAAGAAAGGCAAAAAGTTTTCGAGGAAGCCTGGAAAGAAGGAGGACTTCTTAAGCTATCTTACGCATATAATGACTTGTCCATCTCATCGGAAGCGAATGAGATTGTGGCTGAATTCATTCGCTCTAAAATCCGCGAAACAGTTAAAAATCCTGAAGTTGCGGAAAAACTCCTTCCGAGGTTCTATTATGGCACTAAACGCACCATCATAGATACAGATTATTTTGAGACCTATAACCGGGATAACGTATCGCTGGTGGATGTAAAAAAGGCACCGATTCAGGAGATTACCGAAACAGGTGTTAAGACTGCAGATAATGAATATGAGTTTGACATGATTGTGTTTGCCACAGGATTTGATGCGATGACGGGACCGCTATTTAAGATGGATATTCGCGGGAAAAACGGCGTCTCCCTGAAAGAAAAATGGGAAGGCGGCTCACAAACCCGAACCTATCTTGGCCTCGGCACAGCAGGTTTCCCGAATATGTTCATGCTGACTGGACCTGAGAGTCCGTCCGTATTAAGCAATATGATGGTTTCAATTGAGCAGCATGTGGAGTGGGTATTTGATTGCATCAGCTATATGCGGGAACAAAATCAGGCTGTCATTGAAGTCAAAGAAGAGTCGGAAAATACATGGAGCAAGCACTGCCGTGAAATCGCCGATCAGACTTTGTTTACCAAAACAGAATCCTGGTACATGGGTGCCAATATCGAAGGAAAAGCCCGCGGCTTTCAAATCTATCTTGGCGGTGTAGGAACCTACCGGAAGATTTGTGATGAAGTCGCCGAAAAAGGCTATGAAGGTTTTATCCTGACAGCACCTGAAAAAAGTACTGTTAAGTAGTGGGTATAGATTGGGCAGGCATACTCCTGCCCTGTCAATAAATATTTTAATAGGGGGAAAATAATTATGGCATTAGATCCGCAGGCAAAATTTTTATTGGAACAGATGGAGGCAGCAGGAGCTCCTCCGATGAGCCAGCTATCACCGGAGGAAGCCCGCCTTACCACAGATTTCAGTGCTCTCGCTGGAGAGCCGGAGGAAGTAGGGAAGATTGAAAATAAGAAAATTGCGGGACCTGGAGGAGAAATCCCTGTCCGAATATATACTCCTAAAGGAGAAGGTCCATTTCCTGCGCTGGTATACTATCATGGCGGCGGCTGGGTAATTGGTGACCTTGAGACAGTTGATGTTCCTTGCCGACTGTTAACGAATTTGGCGAATTGCGTGGTCGTTTCGGTAGATTACAGACTTGCACCAGAGCATAAATTTCCTGCTGCTGCGGATGATTCGTACGCTGCAGCCAAGTGGGCAGCTGAAAATGCGGCATCCATTGGAGTGGATCCAAGCCGCATTGCCGTTGGCGGCGATAGTGCCGGCGGAAACCTTGCAGCCGTTGTGGCTCTTATGGCAAGAGACAAGCGTGAAATCTCAATTGCCTATCAGATGCTGATCTATCCAGTAACTAACCATTCTTATGCAACAGAATCCTATACTGAAAATGCAGACGGCTACCTGTTAACGAAAGACAGCATGGAATGGTTCTGGAATCATTATTTGCGGAATGAAGAGGATGGAAAAAATTCATATGCATCTCCTCTGCAGGCAAAAGACCTAAGCGGACTGCCGCCTGCATTGGTGTTAACTGGAGAATTTGACCCGCTGCGCGATGAAGGTGAAGCCTATGCGGAACGCCTGAAAGAAGCCGGCGTCCCGGTTGAAGCCAAACGATATGACGGCATGATCCATGGATTCTTCTGGATGCCGGGTGTACTGGAGCAGGGAAGAAAGTCAATTGAGCAGGCGGCAGATGCGTTAAACCGTGTGTTCCAGGGCAGTGTCGCTTCAAAATAATAGATATTTAGATTGGACACTTCTGATTTGGGGAGTGTCCTTTTTTGTGTTATTTTGTAAATTAATTAATTGCCAGATTACTTTAAGAGTTCATTGGTGAAAGGAAGTGGTCGCTATGAGCGTTCATGATGACGAAAACGGAAGGGAGGAAAGGAAAAAAGTCGCCATAGAGCGCTCATGACGAAAAAATAACAAGGAAAAGAAAACACTCGTCATAAAGCGCGTGAAATTAAAGTTATCTCCAAACTGGCCACCATTGCCCAATTTGGGGTAATCAATGCCCGGTTCTTCCTTATTTTAATTTTTCTCCCGGTGATCAACATGCATTTCATCCTATTTTTAAGATAAATCCCAGCTGAGAATTTGAAATTTAGTAGTAATGTACCTCTTTTATTACCCCAATTTACTGCTCACATCTTTCCCATTTAAGATAAACATAGTAAGTATTCTTACTTTTCTATCAATTAAACCGCAGGAGGAAAAATATGAAGTCACGCAATAATCTATTAAAAGGGGCTCTTGCTGCAAGTTTATTATTCACTGCTTCCATTCCATTTAATGTGCTTGCTCAGAAGCCGGAGATCTCGGTGGACGAAGCGGAAAAAATTTTAAGCGGCCTCTCTAAAGAACAAAGGGATGCTTTAGAACAGCTAGAGATAGGCCCTGGTTTTGTTATTTCTCCTGAAGTAAATACATCCACTCCCGAGCTGGTCGAAGTCATTGTGGAATTTAACCAGGCTCCTGCAAAGGTGGAGGTAAAGAAAGAAGCTATAAAGGGCAAAAAACTTTCTATACTTTCAGCTAAAGAAAAAGTAGAAAAATCCCACAGTGAATTCAAAGCCCATGTCAGCATGCTGAAGGCTAAGAAAAGCAGTTCATTGTATGACACCTCTAAAATTGAAGTGAAACGCGAATACAAGAATGCATTCAATGGGGTTTCCATGACACTGCCGGGTACAGCGGTGGAAGAACTCCTGCGATCAGGCGCAGTAAAACGGATTTGGAGCAATGCCGATGTCCAGCTGGATCTTCCTTCAGCAAAGGAAACTAAAATGAAGCCGAAGATGGCAGACAGCATTCCGCAAATCGGAGTGGATAAGCTTCACGATGAAGGGGTTACCGGAAAAGGAATCAAGGTTGGAGTATTGGACACAGGAATTGATTATACACACCCAGACTTATCAGATTCTTATAAAGGGTACCGTGCAGAAACCGGACAAGATCCGAAGGCGGTCGATCCTGCCTCTGTGAAAGGCTGGGACTTTATCAATAATGATGCAGACCCAATGGAAGCGACCTATGATGAATGGAAAGCGGCGAATAGGCCTGAGTATCTAAATGGTTCTGCTTATTATACTTCCCATGGTACGCATGTCTCCGGCACAATTGCTGCGCAAAAAGATAATGCAGTTGATTATGCTGTTAAAGGAGTGGCGCCTGATGTAGATTTATTTGCTTACAGAGTTCTCGGTCCGTATGGTTCAGGTACGACAGATGGAGTGCTGGCAGGCATTGATAAAGCTGTTGAGGATGGCATGGACGTAATTAATTTATCCCTTGGTGCTAGTGTAAATGACCCTTTATACCCTACCTCAGTGGCGATTAATAACGCGATGCTTTCAGGTGTTGTTTCCGTTGTGGCAGCCGGAAATGCGGGCCCGAGTGAAAAGACGCTTGGATCTCCAGGTACAAGTGCGTTTGGGATTACAGTAGGTGCGAGTGACGCAGCCATTTCCATTCCGGCTTTTAAAGCCAGTGCAGGTGACAAGGTTTTTGAATCTATGAAATTACTTGCCAAGAATTTTTCTGATGACTTAAAAATTCTGGAAGGCAAATCGTATCCTGTTGTGTTTACTGGATTAGGTAAACCAGGTGATTTTACAGGGAAAGAGTTAGCTGGCAGAATTGCATTAATTGAACGCGGAGAGCTGACATTTGAGGAAAAAGTGAAAAATGCCAAAAATGCAGGCGCAGCAGCTGTCATCATTTTTAATAACACTGAAGGGGAAATCCCTGCCTACATAGGCGAAAATACCAAATATATCCCGACATTCCAGCTTGCGAAAGCAGATGGAGACTATTTAAAAGGGAATCCTGAAGCATCTCTCACATTTGATCAGCTTGCTGAGGTTAAAACAGAAGGAGATTCTCTTGCAGACTTCAGCTCAAGAGGGCCTGTCAACAGCAACTATGATATAAAACCGGATCTTGTGGCACCAGGGGTCTCCATATTCTCCACTTATCCGGAATTCATGAACCACCCGGAAGAGGGACATGATTATAGCTCTGCCTACGCAAGACTGAATGGAACCTCTATGGCGACTCCTCATATCGCAGGTGTGGCGGCACTTATGCTTCAGCAAAATCCAGACATGGACCCTTTTGCTGTTAAAACAGCTCTCATGAACACATCTAATGATTTAAAGAGCGATTACTCAGTATATGAAGTGGGGGCTGGCCGGGTAGATGCCTATCAGGCTGTTCATTCGGACATATCTTTCAAAGTAATGGATCAAACCGATCATATAGAAAACGGAGAATACATCCAAGTAGATGAGATTACAGGTTCCATCAGCTACGGCAGCCATTATCTGGACAATGCGGATATCGAGGACAGCCGAAGCATACAAGTGGCGAATAATAGCAAACAGGATCAATCATTCAGAATAGAAGTGGAATATCATGCAGCCCGGGAAGGCGTACAGGACGGAATTAAAAATGAAATTAAAGTCAATATCCCTGAATCGCTGACAATCGGAGCAGGGAAAACAGAACAAATTAAGGCTGGAATTATCATTCCAAAATCGGCTGAAATCGGCCGTTATGAAGGCTATATTCATGTAGTTAATCAGGCAAATCCAAATGACCGGTATCAAATTCCTTTTGCCATAAGAGTGACAGACAAAGGGATTTCCTATGCTGAGCCGCTCTCACCTTCTGTTACAACAGATACGCCATTCCATCAATACTATGCACCAGGTTCTCACTTTGTCTTTAAGTTTAAAAGTCCAATGGAAACATTTGACCTGATTGTCAAAGAGGCCAAAACAGGCAAGGCTGTAGGGCTCGTAGGAAGCTATGACGGCAGACAGGCAGTCCCTGATAAGGAATACCTGATCTTTTTTGGACACAGGGGACTTGTTTATCCATTCACCGGGAATAAGAAGCAGCCAATAGCTGATTACGTTCAAAAACTGCCAGAGGGCGATTATGTACTAGATCTGATCAGCCGGGATGCCGAAGGGAAAAGTTATCACTACGAGAGTGTCGGTATCGTAGATAATACCCCGCCGGAAGTGGATCTGGATATTGAACCGGGAGTCATCGAAATAAATGATGGGATGCTGACAGATGAAGACGGCCATCACGCACTCTGGGTACATGGAAATGTAACAGATAAAACAGTAGATCTATTGCAATCAAAAGGTAAGAATTTCACCCAAAAAACCAATACTGCTGCATATTATGAAAATGGCAGTCCGTTTATTAGCGGATTTTTAAAGCTGGATGACAATGGCGCAACTAAATTCGGTGTACTTCCGGAAGAATACGAATCAGCTCCGTACCAGTTAAAGCTATTTCCATGGGATATGGCAACAGCCGCAAACATGTTTTCAGGTCCTCAGTATGTATTCATGAAGGAAGGCACCGAACATGCGACCAGCCGATTTGATAAGAACAGTGTAAAACTGAATGATGAGGTTACCATGACACTTGATTTAAATAATGTGAAGAAATTTGTTTCAGGTTCATTTGAGGTGCAGCCTTTCCTCAATTTCTTTGAATTCCAGGAAGTTAAGGTGAATCCAAATCTTCAAAAATTTGCTGATGAAGAAGGGATTTCTATTGAATTGGATGAACCTCTTGTTACCCAATCAGGAGTAAAGGTCGGAGCATCGCTTTCAAAAGCTGATTTCGAGGGCATCAGCGGGGATATGCCATTCCTTGATGTCACCTTTAAGGTCGCAGATGATACAAATTATGCGAGATACTCTTCCATTGGTTTAAAGGAGTTATCTTATAAAAAACAGGGAGAAAGTGGAGAAAAGAAAATTCCGGCATATAGCTTGAACCATTTTGAATTCAATTCCTCACATTCTAGAATAACCGGTAATATAGCACCGGAAGCTTTCTTAACCTCTGGAGGCTGGATTGATAACAAATACGATTTTACTAAGCTTAAGGCAAAGGTCTTCGCCAAAGCTGCAAATGGAAAGATATATGAGGGAACAATTGACAGCAAAGGCCTCTTTGAAGTGATTGTACCAGCAGATAAAAAAGCTTATACCGTCTATGTCGAGGTGCCTGGCCATATGGCTGAATATAAGAATGTAATGGCAAGCATCGAAAAAGAGGGAGAGCAGCAAGGCCTTTATGTGAGAATTAACCCTGAAGATAACCTTGCAGGGGATGTTACCCAGGATCAGATTGTTGATATCCGGGATCTGAAAGAAGCTGTTGATCATTATGGCAAGAAAGCCCGTGAAAACCAGCATATCGATATTAACCAGGATGGGGTGGTCGATGAAACAGATGTCAGGTGGATTGAAAAGAATTTCTTAACGAAAGGCTCATTAGCAGGAAAAGGAAATCAGCCGAAAGAAACAATCGGGAAAAAAGGTCTTGCAGATTTCCTGAAAATGATTGGATTGGAGCCAAAAGAAAAATAAGAATTTCACAGAAGGCGGGAGACACGTTCTCCTGCCTGTTTCTATTAACCTATAGAAAATCACTGGTGATTTCACTATAATAATAGAAACTTGAATACCGAGGTGCAGCATGATCATTGGGAAAATAATTAAGTTTTACAGGGAAAGAGAAGGTCTAACTCAGGGTCAGCTGGGGGAAGGGATTTGTTCTGTAACCCATTTGAGTAAAATTGAACGCGGAATTACCGAATACTCCGGAGAAATAACACAGCTTCTGGCCAGGAGGCTCGGCATTAATCACGAAGAGGAAATTCTTCGATATCATCGGCTTGCAAAGAGGCTGAATGAATGGCATGAGAGCATGATCATGCAGCGAATACAGGAATCTGAAAAGATAAAAGAGGAAGTGCAGGTTGAAAAACTGATTCATATGCCTGACTTTCAAACTCTATATCGCCTGCTGTCAGCCAGATACTATTTATCTGTGAACGATTTGATTTCAGCATCAGAATTAATCTCTGATCTTACCAAAGCTTCCGCTTCCTTTTCACCCCATGATGCTAATCTGCTGAAGCATATCCAGGGCATTTATTACTTTCTTACAGGGCAATACCGTGACTGTATCAGCTGTTTAGCTTCCATTGACAGAGAACAGTATAGCTACGAAGAATACTATTACCATTTAGCGATTGCTTACCACTCAATCCATTCCAATATCACAGCCTATTATTATGGCAAAAAGGCTCTTCAATATTTTCAAAGAACCTTAAACATTCTCCGCATTATTGATACAGAAATGCTGCTTATTGTTCAGTTAAATGCGAAGGAACTTCATGATTTTCATGAAACGAAGGAGAAATATGAACAGCTAATAAAACTTTGTGATGCATGTAATTCAGGTGATCGTAAATCCAAGCTTTATCATAATCTGGCATTTGAATATTTTCGCCGGAAGAAATATCGGGAATCAGCCGGTCTCTATGAAGAAGCACTAAAGCTTACCGCTGAAAACTCCCCTCACTATCTGACTGCTTTAGACGGATATATCCATACCTGTTATAAAGGGAAACTCAAGTCCCGAAATAAGTTAATAAAATTAGCTGAAGAAGGCTTGGAGAGGGCAAAAGCTGCTGATTCATATACCTGGATTTATTTTCAGCTACATCTTCATCTATTGAAAAATGAAGAACAGCATTACTATCAATTTATTGAAGAAACAGCACTGCCATACTTTAAAAATATTGGCTACGGCATTTTAATCGACCACTATGAGAAAAAGCTTTTTCACTTTTACTCAAAAAAAGGCGATGCTCAAAAGGCAATTGAACTCGCCCGTTCGTTTATACATAAACAAAAAAGCTATTATGATCATGATTAAATAACAAAAGGCTTGTTTACCGCAATTCGGTAACAAGCCTTCTGAATATTTTCATCTGATCGCCCCATGCGGCAGTACAGCATGGACTCCCTTTACCCCGTTGACTATCTGGGTAACTCTTAGATTGACTACGGCGCTTGATAAAGCTAATGCTTCCGCTTTTCCTAGTTTATACATCTCCTGGATCCATTCTACTATTCCATTCAAAGCTTCCGCCGCTGCTAAATTTAAATCTTCATTAAAGCCAAATGCAATCCACCCAGCCGGTGTTTTGGCTCTCGGCATGGAAAGCTTTATATCATCTCTAACCGTTAAGGTAATATCAACCAGATCCATAGGGCATTCAATTGCTGTTCCAGATACTTCTCCATCTCCCTGGGCTGCATGGCCGTCACCAATTGAAAAAAGCGCACCTTCCACAGAAATCGGCAAAAACAAAGTGCTTCCTCTGCCAAGTTCCTTGCAATCTATGTTTCCGCCGCAATAACGGGGAGGGGAGGTGGAATGCACACCTGATTCTGCAGGTGCAACTCCCATTAATCCTATGAATGGATTAAGCGCCACATGAAATGGACGCCCTCCAATCTGGCAGGTGCCCGTCATTTTTGCGGGAGACAGTTTCCAATCAAGCTGAATGCGTTCTGTTCCTGTTAATCCCAGCTGATCATTCTGCCAGCTTTTATTGCCTCCTGCCCAGTTTCTGCCATACCAGCCGGGTACAAGATCATTGATTTTTACTTCCAAAACCATCCCTGGCTCTGCTCCATGAATCTTAATGGGGCCCACCATTGGATGACCTGGCTTCTCCTCATTCTCTTTGGAATTAAAAGTGGTTCTTTCATTATCCTTCGAGCTTGAGTACCCCCATTGGATATCAGGTGTTTGCAGGCGAATGGAATCACCGGAATGAATTGTTAGAGCAGGTTTATATTCATTGCTGAAAGAACCATGGAGATTTTCGTCCTTTATTGTAAGTGTATGAATCATAAATTGTTTCTCCTTGCAGGATTAAGAAATTTAAAATCTTATAAATTACTAGGCAGTTTTATTTTTCATGGTTTGTTTATTCATCTTTCTTTGGAACATTTTCGCGTTTGTTCCTATATATACTCCCGTAAGAACAAAGGCTGCGCCTATTCCATGCGCAATGGTGAACGTTTCACCCAAAAATACTGTAGCCATTATAACAGCAGACACAGGCATCACATTTATAAAAATGGAAGCCTTGGCCGCTCCGACCTCTTTAATTCCGTTATAATACATGACAAACGAAACCACCGTAACAAAGATACTCATATGAGCGATAGCAGCCCAAGTCGTAAAGCTGGCTTGCTGAAGATCCATCCAAGTTGTTTCTGCAGATGCAAAGGGCAAAAGAAATAAGGTCCCATAGGCAACTGCATATGTGGTCGATTCCACTGAGCTGAATTTTTTCAATACCACTTTTCCTACGACACTATAAATAGCCCAGCTTACGACAGCGCCAAGCAATACAAAATCAATTGGTTCAAAGCCATATTGGAAAAGAGTGAGCAAATGGCCGTCTGTAATAATAAACACTACACCTGTCAAAGCAACGGCCATTCCAATGATGTGATTTTTGGTAATTTTTTCTTTAAGAAATAGTCCAGATAAAAGGACGATAAGAACCGGGTTTGATGCAATGAATAATGAGCTTTTAATCACAGGTGCGTGTTTTGTGGCCAGAAAGAAACAAATATTATACAGCGCAATTCCTGTCAGGCCCAAGATAGCAAACAGTCCATGATCTTTTAAATTTGGTCGTTTCCGGTCTTTCTCCATAATCCACATGAGCGGAAAAAGCAGGATGGCAGCTCCCAAAAAACGCAAAAATGCAACGGTTGCAGGTTCAAAGCTTTGAACAGCAAACTTGCCGGCAATAAATGCGCTGCCCCATGTTGCAGTAGCCAAAGTCAGCATTCCATAAATAAGCCATAATCTCTTTTTCAAACGAACTCGCCTTCATTTCTGTAAAATTTTATAAATAGTATTATAACACCTTTTTCGAAAGTCGAAATAGTTATTTTTTTATTAGATGAACTTCAAATCCAATTATAGGAAAAAGGGATGGGTGGAATATGTTGTTTTTTATCTCACTTTATCGATTTAAAGAATAAAACAGTTCTTTTTTCTCAATCACTCTGCTAAACATTGAAAAACTGTATTTAAAATTGATGGAAAATTCATTCTTTTTTCTCTATCCAATGACAAGCCCATCCCTTATTCTTTCTTTAGAGTCCCGAAGAAAGGGGCGAAGAAGGGGTGAATACATATGAAAAAAGGAGCAGGGAGAATAGGCTTGCTGACAGCATTTTTTATTTTGCTGTTTTCATCGCTTTCCTTTGCGGCAACAGTACCAGGAGGGCCATCAACTAATGGAAACACGAACATCAACAGCATGCTTTCCTATGAAGATGTGGTGAAAGAGCTTAACAGTATTGAACAGACAAGCAAAGGGAAGGTTGATGTCTTTACACTTGATCGCTTTGGAAAATCGGAGCAGGGCAGAAGCATTTATGCTGCCAAGGTTGGAACAGGAGAAAAGAAAATCTGGATTCAGGCTCAAATCCATGGAAATGAAAAACTTGTTACAGAGGCAGCGCTTCAGCTGTTAAAAAATTATTCGAGCAACAATTCCAAAGAAGTACAGACCGTTCTGGAAGAGTCCACACTATACTTCATTCCGATGTACAATCCTGATGGCGCAGAGATGAATACCCGTGGCACAAAGATTATGGAAACAGGCCAGTCTCTGGACCTAAATCGCGATTGGGTAGAGGGAGGCTTTAAAGCCAAGGAATCAAAAGTTGTCTATTCTTATTGGGCAGAATTGAAGCCGGATTTTGCGATTGATTTGCATCATCAAGGTTTAAAGAAAATATATGGAACAAATGAAGCGACATCATTCTCCTTAGGAATATCCTTAGCACCAGACGGGCCAACATTGCCAAATGAAACAAAGTACAATGATATTACTAAACAGATGATGGCATATGTGTATGATGAAATGAAAGGATACGGCTACACGCATATTGACCGTTACCAAATTGTTGATAGTGGGAAACAGGTTGGCTATGACATCGACATTAAGGGCGGAGTTGTATCGGCCATGATGATGGGATTGAACTATAACGACTTGAATCCTGACAATCACAGCCATCCGGCCATATTTTTTGAAACAAAAGGCAATTCAAGCGATGGCAGCCTAGGGCAGAAATCAAACGGATATCTAACAAAACAAAACTATTTAGCTTTAAAATCCTTAGTTTATGGCTATGTCACAGGAGAGGTAAATAAAGTGGATCCTGCGAAATGGAATGAGATCCCAGCTTATCCTTTAGCAGGCTATTGGACAGATTATAATGGGATAGTACCTGTGGAATCTTCAGGGTTTTAACAAAATGGAGAAGCTGGTCATGGTGCCAGCTTCTTTTATCGTTTATACCTTCTGCTATTGCTCTCACCAACCATCCCCCTTACATCTTCAGCCATTTTGTCAAAAACTTGATTAACCCGATGTATCATTATATCCTGGGAAGAACCATTTTGATTATCAATTCCTTCATTAATTTTATCCTTTTTCATTTTAATCTCACCTCCATAAAAAGTATGTTTTGTTTAGGTATCTAAAATATTCTTCAAACGGATTTATAAAGGTGCTGAACTTCAGCTTGGGCTTCGGTTATGATTAAAAATAGATATAAAAAAAGTCCGAGGATATGTGACCGAAAGTCAGGGTATTACATAATATACCGGCTAAAAAATTTACAACTGCTTCTGTCATTATATAAACTAAGAACGATTGTCATTTTAGTTTTTATTTAATGCTGATTCGGAATATATAACCTTTTACCGGGAAAGGGGGGACCAAAATGTGGCCTTTTTCATCCAGCAAATCGAAGAAAAATGTCATCAATGCAGCAAGTTACATTTCCATCAAAGAAACAACGGAAGAAGCGGAAATTGAAAAGATGGTATCGAAGCTGAAACAGATCTTTTACAGCACATCCAGGGAAATTGTTATATTGTGCATCGGGTCGGACCGGTCAACAGGAGACTCTCTTGGACCCTTGACAGGTAAGCTCCTTATAGAAAAGAACATTCCGTATCCGGTATATGGGACTCTAAAGGATCCTGTTCACGCATTAAATATCAAAACGGTTCTTAAAGAAATCAAGGAAACGCATCATGAACCGTTTATATTTGGCATAGACGCCTGCCTCGGGGACGAACGGCAAATCGGCTATATTTTAATAAGAGAAGGGTCGTTTATTCCGGGGAATGCAGTAAATCGGGTTCTGCCGAGTGTGGGTGACTATCATCTGAAGGCCATTGTAAATACTCTGGATCCATTAACACCTGTACACTCCTTAAATAGTACGAGATTATATATGGTTTTAAAACTGGCTGAGATCATTGCGGAAATTATTTCACGGGTAGCGGCTAATGATCGGACTTCCAGAGGGGAGATAGAACAAATAAATGTGCCGTAAACATTGTATAAGAACTCCTGGTAAATCAGCCAAAAAATTGCTGTTACCCTGACAGGTAAGTTATAATGGGCAGTAAGGTTACTAAAGGGAGAAAGAGGGAAAGGGATGGTTAACAATTGGACAGAAGATAATCTGATCTCAATACGTGAGAGGGTTTATCTGCATATTAAGGATCTTATTTTAGACGGGGAATTCAAAGCGGGAGACCGGCTTGTGGAACGGGAACTTGCTGAACGGTTAAATATCAGCAGGACGCCAATTCGCGAAGCGCTGTTCCGCCTGGAATCACAAGGGTTTGTAAAGACAGTTCCAAGAAAAGGCGTAATCGTTGCCGATATTTCTGAAAAGGAAATTATTGAAGTGTTTACCATTTTATCATCCCTTGAAGTATTGGCTGCAAAATTGGCCGTCCAAAAGCTGGATGATGAAATGAAAAACAAGTTCACAGGCAGCATAAAGAAGGTACAGGAGTTTCTGAACAATCCTGAAGAGGATGCTGCTGAATTACATAGGGAGCTCAATCATCTCCTATATAGCTCCGCCAAAAATGTGAAGCTTTATGAGATGCTGAGCGGATTGTCCGATTACATTCGAGCATTTGCCAAAATCGGGCATAAAAATCCCGGCAGGGCAAAGCAGTCCATGGAGGAGCATTTAAAAATCATGGAAGCCATCGTTAATAAAGAGATGGAAATGGCTGAGTATCTGACCAAAATACATATTGAGAATTCAAAAAAAGCATATATTGAAGCGGTTCAGCAGAATGAAGACAAAAATTAAGAAAGAGCCTCAGCTCTTTCTTAATTTTTATTAAATGCCAATCACGAATGGCGAAGTTAAATTATTTAAAACCTTAGCCACACTCATGGCGACAATTGGACTGGATTTTGGATTTTCCTCATAAGGAACATTCGAAACGGATATCTCTACTTCGCCAAAATAACCCTTAGCCTTGATGGTATGTGTGTTTGATTGGATAGTCGGATCGGCATACACCTTCACCTTTGTATTTTCAAAGCCAATCCCTGCAAGGCTAAGGGCTGCTGAAACATTCACGCTCTGCGGAAACAGCCTGGATGACTCCCGTGCATTCCCTTCATAAATACAAAATGGCTCAGTCAGCATATTCAGATCCACTTTTTCTTCCGCAAACGTGCCTTTCCAGCTGCGCGGATGCTTTCTTGTAATTAAGGTAATATCTTCAATCTCACCCAATGCTCCCGCTGCAATCCGGTCCAGGCCGGCTATTGCTGCAGAGGGAACAAAGATCTGCCGGTCATGCTGCTTGGCCGCAGCCTGCAGTTTTTCATAAAAACCGGTGTCTCCTAATGCTCCAACAGAAAGCACCACAAGATGGCTTCCATTTGCCAGCACTTTCTCCCCGAACATATGCAATGCCTGATGACCTGCTGATTCTATGATAATATCTAAATCTCCATTAAAAAATTCGTCTTCATCTGATGTAAGGGTAAATGCTTGTTTATCAGCATGCTCTGAACTTTTAGTGCTTCTAACAAGCACAGACTTTAACTCCACGTTGCCGGCATGGCCGGCTTCTATTAATTCCGCTATGGTTTTCCCCAGCGTTCCATAGCCGATAATTCCAGCTTTAAACATATTTATCACTCCTTCTCGGGATCACCCTTAAAAAACCGCATAAATTTGGTATACGATATACTTTGTGCAATTTTATTCTAGATTTTAACTTAAAAACATTAATAGAGCAATAGATTTTATAGAAAATATTAAAACATCTAAATTTTCAAAATTATTTGCACAATAGCTATTTTTAGTGTTATTATAGTATACAAGTTTAAAATAGTGTAAAGAGGAGGTGGTGGTGGTCTCAAGTTCTTGACGATGTTTGCACATCTAAAGAGCATAAGAGATTGGTATAGCATGAAGAGAGCGGTGCACCAGCAGATAACCAAGTCATCCATGAAAAGCGCTTTTTTGTTTTTTGATGAATTTGGTATACAATCCACCAAATGCTGTATTCTTTTTGGTAAAAGTTACAAGTCCTTCTAGTGAAGCAAAATGCCGGGGTATTACATAGTCAGCCATAGAAAAACAGAAAACCTTGCAATCTGTCTTTTGCAATATTTTATAGGGGTTATTATTTATAACGAAAAACGGAGGGGAATATATGGAGTTAACATTTGCTCATTGGGTCTATGCAATTGTTACTGTGTCTGTCATCGCCACGATGCTTTTTAGAAGAGGCGTTGTCTTGCCGGTTATCATCGGAACTTTCTTTGTGGCAGTCATTTATAAAGGCAGCCTGATCGCTGGCTTTCAGGCTGTGTTTAACGCTAATCTCCTCGCAGCAAAAGAGTTATTCAGTATATTCTTAATCATTTCTCTCATGATCGCGCTACTCAATTCACTGAAGGATTTGGGAGCTGACAAAAGGCTTATTGGTCCGATTGAGAAGGTTATGGTGAATGGGCATATTTCTTATTTAGTCTTAATGGTAACAACGTATGTGATTTCTCTCTTTTTCTGGCCAACACCTGCTGTCCCGCTTATCTGTGCCCTGCTTGTACCCGCAGCAGTCAGAGCCGGGCTGCCTGTAATGACGGCAGCCATGGTTATTGTCATTGCCGGTCAGGGTATGGCGCTTTCCTCTGACTATATCATGCAGGTAGCACCGATGCTCAGTGCCAAAGCAGCTGGAATTGATAAGGCCATGGTTGCGGATAAGACACTGGTTCTTTCCGTCATTACAGGTGTACTTGCACTGACCTATGTTTATGTGGCGCATAGAAAATCAATCGTGAAAAATGGGAACCATGACTCCACTTTAAACCCTGAAGACGCTGCTTTTTTTGGTGTAGCGAATGAGCTTGCTGCTACGGCTGAAGAAAGTGCTGAAATTATTCAGAGAAAAAATACATGGGGCAAGGTTTTTGCTGTATTAGTGCCTTTATCGATGCTGGGTGTTATGATTTATATGTTCTCAACCAAATTAACAGGCGGGTCAGGCTTTGAAGGAACAGATGGAGCTGCTTTTATTGGCGGTGTTGCGACTCTTTTATTGGTGCTTGCCACAGTGGCATTTAATCGCATCCATGCTTTAGATAAGATAAGCGAGCATTTAACGGAAGGCTTCGTGTTTGCCTTCAGGGCGATGGCTCCGGTTATTCCAATAGCAGGATTCTTCTTTATGGGAAGCTCAGACTTTACCGGCACCATTTTATCATTAGATGAAAGCGCTGCCAAACCTGCTTTTTTATTTGATATGATACAGGCAGGCCAGGCTTATATTCCTGAAAATGCGTTTATTGCTGGATTTGGCCTCTTAATTGTCGGTCTGATCACCGGCTTAGATGGCTCCGGTTTTTCCGGGCTGCCGTTAACAGGTGCCTTATCAGGTGCATTAGCAAGTGGAAGCCATATTGACCCTTCCACATTAGCAGCCATCGGACAAATGGGTGCCATCTGGGGTGGAGGAACGATTGTTGCCTGGTCTTCGCTTGTTGCAGTAGCAGGATTCCTGCAGATTTCACCGCTGGAGCTGGCCAGGAAAAATTTTATTCCAGTCGTCTCCAGTTTATTTATCGCAACCTTAATTGCCATATTAATCTGGTAAAACAGTAAGCTTGAAATAAAGAAGGCTATCCTGCAAAGTTAGTATAAACTAACTTAGGGGGTAGTCTTTTTTATAAGAGAGGAGTGAGGATTTGAAAATTGGATTAGCAGGTATAGGGAAATTAGGTTCAGCGATGATGACTCACTGGAATAAATCAAATCTTCCAATAGGTATTTTTCATCCTGTCAGGTCAAAGGCAGAACAATTTGCTGAAAGGTATCCTAACGCACATTCTTTAACTGATAACGAAATGAGACATATGGATATGATCCTGCTCGCATTGCCGGCTGGAAAAGTGATTTCTTTTATGGATAGCATTATTCCAGAGAATTCTTCGATTGTTTTCATTAATATGGCGACCGCTCTTCCAACGAAAAAGATTAAAGAAAGGTTCCCTTCCTGTAAGGTGTTTGGGTTGAAATACATGGGGCATTCAAGAGACTTAATGGAGAATGGAAAGGGATTATTTATTACTGAGGACCAACTCCCTGCTCCCATACAGGACCTGTTTAGACCAGTGGGGGAAATCATAATAGACAGCGAAGAGAGAGTAGCAGAAATAAATAAACTGGCAACCTATTATGCTGTGAAAACGGCTGTTGAAATTGAGAATGAATTGACAGGCAAAGGGTACGACCCAGCTTATATTAAAAGAGGTCTTACTTCCCTTGCACCGGAAGTCATACGCTCTTACAGCGAAGGCACTTTGGGGCATTTTGCAAAAGAAATTGTGATGGAAATACAGGAATCTAATAAAAAAGCTGCTGATTAGTTTTCAGCAGCTTTTACTATTAGAGCAATCTTTCCAGCATAAACAAATAGAACATTACGCAGGCAACATAAACTGCCGCAAAAGGAAGGTTCCAGCTCGAAACTTTATAGGAATCAACTTTGATAATGTTAGACATGAGACCAAGAGTGGCATTATATGGGCCTACTAAGAAGGCGGAAACCGCGCCGGACAGCATTGCGACTGTCAGGATATGAGGAGAAATACCGATGGCTTCCGGGTTTACTCCTTCAATCATCAAAGCCAGGGAAACGGCTGGATGGAGGCCCAGAAAGGCCAGCCCTAAAGGAATCAAAGGCAGTATGATCAGGAAAATCTCGACTCCTGCCATACTTATAAAAGCTGCAATCCAGTCAAAAAGGATTTCATTTGCCTTCGAAATATTAATCGCTGAGATAAAAAATCCTGTTGATAAAAAGATAAAAAATTGATCCTTCATGCTCATCGCGAAGGAATTGAAATGGTCGGACAGCTGATGGCCAAATTCTTTTCCATTACGTAATAAAAGGGACCAGCTGAAAGAAAATGGAATGACGATCAGCGATACAAGAATTAAGAATGGCAACGAAACTTGTGTCTCTGCAAAGGATACGAGGACATTAAATATTGCGATTGCCACCAGGATCTGAAAAACTCTGCCCGGACGACTGTCATTGGTCACTTCCAGGGCTGAAGCTGTTTCATGCACAGATTCATCTGCAGAGTGCGGGAGTTTCATTGGCTGGGACTGTCGGGAGCCAATAAACCAATCCATTGCTAATCCTAATATGCTCAGCGGAATGACATAAGGGAGGATGGATCCCCAGCTGACCCCCGTCATCGTTATCACAATCCCCACAATAGGCGTTACAGGCGCCCAAATTAAAGGCATTGCAAACCCTCTGGAAATAGCCCTGCTCATAAACCGCTCTTTATTCCTTACCGGAAAGCTCCCCAGTGCCGGCCTGATAGAATAATAAGTCATGGGCAGGGTGGCAAGATTCATGAAAATGCTGAAGAAGTAAGAGATTCCAGAAGTCATCATATACAAATGACCAGATGTTTTTACACGTTTTTGAATGATGGCCTGTATGCCTTCCCCGTATCGTCCCAGTTTAACAGGAATCCCCAAAATGGGTATTAAAGTAAACATGGTAAGCAAATCAAGCATTGGTCCAAAAGCAAAAATATACTGCTGCCACTCTGAGCTGCTTGTCCAGAGCAGGACTGCACCAAAAGTCAGGAAAACACCCCCGAGAATCTGTACAAATTTCTTCGTAAGCCGGAATGTCAAAACGACGATGAAAAAACACAAGATAGAAAGGAGGGAATCAATATTCCACTGCGGAAGCAAGGTGGACAGCAAATATAAAGCAATCACTGTCAAAAATAAAACTCTTAGCATATCAGCCACCCTCATTTAATTGAATTTCAACATAAATTGTATACCAAAATTTCATTTCTTATATAATTGTTCAAAAATCAGTCACAAATACTCTTTTGTTTTGGTATTTGGTATACAATTGTATTGTAAATCTAAAAAATTCATCATATAATAATGATAACAGGTAAGAGAAAAAAAGGAGGCTGCCCGGATGTTCCATTTTCTTTTTGGATCCAAATATGCAATAGAGAAAACTGAAAGAAAATTAGCCCGTTTAAGAAGAACATTAAAATTCTAATTATGCCGCCATGCTTTGGCGGTTTTTTCTTTTATAAAAATTATTATTTGTGAACAGCAAACCCGGAAGAAGAGCGGCTTCTCCCGGGTTTTAAGAAGTTTTTATCGCAGTCTAACGGGCAGTTTACCCCCACATCAATACTCAGATGAATTAAGGGAGGATAAGTGGGGGTCAAATGCCCGTAATGGCCCGAAAAGAAGAACAAAG
>NZ_NJQY01000007.1:54540-138781 GCF_010628845.1 Bacillus sp. 22-7 | reverse complement strand
CCTCCCAAAAGCTGTCGCATTTGGTCGTGCGATGCTCATGATGACGAAGCCTTCCTTGTCCTGTGGGCCTCAACTAACAATCAGCAGGGAGAAAAGCACTCCCCACTGATTGAAGTTTCACTTTATACTGCTACTTCATCAGATTTAACCAGCTTCGAATGAATGGAGTCTTCACTATTTCCGGATGCCTTTACAATCTCATCCAATTCTTCTCTGGCAGCTTCCAGCGTTTCAAAACGTTCAAAAAATTTAACACCTATATGATTTACATACTCTTTTCCTTCATATTCTTCAAACAATTGGATTTTCATATTCTCATCCAAAACTTCTGCAATTGTGTACTTTGCCTTCAGTTTATCAAAAAAATAGAAATGATACGTCTCAACCGGCTTTAAGCCCTCGTTATCGAGAATAGTCTGGAAAGTATCTTTATTTGTTAATACAATATATTTACCCAATTAAAACACTCCTTTTATTCTTAGTTATTTTCGAAGAATTAATTAATATGTAATTAGGCAGCATACCTCCTTTTCTTTCTTTGGAACATTGTATACCATAGACTTTAAATGTATTTTATACTATAGTTTTGAATTTATCAATTATAAATTCTAAATTTTTTAATAATTCGGTTAAAAGTTTTATTTGATTATGCTAAACAGAGTATGAATGTCAGAACCTATGGCCGATTAAGGACGAGAATAAGCGGGCTAAGTCAAAGAAGTTAGTTAATCCTCCTTAATAACGCCGATAATAAGCGAGCGCAACCTAAAATGGGAGTTATTCCTTCCTATATCATCTACAAACCTTCATACTGTATAAAAAAACAGCAAGTGTTCCATCTCCAGGATCATTTCCAGCAAAAAAATAAAAAACCAGTTTGCCAATCTTACAGAAAGGTTGTATACTTTGAAAAAAGTATCTAAATTTTTAGAATAAACTGAAAGGGGTAATGATATGCCAAAGGTGAAACTTCATGTGGATGGAGAGATTGTGGAGAAGGAGGTAAAGGATAATGCCAATTTGGTTGTTCTGGCAGGGATCCGCCAATTTCCGGAATTAAAGTATGGCTGTGGCATGGGAAGATGCACAAAATGCACTTGTATTGTTTTAGACGGGGGAGATGATCTCGCGCCGCCAAATTGGAAGGAAGAAAAAATGCTTGGCGATAAAGTGAAAGAAGGATACCGGTTAACTTGTCAGATGACTATCCAAAGTGATATTGAAATATCCCAGGAAAACATCTCTGTAAAACCTCCTAAGAAAATAACTGCAGCTATTTCAAAATAGTTTTTTATTTTTATTATTTAGTGGTATACAAAATACCGAAGAATAAGCGGGGTAATAAGAAAATGAATTGTTATGAGCTTACCAAGATGACATGGAAGGAAGTCGAGAAATCCTTAGAAAATGCAGAGTTTGCTATAATTCCGGTCGGAGCACATGAGCAGCATGGGCCTCATATGGCGGAAAGCTGTGATGCAGTGCTCGCGGAAAGAATGGCATTTAAACTGGGGCAAAGAATGTTTCCTTATGCTATTGTGACACCAACAGTTAATATGGGTGTTTCCGAGCATCACATTCATTTTCCCGGAACCATCACCCTTCAGCCGTCTACTTTGATTGCTGTTCTGAAAGATATGGTCTCTTCACTGAAACAGCATGGCATCAAGAAGTTTCTGTTTTTGAATTCCCATGGCGGAAACCAATCTACACTGAATCTCGCAGCAATGACTATCACGAAGGAATTAGAAGTAGAAGTCTACTATGCAAAGACTACTGCCTCTGCCAGGGAATCTATCGGAAAATATGTTAAATCCCCTCTATTTGGACACAGCTGCGAAAGGGAGGTATCTGAAGCTCTGTATCTGGCTCCGGAACTGGTCAGAAAGGACCTTTTAGAAAAAGGAGAAATCAAGCAAGGTGGCAGATGGGAAAAGCTCCGTCCGGGGAAGGCTGTCCAGGGATTTTATTTTTACGAAGAAATGACTGGAAACGGCTGTATAGGTGATGCCCGGCAAGGGAGCAGGGAAATCGGAGAGCAAATTGTAAAGGAAGCTTTGGATCATCTTACTGAGGAGCTTTCTGAACTGCTTGATTTGAAACAAGAACTTCCTTATTAATTCTAACAAACTAGCACCGAGAAAAAATAATCTTTAAAAAATTCTAAAAATTGTGTTTACAATTAAAAAAGAATAGGTTATGATTTCATTAAGGTATACCAAAGACCAAAAACAAGATTAAATAGGGCTGAAAATTAGCAACCTATTATTTTTTTAAAAAAAGTTTTGGTATACAAAATATCAAATGCCAATAGGCTATATAAATTTCGAGGAGGAGTTTACACATGCCAGAATTATTATCTAAAGATGAATTTCGCAAAGAACTAGAGGAAGCCATTAAAGGAAACCACAGTCAGAAAGCTCCATTCACTGTAGCTTGGGCTGAAGGAAAACTGGAAAGAAAGCATTTTGCGAGATGGGCTGAAAATCATTACCACTATGTAGGGCCTTTTGCTGACTACTTAGCGTACATCTATCACAACACTCCAACCGATCCGAAATTCGAAGCAGCAAAAGATTTCACTCTTCAAAATATGTATGAAGAAGAAATTGCGGCCGACCGTCATACAGACTTGCTGATTCGTTTTGCAGAGGCATGCGGAACAACTCGCGAACGCGTAATTAATCCAGAAAACATGGCACCGACTACACTAGGTCTTCAAAGCTGGTGCTATGCAGTTGCTGCCCGTGAAAACTTCGTTGTAGCTACAGCAGCTCTTGTTGTCGGCTTAGAGTCACAAGTACCGGACATTTATCGAAAGCAGACTCCTGCTCTTCGTGCCCAATACGGATTTACAGATGAAGAAATCGAATTCTTCGATCTTCATATCGTATCCGATGAAATCCATGGAGAACGCGGCTATAAGATTGTTTTAGATCATGCTGACACTCCTGAATTGCAGCAGCGCTGTCTGGAAGTCGTTCGCACAGGTGCGAAGATGCGCCGCATGTACATGGATGGCCTATGGAGAGAATATCTTGAACAGGATCTTGGCTCTTTAGTAGAAGCAAAATAATATCTATTATCCAGGCCGTCACACTAAATCTTGTCATCCGAGGTCTATGTGGCGGCCCTTTCTATAACCAGAGAATTTGGCACAGTAAAGGGAGAAATAAACAGAGAGTAAGGTGATTTCATTTGATTACAACAAAAGTAGAAACCTTCCATAATTATATTAATGGTGAATGGCAGGAATCCGGGAGCCAAAAGAAGTTTTATAGTGTTAACCCGGCAAATACTGAAGATGTCGTCGGCGTTTTTCAGGCATCCAATGAAACAGATGTCAAGCTGGCGATTGAATCCGCGAAAGAAGCATTCCCGGGCTGGGCAAAGGCAGCGCCATCCAAGCGTGCAGCCATTTTAAACAAAGCAGCAGCATACCTTGAAGAAAATGCCGCCCAATTTGCAGAAGAACTGACAAGAGAAGAAGGGAAGCATGTCAGTGATGCAAAAAATGAAGTGCTCCGTTCCGCACAGACGCTTCGTTATTATGCGGTTGAGGGACAAAGCTTCACTGGTGAAACCTTCCCTAATGATGATCCCAATATGAGAGTTTCAACGGAAAGAGAACCGCTCGGCGTTGTAAGTGTCATAACGCCATGGAACTTTCCAATCTCCATTGCGGCGAGAAAAATTGCTCCAGCATTAATTACTGGAAACACAGTCGTGTTTAAACCTTCATCAGATACCCCTTTGATTGCTGTCCGGCTTGTAGAAGCACTGCATAAGGCAGGTATACCAAAAGGGGTCTTAAATTTTGTTACAGGAAGGGCTTCCGATGTAGGTGATTTATTAGTCACCCACCCTGCCGTCAAGGCTGTTACATTCACTGGTTCAACAGCTGCCGGTGAGGACATCCACAGCAAGAGCTCTTTCACCACGCGTACCCAAATGGAGCTTGGCGGTAAAAACCCGCTTTTAGTTATGGAAGATGCTGACCTTGATCTGGCGGCAACATTAACAGTAAATGGCGGGTTTTCTTTAACAGGCCAAGCCTGCACTGGAACAAGCAGAGTAATTGTAATGAAGGAAGTAAAGGAAGCATTTGTAAACAAATTGATTGAAAAAACGAGTGCCCTTAAAATTGGCAGCGGCTTTGAAGAAGGAGTTAAAATTGGTCCGCTGGCAAATGAAAAGCAGCTGAAAAACGTTCTGAAGTATATTGAGTTTGGAAAAGAAGACGGTGCAGACCTTGTATATGGCGGTGAACAGCTGACTGAAGCACAATATGAAAAAGGATATTTTGTTCAGCCGGCCATTTTTACGAATGTTAAACCGAATCACCGTATTGCCAGGGAAGAGATTTTTGGACCGGTTATTGCCGTGATCGAGGCAGATACATATGAAGAAGCCATTGCGGTTGCAAATGACGTTGACTACGGATTATCTGCTTCCATCGTGACAAATAACTTAAAAATAGCCAGCCAGTTTACTAAAGACATCCAGGCAGGCACGGTAAAAGTGAACCGGACTACAACAGGCAACTTAATCAATGCTCCGTTTGGCGGATTAAAGCAATCAAGCACGGCTACTTTCCGGGAATCAGGAAGGGTTGGCCTGGAGTTTTTCACTCAAGTAAAAACCGTTTATATCGGCTATTAAAACTAAAGGAGAATGAAAGATGAAAACAGCTTTAAAGCTTGAACTGGAAGAAGCAAAATTGATGATTGAAGCAGCAAAGGAAAAGTCTGCTGAAATCAATGTGTTTGAGACAATTGCGATTGTCGATGACGGCGGAAGTGTCATTGCCCTGGAACGCATGAATGGAGCAAGAATCACTGGCCCGGAAATTGCGATTGCTAAGGCATACACTGCCGCCGGCCACAAACGCTCCACCCACCTATTCAATAAAGAACCGAACGGGCCTGCCCTGCCTGGCAATGAGGCATTTGGCATTCAGCATATGCTTAATGGCAAATTTGCTGTGTTTGTCGGAGGGTTCCCAATTGTGGTAAATGGTGAGGTTGTTGGAGGAATCGGCATCAGCGGAGGAAACGGCGAGCAGGATACCGCTGTTGGGACTGCTGCACTAAAAGCCCTTCAAACTTACCTGGAAAAAGACGGCTATGAAGTCGTAACCGAAGCAGATATTAAAAAATAATAGAAAGGGACCTCATTCGTTTTTAATAGTAGCGGAATGAGGTCCTTCTTCAGTCAGAAGCACCTAAAAAAGGGGAGGATCGCATGAAGCCTTATCTTGAATTGGCGGTTGGATTTGCACGTACCGGTGTGACAGGGTATGGAGGAGGTCCCTCGACAATACCACTGATCGAATTTGAAGCAGTCAAGAAATATAAGTGGATGACGGAGGAGGAATTCGGAGAGACTCTGGCTCTAGCCAATACTTTGCCCGGACCGATTGCAACGAAGATGGCTGCCTATATCGGCTATAAAGTCAAAGGCAGTTTGGGTGCTACTGTAGCCATCCTTACGCATATACTGCCTTCCATTATTGCCATGCTAGCCTTGCTTGGCGTTTTATACTCTTTCCGCCAGTCCCCAATTGTCAGTGGAATGGTGCAGGGAGTGACACCAGTCATCGGTTTTATGCTGGCAGAGATGGCCTATCGTTTTTACCAGAAAGGCAGCCTGGGGTTAGGATTGCCAAAAAACCTCATATTGGCCGCAGTGTCATTAATTTTCGTTCAATTTTTGGAATGGCATCCCGGTATTTTAATTGCAATTGTCTTAAGTACTGCTTTTTATATTGCCCACAGGAAAGAACAGGCGAATAAAAAGGCAGCTGAAGAGTACATGCCAGTAAGGGAGAAAAGTTCATGATCTATTGGGATATTTTTTGGGCATTTTTTATAGCGAATTTATTGGGTTACGGAGGGGGACCCGCAACAATTCCCCTCATACAGATTGAAGTAGTCAATAACAATGGCTGGATGACACTCTCTGAATTTGGGGATGTTCTTGCCATAGCCAATGCGCTGCCGGGTCCCATAGCAACCAAAATGGCCGGATTTATCGGTTATGAACTAGGCGGAGTATTGGGTGCGGCGGTGGCTTTAGCCGCAACCATCCTGCCATCCGCTTTGGCAGTGATTGTGCTGTTTAAGTTTGTGAATTTATTTAAAGATTCTCCTAAAGTGAAATTAATGACCAAATCCGTACAGCCGGTCATAGCGGTCCTTCTGGCTGTCATGGCCTATCAGTTCTTTATGTCAGCCTTCGAAAAAAGTGGAATGCTGCACCTTATACTTCTTGCAGCCGTCAGCTATTTAACATTAATCAAATTCAAGGTTCATCCTTCTCTTGTTATATTCGGAGCTTTATTTTATGGAGGGATCTTTTTATCTTAAACAGGCGGTGAAACAATGGAAAAAATATGGGGGGAAAATAACTTAATATCTATACGCGAACATGCGTATTTGTATCTGAAAAAACTTATTTTAGAAGGAGAATACCAGGCAGGGGACAGACTGGTAGAAAGAGAACTTGCAGCCAAACTAAACATCAGCCGTACACCGATTAGGGAGGCGTTGTTCAGGCTGGAATCCCAGGGCTTCGTGAAAACAGTTCCCAGAAAAGGGGTGGTTATCTCCAATATCTCAGAGGATGAAGTATTGGAGGTATTTACGATTCTCGCTTCACTGGAAGTGCTGGCAGTAAAACTGGCAGCACAAAGAATGGATACAGGTACACAACAAGAACTCGATCTCAAGATTAAGGAACTAATAGAGCTAAGTGAACAGGATGAAGAAAACTTCAATTCCAAACATATCCAGATGAACAGGCTGATTAATAAGGCATCCAAAAGCCCAAAGCTATATGAAATCCTATCAGGTTTGATCGATTTCATTCACATGGCTGCCAATATGGGATATGAAACACCTGGGAGAAGAAAGGACTCATTAAAAGAACATATCGATATTATGAAAGCACTTCGCGATAAAGATGCCGAAATAGCGGAATACCTGATGAGAATTCATATTGAAAATTCAAAGAAGGCCTATATGGCATACATGAGCCGTATTAAAAAAAGAGGCACTATTAAAAATTAAGCAGCCGACTAGTACATTATTCAAAAGAGGACCATTCAGACAGAGAGAGAAGAAAAATAGGGGAATGGGTCCGGGGTATCTTCGGAAAGAGATAGGAGAATTAGGAGAATAGAGTCTGAAGATGGAGCATCTTCGGATAGAGATAGGTGAAATAGGAGGAATAGTATCCGAATGGGCGGCTTCTTTGAAAGAGATTGAGACATGACTAACCTTCGGAATGCAGAAACAATATCCTATTTAAATATTTAAAAGTTTAGTATTGTCTGAATATTATTTATATGGTATATTGTATACCAAGGACGAAGAGCCAATCCAAATAAATTAAAATTAAGGAGGAATTCATTCATGCCAAACATCCATTTTGTCAACAGCAACAAAACTCTGGAAGTGCCTGAGGATTCTAATATATTAAGAATGTCGCTCCGCTATGATGGTGATCTTCCAAATCGCTGCGGCGGCGGAATTTGCGGCACATGTGTTTTTAAAACGGAAGAAGGGTCCGAATATCTGGACAATGTGAAAATCCAGGAAAGAAGAAAGCTTGGAGAAGAGTGGCTGGAAAAAGGCTACCGTTTAGGATGCCAGACTTTTGTAACAAAAGGGGATGTTACCATTTCTTGGGATGATAAAGTAACAGATCAGGTTAAAAAGAGAAAGCCGGATAAATTAAAGCAAGCCGTCTCTACAGGAAAATGAGATTCCGAAGACTGCATTCTGTAATGAAGGAACTTAGCTTCTGCACGTTACAGAATGCAAAAAAATTTCCAATAATTATAGAAGAAGGTGAAATTATGTGGGTTTGCAGCACTCATTTAAAAGAAGCCATGCAATTATTAAAAACACCTCATATTCGAAAAGCTCCTTATGAAATTAAATGCTCACTTTGTGAAAATCAAGCTTTCGCCAAAGTGTATTATACTCACCGCTCATTTAAATTCACTAAACAACTTTATTCTTCATTAAAACAAAGTGTTTCCCAGGAGGCATAGCGATGGAAGGGGTAAAAAAGGGAATTGAAGAAAGACTGGAAGAGCTGAAAATACAGCTCCCTGAATTGACTGATATCCGAATGCCTTTTGAACCGGGCGTTATCTCAGGAAAAATTGTCTATTTATCCGGGCAAACACCCAGAGTCAATGGTCTTCAAAAGTATACCGGAATTGTCGGGGCAGGCATTTCGATCGAAGAAGCAAAGGATGCGGCACGAATTTGTACGCTGAATTTGCTGGCAGCCCTTAAAGGAATAATTGGAGATTTAAATAAAGTGAAAAGAATCATCAAAATGGATGGATATGTTGCCTCAACAAGTGACTTTAAATATCATCCGATCGTCATAAATGCAGCATCAGAACTGCTGCATGATATTTTCGGCAAAGAAAATGGACACTCACGTAAAGCAGTGGGATTGGCTTCACTGCCAGGCGGGGCTCCTGTAGAAATTGAAATGATTGTTGAAATAGAATAAATTCCGAACAAGGGCTGCTCAATTTAGAGCAGTTTTTTTGTGACTTAAAAAACTAATTTCATAGATTCACTGTCATGGTAAAATGATTGAGGATATTGAAGATAAGAAGGAGGGTACTATGAAAAGAGCATTACTGCTAATCGTAACCATTATTCTTTCTGCAGTTTTTCTTATTGCATGCAGTTCAGCTGAAGAGAATAAGGACGATAAAAAGGAGTATGATCAAAAGAAATCAGCTGAAAATGTGGAAGGGGCTGAGGAAGAAGATTCAGAGCAAACTGTAAAAAATTTCCTCCTGTTCCCAAGTCTTTCAAAGAATCTGCTGAATATGACATGACAGGAGAATTTGCAGGAAAAGAGTTTTCAGAAGAAGCAAAAAATAAGCATAATGAGCTTCCTGAAATTATTAAGGATTCGTCTGAGGAAGAAATAGAGGCAATGGAACAGGAGATATTTGCGCTGTTTAAAGAAAATCTTAGTTTGCCTAATGTGCCAATTGATCAATGGGAAGCAATGAAGTTTGCAGATCCAAATGCCGGGGTGGAAGATCTGCAGGTTTAAACAAAATTATAATGTGGCTATATTGCTCGATTCCAGCGGCAGCATGGGTGCCTCGAGAACGGGCGGACAAGAATGGATTTAGCCAAAGAGGCAATTCAGCAATTTGTTGAGAGTTTGCCGCAAAAAGCTAATGTCTCACTCAGTGTTTATGGACATGTGGGCACAGGTCAGGAAAAAGATAAAGAAAAGTCCTGCAGAAAGGTTGAAGAAGTTTATCCGCTTTCAGCTTATGACCCTGCTGCATTCACAAACTCATTAAATCAGTTTAAAAGGATTCTCTTTACTTTTACCGAATTAAAGTATAACAGAATCAAAGGGAGGATTTTATGCAAACATTAGAAAAACTAAAGCGCAGATTTTGGTATCTTACTCCTGTTTCAGAAACAGACCGTCCCATTTTAGGGGCTGTGGTCGGGGATCGAATGACTTTGATGATTGATGCAGGAAATTCGGAAGCTCATGCTCAACTATTTTTAAGCGAGCTGGAGAAACATCAAATACTTTCACCAAGGATGGTGGTGTTGACTCATTGGCACTGGGATCATATTTTCGGTTTGTCTCGACTGAACATCCCATCTATTGCTTCCCGACTGACCAAAGCTGAAATGGAAAAACTAATCCCATATTTATGGACAGATGAAGCATTAGATGAACGTGTGGAAAACGGAGTCGAAATAGAATTTTGCGCGAGCGCCATAAAGAAAGAATATGGTAATGACCGGAGTATTAAAATTAAACTTCCAGATATCACTTTCGAGAATAAGCTTGAAATTGATCTCGGCGGTGTGACTTGCCAACTGCAGCAAGTCGGTGGGGACCATTCTCCAGATTCCGTAGTGGTATATATAAAAGAAGAAAAAATATTATTTTTGGGTGATGCGATTTACGCGAATCTTTACGCAAGTAAATGGAATTACATGGAAGACCCCATGCTTCAGTTATTAGATGCAATAGATCAATTTGATGCAGATGCATATATTTTATCCCACGGCACTGCAATCTCAAAGGCAGAATACCAGGAGGAAGCGGCCATGCTCAGGAAAGCAGCCCACCTAAGCGAAAAATACGAAGGACAGATTGAAGAAATGAAGAATGCCTATCAATCCTATGTCAATCGTGAACTGAATGAGAATGAGTTAGAAACGATACAGTTCTTTGCAAATGGCTATGAACTGAAAGGACCTTCCAGGAGGCTGCCATGAACAATTTTTCTGTTAATCTATCAACCGTTTTTACAGAAGTCCCTTTTTTGGACCGATTCAAAAAAGCCCGCGAAGCTGGTTTTGATCTTGTAGAATGCCAATTTCCATATTCTAATACAATAGAAGAAATCAGAAATGAGCTTGAGGACAATGATTTATCATTGGTTTTAATAAACCTGCCTCCAGGTCATTGGGAAGAAGGGGACAGGGGCCTTGCTGCAGACCCCAATCGCAGAGAAGAATTCAGAGAATCAGTTGAAATCGGGATCCGTTATGCGAAAGGACTTGGGGTAAATCAGATTCATTGCATGGCGGGGGTACACCCGAGTAATAATCAGAATATTTTTATTGAAAATCTCTCTTTTGCGGGCACTGCTATGTCTGAACACGGAATTAACTTATTAATTGAACCAATCAATCCAATCGACATGCCTGGCTATTTCTTAAACGATATCCAGCAGGCTGAAGAGATAATCAATAGTGTCGGTTTGCCGAATGTGAAGCTTCAATTCGACTTTTACCATATTGAAAGAATACATGGCCAGGCTCTTTCTTTTTTTCAAAAGTATGCTGAGCTGGTTTCACATGTACAGATTGCAGACTCTCCGGGCAGACATGAGCCGGGGACGGGGGAAATGAACTATAAAGAGATCCTCCTATATTTGCAGAAACACTATAAAGGCAGTATTGGTCTTGAATATAATCCGCAAGGCAGAAGCGCTGAGAGCTTTGCTAGGCTGAAGGAGGTGACCTCATGAAGATCGGATTTATAGGAACAGGCGTGATGGGCTCCAGAATGGCCCAGCGGCTATTAGGCCATGGTTTTCAAGTGGCAGTACATAACCGGACATTCCAAAAAGTGCAGCCGCTTATTAAAAATGGAGCGATTTATGAAGAGACAGTAAGTGAGCTTTCCAATCAATGTGAAATTATATGCACGTGTCTTTCGATGCCTCAGGATGTTATGACCGTTTATATGAGTAAAGAAGGAATCATTGACAATGCCAAGCCCGGAACGATATGCGTTGACTTTACTTCAGTAGGGGCCGATACGAGTAAAATCATCAATGGGATGGCAGGTGCAAAAGAAATCAGTTATCTTGACTGTCCTGTCAGCGGCGGACCTGAAGGGGCCGAAAGCGGCACTTTAACGATCATGGCTGGCGGCGGGGAAATGGCCTTTCAGAAAGTTAAGCCGGTACTTAATGTGCTGGGTGACACTATAGAATATATGGGACCTTCAGGGTCTGGCAGCATTGCCAAGCTGATTAATCAGTACCTTGTTGCTGTCCACTCGCTGGCTGCCTCAGAGGCAATGGTAACCGGAGCTGCATATGGACTGGATTCTGAACAGCTATTAAAAGTCCTGAAAACAAGCTATGGCGACAGCAAGATCCTACGCAGGCATATGGAACAATACGTATTACCCCGCCATTTCACACCAGGCGGGGCAGTCAAGTATGTATATAAAGACGTCCTGCTTGCCAACCAGCTTTTGCAGGAAGCCGGCCTTACTCAATTTACCGGGCGGATGGCAGAAAAAGCATTCCAAACAGCAGCAGAGAAAGAACTAAGCGAGCAGGATATGTCGGCAGTGATAAAGATTCTCGAGGAAGAGACGGGCACTGTTGTGAAGCAGAAAGATTAATGAGCGGGTGCAGAAATGCGTCCGCTTTTTTTTTATCATTTTCCTGCAAATTCACGTAAGGAGTTTTTTTATTAAAATATCATTATTTTCTGCTATAATAGTAATCTGAAAAAATAATAGAGAAACCGGGAGTGCAGCAATGAAGCGCAGAAAAAGCAAAAAGCGTACAAAACGCAGTTCAAATATAGCCTTACTGTTATTTTTTATGGTTTTGATTTTCGTCTTATTTGACCAATTCAAGCAGATTAATATAAAAGAAACTGCAGTTTCTTTGATGCCAAATTTGGTATCTAAAAACGTCCAGAATTACACGCCTTTACTTGAAAAGGAATTGAAAGAGGTCAATCTCGAAGAATACACACTTGTTCTGGCCGCAATCATGCAGCAGGAAAGCAAAGGGAAGGGCGGGGACCCGATGCAGGCTTCTGAATCAGCAGGATTGCCCCCAAATTCAATTCAGGATCCCGAACAGAGCATTAAACAGGGAGTAAAACACTTTCAGAAAGCATTAAATTATGGCTGTCAAAAAAATGTAGACTTCCCTGCCGTTATCCAGGCTTATAATATGGGAATCGGATATATTGACTTTGTCGCTGAACAGGGGGGGAAACACAGTGAAGAAATTGCTAAGCAATTCTCTCTCAAGCAGGCTGAAAAGAATCCGGAGGTTTATGATTGCGGAGGCGATAAGAATAATTTCCGCTATCCATACTGTTATGGCGATTTCACATACACCACTAAGGTAACAAAGAATATCGAGATTCTCACAGCAAGCGGCACAGGAAAAAAAGGTGAATATAAATCAGTTTGGTAAAACCAAACATAATAATATTATTGTAAACTAAAAGCGCACCTTATAGTGCGGCTTGTTTTTTAAGAATATGCGTTTTTCCATATACATCCACAAACTCTAGAATGTGACCTTTCAAATCAAATGCAAAAACCTCATACACAAATTCTGATTTGAGAATAGCTTTGCCTTCTGCAAATGTAAAAGGTTTTATTTGATATTTATATAGTGCCCCATATTTCTTTGGCATGGTCACAAACAATTTATTGTTTTCCCAATGGACTGATGAATATAATTCATTGGATTTGTATTCACCTATAAGATTTCTCCATGGAATAGGCTCTCTTACAGGTGAAAACCTTTCCGGCATGCGAACTTCCTTATTTAAGATGGTTTTGGATATATCCTCACAGATTTTGTCCGCTGGAGTGATATTAACATTACTCAACACGATAATGGTAAGATCCTCTTTAAAGTTCATCAACAGTTCATTTGTAAAGCCATTAATGTCCCCAGAGTGTCTGGCTGTCTCCGAATTGCCGCTAATAAACCAGCCATAGCCATATCCCCAATGGTTGGCTGTGAACATTTTTGAGGTCATGTTTTTGTTTAGCAGTACACCATTCCGCAATGCTTCTGTCCACTTGTATAAATCCTCAGCAGTGCTGTACATCCCATATGCTCCCTGTGGAATGCTCATATCTACAAATTCTGCGTTAATTACCTCTTCCCAGACCGAATGACCGCTGGCCAAGTCCTTCACAATCTTGCGGCCATGATCAATGCCTGTATTTTTTAGTTGAAGTGGTTTAAAAATATTCTCCAGGAGGAATTGTTCATAGGGTAAACCTGAAACGTTTTCAATTAAAGCAGTCAGGAGCAGATATCCTGCATTGCTGTATTGCATGTCTGTACCGGGCTTAAATTGCAGCGGTCTGCTTTTAATCCAATTGACGGATTGTTCCAGACTGGAAGGAAGGCGCATATATTTCTCCCAGTATTCAGAAGAGAAAGTGAAATCAGCCACACCCGAAGAATGGCATAATAAATGGTGGATGGTCACACCGTTTTCAGAATGGAAATTGTTAATATAGTCATTAATTTTATCCGAAAGATTCAGTCTTCTTTGCTGGTGGAGCAACAGGACAGCCGCGGCGGTAAATGACTTTGTTAAAGAAGCGATTCGGAACATGGTGTCTGACGTGTTTTCAATGGTATATTGATAGCTTGATAGTCCATATCCTTTATTCAGAATGACTTCTCCTTTATGTGCTGCAAGTACAGATCCATTAAAATAATTGCCCTCGGCAAGGATGTTCATATACTCATTAATTTGCTGTTTCTTGTCCATGAAAATATTCCGCCTTTATGTATAATTGTTTACCATTCTTCATATATATTGGCTGTTGTCTGATTTTTCTCCTTCCCTGGAAAATTATAGATTCATAAGTTTTTATATAAAAAGTGAAACCAAATTGTATTTCATTCGTCTATATAGACGTGCAGCATTTATAAATGTCTTAAAATCAGCTTAGACTGTGAATAGGGTTCTCACCCTGTTTTTATCGGCAGTTAAAGAGCGGTTTATCTGGACATGCTTGACATTTTATTAAATGCGAGTATAGTTATATTCTTGTGCAGTGCTTTTTGCCTGTTCATAGATTATTAATATGTTTCAGGTAAACTAATAATTAGGCTGATTGCCAACATTAAATTTTTAAATTACTAGCGAAGTATGTTACAATAATGTGCTAGAAGGCAGGTGTATGATTTTGAATACTTTACTTCATAAAAGTCAGGATATATTGAATAAATATATAGGCTTTTTCTTTTTAGCAGTATTTCTGCTCTGGATGAAAACGTATATTACTCAAATGACACAATTTAATTTAGGCATTGAAAGTGCCTTGCAGCAGTTCCTTTTATTCATTAACCCGCTTGGGTCTGCATTGCTGTTTTTAGGGATTGCATTCTTTTTTAAAGGCAGAAGAAAATATATCGCTTTGATGGTTATGTACTTCTTCCTGTCGTTCCTGCTGTTTGCAAATGCAGTGTACTACCGTTTCTTTAATGACTTTATTACACTGCCGACATTGACGCAGACACAAAATTTCGGTGATGTCAGCGGAAGCATCAGCTCACTATTAAAGCCAACTGATATCTTTTTCTTCCTTGATTTCATCGTGCTTGCCGGCTTGCTTATTTTTAAAGCCGTTAAAATTGAAACAAAGGATTTGACGCGCCGCAGATCAGCAGCCCTAATCTATGCGTCGCTTGCCATTTCCTTTGCAAATCTGGGCCTGGCTGAAACAGACCGCCCTGAGCTTTTGACAAGAGGTTTTGACCGTAACTATATTGTTAAATATCTGGGCATGTACAATTATACAATCTATGATGCAGTGCAAAGCACGAAGGCATCCGCACAAAGAGTTATGGCGGATAGCAGTGATACAACTGAAGTCATTAACTTTACAAAATCGAATTATGCTGAGCCGAATCCGAAATATTTTGGAAAAGCCGAGGGCATGAATGTGATCTACCTTCACCTTGAGTCCATTCAGACATTTTTAATGAACTATGAATTGCATGGTGAAGAAGTAACACCATTCCTGAATTCGCTGATAGAAGAGGAAAATACAACGTATTTTGATAACTTCTTCCATCAGACTGCACAAGGGAAAACAGCTGATGCTGAGTTTATCCTTGAGAACTCCCTATATGGGCTCCCTCAGGGTTCTGCCTTTACAACAAAAGGCATGAATACGTACAATGCAGCGCCGGCAATTCTGAAGGATAAAGGATATACTTCTGCGGTCTTCCACGGCAACTCCGGAAGTTTCTGGAACCGTAACGAAATTTATAAATCATTTGGATATGATAACTTTTTTGATGCAGATTATTATGATTTAAAACCTGAAAACATGGCTGACTACGGTCTAATGGATAAGCCGTTCTTTGAACAATCCATGCCGTACCTGGAATCGCTGAAGCAGCCGTTCTATTCTAAATTCATTACAGTGTCCCATCACTATCCGTATCATATGGATCAGGAGATGGCGACAATTGAGCCCCATACTACAGGGGACAAATCAGTTGATAATTACTTCCAGACAGCCCGTTATGCTGACGAAGCGCTTAAACAGTTCTTTGAACAGCTGAAGGCTTCCGGCCTGTATGAAAACTCAGTAATTGTCATGTATGGTGACCATTATGGAATTTCCAAAAATCATAATAAAGCAATGGAAAAAGTGCTTGGCAAGGAAATTACACCGTTCGATAGTGCCGGTCTGCAGCGTGTTCCTCTATTCATCCGTGTACCTGGCATGGAAGGCGGAGTAAATCATGAATTTGGCGGTCAGATCGACCTGATGCCAACATTGATGCACTTGCTTGGGATTGATACTAAACAGTATCTCCAATTCGGTACAGACTTATTATCAGAAAATCATGATGACCTTGTGCCGTTCCGTAACGGAGACTTCATGAGCCCAACCATTTCATCTGTTGACGGAAAGTACTATGACTCAACAACGGGTGAACTGCTGGATGAAAGCCGTTTTGAAGAAGCGAAAAAACTCCAGGAAAGTGCTGAGCAGAAATTGGCACTATCTGATAAAGTGGTAAACGGAGATCTTCTCCGCTTCTACCAACCGGAAAACTTCGAACCGGTTGATCGTTCAAAATACGATTACAAAGCAGAAAACAATGGGGTAATCAAAAAGAACGATGAAACCGAAGAAACGTCTGAAGCTGAACCAGCTGATAAATAAATTAAAATTGCCTGCGGGAGATCCTGCAGGCAGTTTTTTTACGCATTTCTTTTAATTCAAAAAACAAAACTTATGGACAAAATTAAAATATACTTTAATTAAAGTGCATAACCACTGTTTTAATGTAATGCATATTTTATAATGATACATATAGATGTACATACCGAGGGGGAGTAAAAATGAAAAAGCTTGCCGGCAAAAAAGTTGCACTTTTAGGTTCACGGAAAATAGAAGATATCAGTAAATTGGTGGAGAATCAGGGAGGGGTTGCTGTCAGCAGGCCCGCTCAGGGAACATCACTGCTGAAAGATGAAAAACTCCAGGACCATGTAGAAATGCTGACTGAGTGCAGCTTCGATTGGATTATTTTTACGACTGGAATCGGTGTTGAAACCATTTATCAAACTGCTCTTGAGATGAATAAGAGTGATGCCCTGATCAGCAGCCTGCAAAAAGCAAATATTGCTGCAAGGGGATACAAAACCGCCAATATGCTGAAAAAACTTAATATCATACCTGCAGTTCGGGATGATGACGGCAGCATGGCAGGATTACTTCGAGAGCTCTCAGCATATTCCCTAAAAGGCATGAAAGTAGCTCTGCAGCTTCACGGCGACCCCGCACCACTCCTAAAACAATGGCTCGAAGATAACCAGGCCGACTATGAAGAAATTCTTCCATATGCCCATATTCCTCCGGAGGGAAAAGTGATGAGTCTGCTGCTTTCAGAGATCCTTGACGGAAAGCTCGATTCCGTATTTTTCACAAGCACTCCACAAGTGAGGAATTTATTCAGCTTCGCCCGCCAAAAGAATACAGAAGAACAATTGAAAACCTGTTTTTCGGAAAAAACTGTTGCGTTATCTGTTGGAAAAGTAACTGCTCAAGCTTTATATGAAGAAGGGATTATTAGAGTCATTTTCCCCGAAGTTGAAAGGATAGGCAGTGCGGTAATTGAATTAGCCCGTTTCTATACGGAAGAAGATTTTTAGGAATAAAGTTTGTATTCATAAATGTGCAGCATTGCAAAATTTATCATGGAGCCTTTATAGGCTCTTTTTTAATGACTAGATGTATATACAAATTTAAAAAAATTATTAAAAAATATTGAAAAGGCTTACACTTCATGATAATATTACAGCGTAAACGTTTTCGTTACAAAAATAATTCAGTAACTTAAAGCAGGTGGGATATGTCCTATACCATCAAAGATGTTGCCAAAAAGGCAAATGTCTCTATAGCAACAGTCTCCAGGATTTTAAATGGCCAGGGAGGTTATTCGGAAAAAACAAAATTCAAGGTTCTTAAAGTGATTGAAGAACTGGGCTATCAGCCAAATGCAGTGGCAAGGGGATTAATTAATAAGAGAACCCATACGATTGGGGTGCTTTTCCCAAAGCTATCGAGCTCATTGGTTACCGATCTTCTGGATGGCATTGAAAAGGCTGCAAATGATAACGGTTCCAGTGTGATTGTCTGTCATACTGAATCAAATGGCGAAAAAACGATGAAGTATCTTCAGCTGCTTATTGAAAAAAGGGTAGACGGAATCATTTTCGCAAGTGAAATTTTAAAGGATGAATATTATCAATTTGTAACCAAAACCAGCATGCCGATGATTCTGCTTTCGACAGAGTCCTATGCGTACCCGGTGCCTTTTGTAAAAGTTAACGATTTTCATGCAGCATATGCAGCAGCTAAGCATTTAATCGACAAGGGACATACCAGAATTGGGATGATAAGCGGGAACAAGGATGATATCATCGCTGGGATTCCCAGGATTGAAGGATTTAAGAAAGCTTTGACCGATCATAACATACCGCTGGGGTCTGAAAATATTGTATTCAGCAGGGGATTTACATTTCCTGATGGTGTTGAGGGTTTGAAAAATCTTATCAAACAGTTTCCGGATGCAACGGCAATATTTGCAGCAAGTGATGAAATGGCTATAGGTGCCTTATCAGCAGCTTATCAGATGGGAATAAGGGTCCCAGACGAAGTGTCTGTTATAGGATATGATAACTTGAATCTTGCTGAAATGTCCATTCCGCCGCTGACAACAGTAGAACAGCCTCTCGCAAAAATGGGTGAAACGGCTGCAGAAATGCTTTTTTCCATTTTAGAAACAGGCGAAACTCCGGAAAGCCGGATTATGCCTCATAAAATCATTGAAAGAATGAGTGTGAAAGAGAGCAAGTCATAACTCTCTTTTTCTCAGGTTAATTACGTAAACGTTTACGTGATTTAACTATAAAACAAATAGGGGGATCTATCATGTTTAAAAAAATGACTGCAGGTGTAATGGCATTAACTTTAGGAGCATCTTTACTGGCTGGATGTTCATCTGATGGTGCTGAAGACGGAAAAGTAACGCTTGAGTTGTTCTCTAATAAATCAGAAAGCATCGAAACGTACAAAGGATTGATTAAAGAATTTGAAGCGAAAAACCCAGACATTAAAATCAAATTGGATGCACCGCCGGAAGCAGAAACAGTTTTGAAAACACGTTTGACCAAAAACGATCTGCCTGACATCATGTCTATCGCTGGTAATGCTACATACGGCGAGCTTGGCCGTGCAGGCGTTCTTGAAGATTTTTCAGGGACAGATTTAGCTAAAACAGTTCAGCCATCCTATATCGACATGATCAATCGTCTGGTTGGACCTGAAGAGGAAGGCACTTTCGGTCTTCCGTATGCTACAAATGCAAATGCCGTAATTTACAACAAAGCGAAATTTGAAGAACATGGCCTTGAAGTCCCAACTACCTGGGATGAATTCATTGCCAGCCTTGACAAGGTTAAAGCTGCCGGTGACATACCAATCTACTTCACATTAAAAGATGCCTGGACAGGCATGATTGCATGGAACTCACTTGGCGCTAATGTAGCGGGTGAAGACTTTGCTGAAAAGAAAAACGCAGGGGAAACATCATTCACCAATAAATATGATGAAGTTGCAGACAAGATGGCTACATTAGTTCAGTATGGCCACAAGGACAATATGGGTGTCGCTTACGGGGATGGAAACAATGCATTTGCGGCTGGCAAATCTGTTTTCTACCTGCAGGGCAACTGGGCAATCCCCGAAATTCTTAAAGCAAATCCTGACATGGAACTTGGAGTATTTCCAATGCCTGTAACAAACGATCCTGCACAAAACAAGCTTGTTTCTGGTGTAGATGTTCTTTTAGCAGTCAGCAAAGATACTGAGCATAAAGAAGAAGCGATGAAATTTGCTGAATTCATGATGAATAAAGATACAGCTCAAAAGTATATTGACGAGCAGAAAGCTTTCTCAGCCATTGAAGGAGTGTATCAGGAAGATCCGGTGTTTGAGGGAATCAAAGCTAACTTTGAAAATGGCACTATCACAAGCTTCCCTGATCACTATTACCCTGCAGGCATGGGAGCCGAAAACCTTGTTCAGGAATTCCTGATCAAGAAAGATAAAGAAAAATTCCTGAAGAAAATGGACAGCGAGTGGGAAAAAGTTCAAAACCGATAAAGGCATCGGGCCAGGGAATCTCATGATTTCCTGGCTTTCTAAAAAGGAGTTGTCACTATGAAAAAGAAAAACAGTGTGTTTCTCATCATCACCATACCCGCTTTCCTTCTTTTCTTTATTTTCCACAGCTTTCCCGCTTTGCAGGGGATTTTTTACAGCTTTACAGATTGGAAAGGGTATGGAGATTGGAATTTCGTTGGGTTAAAAAATTACTTAAACGTTTTTAAAGATGAACGGGCAGGGGATGCCTACTTATTTACTTTTAAATTTGCCATTGTTGCGACCATTTTGGTCAATATCATAAGCCTTCTTGTGGCCATCGGGCTTAATTCCAAGATAAAGTTTCACAAAACGCTTCGGGCAATCTACTTCCTGCCTTACATTCTGAGTATCTTGATTGTTGGCTTTATTTTTAATTTTATTTTTGCTCATTTCCTGCCGCAGATTGGCGATGCATTCGAATGGGAATTTTTGACCCGCAATATTCTTGGAAACCCGGACCTTGCCTGGATCGGAATTGTTATTGTAGCCGTTTGGCAGGCTGTGTCCTTTAATACGATATTGTATCTTGCAGGGCTTGTGACAATTTCAGAGGATTTATATGAAGCAGCAAGCATTGATGGTGCCGGTGTCTGGACAAAGTTTTGGAAAATTACGTTTCCGCTCATCGCGCCATTTTTCACCATTAATATGGTTCTCTCATTGAAAAACTTCCTTATGGTCTTTGATCAGATTGTTGCCTTGACTGGAGGAGGTCCGGGAAAGTCGACCGAATCCATTTCTCTGCTAATTTACAGAGGAGGATTTGAAGGCGGCGAGTTTGCCTATCAATCAGCCAATGCGGTCATATACTTCATCGTCATCATCGTCTTTTCTGTTATTCAGCTGAAATTCTTAAATAAAAGAGAGGTGGAAAACTAATGAATCGCAAAAAAACGAGCTGGCTTGTGACCACTCTATTAATCTTAGGTTCATTGCTCATTCTTTTTCCACTGTATTTAACTATTACCATTGCGTTTAAAACACCGCCTGAAATGGCAGGTAATTTACTGGCTCTTCCTAAATCATGGTCATTTGACAACTTTGCACAGGCCATTGAAATGACTAATTTCTTTAATGCATTTAAAAACAGTGCATTTGTTACAGTATTTGTAGTCATTTTTACAGTGTTAACGAACTCGCTTGTTTCATATGCCATCGCCAGAAACCTTCATAAGAAGTTTTATAAGTTCCTATACTTCTATTTTTTAAGTGCAATGTTTATTCCTTTTCCAATCATCATGCTGCCGCTTGTTAAACAGACCAGTGCATGGGGAATGGATAATCTGGTTGGATTAATCATTTTGTATATCGTTTTCAACCTTTCATTCAATGTGTTTATTTATATTGGCTATATCCGTGCCATTCCGGTTGAATTGGAAGAAGCGGCTATCATGGACGGAGCAACCACATGGGGTGTTTTCTGGAAAGTCATTTTCCCGCTTCTGGCACCAATGAATGCAACCGTCGCCATCATTACAAGCCTTGGTGCATGGAATGACTTCATGCTTCCGCTTGTCCTGCTCAGCGACCGGGAAATGGCCACACTTCCGCTGGTGCAGTACATTTTCCAGGGTCAATTCAGCACAGATTATAATCTTGCATTTGCCTCCTATTTAATGGCACTTGCGCCAATGATTATTGTGTACATCTTTGCTCAAAAATGGATCATAAGCGGTGTAATGAAGGGTTCAATAAAATAAAGATGAAATTTTTCTTTGATCGGAGTTGTATAAATTGGACAAAACATGGTGGAAAGAAAGCGTTATTTATCAAATCTACCCAAGAAGCTTCAATGATTCAAATGGGGACGGAATTGGCGATATCAACGGAATCACTGAAAAGATTCCATACTTAGCCGAATTGGGGATCGATGTCATCTGGCTATCTCCCGTTTACAAATCGCCTAATGATGATAATGGCTATGACATCTCAGATTACCGTAATATTATGGATGAGTTCGGAACTATGGAAGACTTTGACGGGATGCTTGCAAAAGCCCATGAACACGGCATCAAAATCATGATGGACCTCGTTGTCAACCATTCAAGCGATGAACACCAGTGGTTCAAGGAATCACGAAAATCTAAAGATAATCCGTATCGGGATTATTATATCTGGAAAAAGACGGACAATGGCGAGCCTCCTACTAACTGGGGAGCAGCGTTTGGCGGAAGCGTGTGGGAATATGATGAACAAACCGGCGAGTATTACCTGCATCTGTTCAGCAATAAGCAGCCTGACTTGAACTGGGAAAATCCTGTTCTGCGAAATGAAGTGTATGAAATGATGCGCTTCTGGCTGGATAAAGGCATTGATGGTTTCCGCATGGATGTAGTCAATTTCATTTCAAAAGATACGAGCTATCCTCAGGGGAAGATCAGGGAAGGACACAAATATGGGGACGGCAGCGAGTATTATATGAACGGTCCAAGAATTCATGAGTTCCTGCAGGAAATGAACAAGGAAGCCCTTAGCCCGTATGATACCATCACGGTTGGCGAGATGCCTGGTGTAACAGTTGATGAAGGCAAACTCTACACCGGCCGGGACAGAAATGAATTAAATATGGTATTCCATTTTGAACATGTGGGCCTTGGAGATGGACAATACGGCAAATGGGACCCCCGCCCCTGGAAATTGACTGATTTGAAAGAGATCTTCAACAAGTGGCAAAAGGGCCTTGAAGAAGATGGCTGGAACAGTCTGTACTGGAGCAACCATGACCAGCCCCGCGCCATCTCCAGATGGGGAAATGATTCAGAAGAATACCGTGTAACTTCTGGTAAGATGATTGCTGTTTGCCTTCATATGATGCAGGGGACGCCTTATATTTACCAGGGCGAGGAAATCGGCATGACAAATGTTAAGTTCAATGATATCAATGATTACCGTGATATCGAAACATTGAATGCCTACCGTGATCTTACACCGGATTCCTTAACACATGATGAGATTTTTAAAGGCATTCATGAGAGAGGCAGGGATAATGCGAGAACGCCTGTTCAGTGGGATGCCAGCCCGAATGCAGGCTTTACAGACGGAAACCCTTGGATCAATGTGAACCCGAATTACGAGAAGATTAATGCAGAAGCAGTTTTAAAAGACGAAGACTCGATCTTCCATTTTTATAAGAAGCTCATTCAGCTTAGAAAGCAAAATGAAGTGATTGTATATGGAGCATTCGATTTAATAATGGAAGAGGATGAGCAGATCTTTGCTTTTACACGGACTCTGGGTGATGACCAGCTGCTTGTGATCTGCAACTTCAGTGATGGAACACCGGACTTTAAGCTGCCGGAACATGTCCTTTATTCGTCTAAGGAACTTCTGATATCCAACTTGACTGCAGATGAAAATGAAGAAATTGATAACCTGACACTCAAGCCATATGAAGCTAGAGTGTATCGTTTGAAAAAATAAAGACAGGGCCTGTATAGGGCCCTTTTTTACGAAGATTTGATGATAATGAGGTGGCCCTGTGAGTAAAAAATGGTGGAAAGAAGCTGTTGTATATCAAATTTACTGGAGAAGCTTTTTTGATTCCGATGGTGATGGCTATGGTGATTTAAGAGGGGTTATAAAAAAGCTTGATTATATTAAGAATCTTGGCGTTGATGTGATTTGGCTGAATCCCTTTTATCAATCACCAGACCGGGATAATGGCTATGACATTTCAGATTATTATGGAATTATGGAAAAAGCCGGTGACATGGCAGCTTTCGATGAGCTGATCCATGAAATACATCAGCGCGGTATGAAGGTCATTATGGATCTGGTTGTAAACCATACTTCTGACCAGCATCCCTGGTTCGTGGAATCACGCTCCTCCAAAAATAATCCGAAAAGAGATTGGTATATTTGGAAGGATCCAAAGGATGGCAGGGAGCCAAATAATTGGCGCTCCTATTTTGCTCCATCCTGCTGGGAATGGGACAAAGCATCAGGACAATATTATTATCATTCCTTTGCAGTCGAGCAGCCGGATCTTAATTGGGAAAATCCTGAACTGCGCCAGGAAATCTACAAAATGATGCGCTTCTGGCTGGATAAAGGCATTGACGGGTTTCGAATGGATGTGATTAATTTACTGGCCAAAAAAGAAGATTTATCAGAGGCAGAGAATCCTTATGATATAAGCTACCTGGCCAATAACCCCGGTATCCATGACTATCTTCAGGAAATGCACCGGGAAGTCCTTCAGCATTATGATGTGATGACTGTCGGTGAGATCCCGTTTGTTTCACCGGAAGAGGGACTGCTCTATGTGGATGAAAGCAGAAATGAACTGAACACTCTGTTCCATTTTCAGGTGGCAGATGAAATGCCGGTATGGGATATGCTGAGATTCAAGGAAATCCAAACAAGCTGGCATGATGGCCTTAAGAAAAAAGGGTGGAATTCGCAATTCCTTAACAACCATGATCACACAAGACAGGTTACCCGCTATGGAAATGATGGCCAGTACCGTATTCAGTCTGCGAAGCTATTGGCAGCTATGATTCATACCTTGCCTGGAACTCCTTATATCTATCAGGGCGAAGAAATCGGCATGACAGGTGTGAGATTTGATTCCATTGAAGACTACAATGACATTGCTATGAAAAATAAATATCATGAAGAAGTTTCAAAAGGGCGTGACCCTCAGGAGGTTTTTGAAAGCTTATTGCTTTTGAGCCGCGATAACTCCAGGACACCGATGCAGTGGAATGCAAGCTGCCAGGCAGGCTTTACAGCTGGTGAACCATGGATCAAAGTGAATCCGAATTATAAGGAAATCAATGTCGAATCAGCTCTGAATGATACAGACTCCGTATATTATTTTTATCAAAAGCTGATTGAATTAAGAAAACAAAACGAGGTAATGGTTTACGGGGATTATAAGGATCTATTGCCAGATGATGAACACCTATATGTATATACACGTTCCTATAATGATGTAACCTGGCTGATAGTTTTAAACCATGATGACGAACAGCAGAGATTTACCTTTAATGGATTCACAAATCGGAAGCTGATTCTTTCTAATTATAAGAGTGACTTTGAAAAAAATGAAGAATTACTGCATCCCCATGAAGCTAGAATATATAAGATAAATTAATGGTTGAAGCAGAGGACCCGTGCGGTTCTCTTTTTTCTTTGCGAAAACTTCTATGGAAGTAATTCAGAAAGCTCCACCTCAATACCAGTAACATCAGGCAAACCACAGAACATCATTACTTTTTCCCCAACCCTGCCTATGCTATCATTAACAAATAGTCTATTCTGGGAGGATTCATCTTTGAAAAAGGACTTACTTGAAAAAGCAGCAGAATTTATAAAAATGTATTATGGTGAACAGAATAAATGTCCTGCTGAGCTAAACAGCAGGTTAAGGGAAATCGAATATTCTATTGCAAAGCAAGGGTATTATGAACATACTTTTGAAGAATTGGAATTTGGTGCAAAAGCAGCCTGGCGAAATAGCAATCGCTGCATCGGCAGGCTGTTCTGGGATCAGCTGAATGTTTTGGACAAGCGGAATGTGAAACAAGCGGATGAAGTATTTTCTGCTCTTTTTGAACATATACAATTTGCCACTAACAATGGCAGACTGCGTCCGGCCATCACCATTTTCTCTCCGGACACTTCCGAACAGGGACTTAGAATTTGGAATCATCAGCTAATCCGGTATGCTGGGTATGAGACAGAGGAAGGCATTATTGGCGATCCTCACTCCATCGCATTTACAAAGCAATGCATGAAATTGGGCTGGGAGCCGAAGTACGGCAAATTTGATGTGCTGCCATTAGTTATACAAATGAACAATCAGCCGCCCCAATTAAGGGAAATACCGGAAGAGATGATTCTTGAAATAGAGATTGAGCATCCAGAGTATAATTGGTTCTGTGATCTCGGTTTGAAATGGTACGCAGTCCCGATGATATCGGATATGAAACTGGAAATTGGGGGCATCTCCTATAATGCAGCCCCATTCAATGGCTGGTATATGGGTACTGAAATTGGTGCGCGGAACCTGGCAGACGATTTTCGTTATGATATGCTTCCTCAAATTGCCTCATTAATGGGGCTTGATACCAGGTCGAATTCTTCGCTGTGGAAGGATCGGGCCCTGGTGGAATTAAATGCAGCCGTACTGCATTCCTTTAAAAAAGAAGGGGTTAGCATAGTAGACCATCATACCGCTGCACAGCAATTCAAGAAATTTGAAGAAAACGAAAAGAACCAGGGAAGGGATTTGACCGGTGACTGGACCTGGCTGATTCCGCCCGTTTCCCCTGCTGCTGCACATATTTTTCATAAGCAGTATAATAATGAAGTGAAAACCCCTAATTACTTTTATCAAGATACTCCTTATCAAAAATGAAAGCCGGCATTCAAAAATGCCGGCTTTCTTCATTTGTTAATTCGTCTCTCCATCACTGGTTCTTCGGTCTGTTTTCTCTGGAGGAATCTTAGATAGCTGGTCCATAGGCTCCATCATAGATTCAAGAAGACTTCCATTAACTCGGTTTTCTTCATTAATATTTTTCGACTGAACATTCTCGCGGTTGTCCATCATTTCACCTCATTCTATATTTTCACATAGAGTTTACTTTCAGCTTTGTGATTATTCCAAAAACCCAAAAGTCATAGGTTAAATTCCCTCTCAATGGAAATAATGGAATCTAAAAGATCTTTTGGAGAAGACTAATGACCAATATATTATTAATTGCAACACTTGCAATGATTTCCTTATTATATATTTTTTTATTATTTATGCTTGTTATCGGCTGGCGCTGGATCATGAAGCGGGCAGTGAAGCAGGCAGGAAAAATTATTATGACAGACAGCTATCAGGAAAACCTCATTGAGCTGATTCCCGGCTTTAAGCATATGGGCATTCAAAATGCGCTTGAAAACAACCTTCGTGCTGAAACGGGGGATGTGCTTCACCGTCCATTTGGCTCCTCAAAAAAATGGCCGCATTTTGAAGAAATTACGTTTATCCCTGCACAAACATCACCTTTTCCCATTGACGGCGACGAAGATGTTGATGTGAAAGTGACAATTGGTCCAAAAGCGAAAAAGCCGATGAAAATCAAAATTCCACTGATGATTAGTGGAATGGCCTATGGAATCGCTTTAAGTGAGCAAGTCAAAATTGCATTGGCCACAGCTGCCAAGAATACAGGAACAGCCATCAATTCCGGTGAAGGCGGAATACTGCCTGAAGAGCTTGAAAGTGCGGGGAAGTACATTCTTCAGTTCTCCAAGACGGAGTGGGGTAAGGAAGAAAAGACTATTAAAAGGGCGGACATGATTGAACTTAAGCTGGGTCAGGGAGCTACACTGGGTATGGGCGGCAACATCTCCCCTGAAAATTTAACCGGTCGTGCAAGGGAAGTCATGGGGTTAAAGGAAAACGAAACTGCCCATATAATGGAACATTTTTTTGAAAAACAGACATTGAAGGATTTAAAAGAGCTGGTGGATGAGCTGCGTAAAATGTCCGGAGGTGTCCCGATCGGCGCAAAAATAGGGGCAGGCGGAAAGATCGAAGATGATATTGATCATTTAATCGAAATCGGGGTGGATTTTATCGCGGTTGATGGGGGACAAGGGGCTTCTGTCGGTGCACCTCCCTTATTGGCAGACGATTTTGGAATACCAACCCTGCATGCTATCACCCGTGCCTCAAACCATCTTGAAAAAAGAAAAATGAAGGGGGATATCAGCTTAATTGTTTCTGGCGGTCTTTTTACACCAGGACACTTTTTAAAAGTCCTGGCGCTTGGAGCGGATGCGGTTTATCTGGGATCTGTAATGCTGTTTACTGTTTCTCATAAACAAACATTGAATGCTCTTCCTTTTGAACCGCCAACACAGGCTGTCTGGAACCAGGGGAAATTCAAAGATGTATTTAAAACGGAGGATGGGGCTAAGTCGGCGGAAAAGTTCTTGACCGCTAGCACCGAGGAAATCAAAATGGCTTTAAGAGCCATGGGGAAAAAGTCATTAAAAGAATTATCCAAGAAAGATCTTGTGTCTTATGATGAACTCACCGCGAAAATGATCGGAATCCCATTTTCCTTTGAACCATGGGAGGACAAATCTAAGAAGATATAAAAAAAGCCTGGCACTTGTAAGCCAGTGGTATGATCCCCTTCAGGTAGACTGTAAAAAAAGAGAACATGATATGATGTTCTTACTAGTCTACTTAGGGGTTTTTTTTTCTATGGCCAAAAAAGGACAAACCTTTTAAACCTATACAGAGGGGCAAATTGGGTTCAAAAAGTACGAAACGGAGAATCATTTGATGACCAGCGTGGGCATTGGAATAAAAAGAACTTTAATAGCCTGGAAGAAGAGAATGCCTTTCTGAAAGCGCAGGTGGAATAATTAAAAAAGCGCAATCCAAATCTACATGGGAAGGACTGATCCTAAAAGCAGATCGATTTCAAATTATTGATAACTTAAGGGAAAAGTATCCCCTTACGTGGCTATGAAAATTGGGGAGGTTTCAAAAGCAGGATATTACAAGTGGCGCAGCACAAATCCTATACGAAGAATCCGTTTTGAGGAGAATATGTTATTAAAAGAGCATATCCTAGCCATCCACAAAATGCATCCTTACTATGGATATAAACGAATGACAAGGGCTCTTTCCCAGGAGGGAATTGTAGCTAATCATAAACGGGTCAGAAGATTGATGAGGGAATTAGGTATTCGTTCTGTCATTCGCAAGAAACGTCCATTCTATGGACAGAAAGGATCCGTTTTATTTCCCAATGACTTAAATCGTGAGTTCTTTGCTGAAAAACCGTATGAAAAACTCGTCACAGATATTACTTACATTCGAGTTGGGAATGAGTTTGTCTATCTGTCAGCTGTATTAGACTTATATAACAACGAAATCGTTTCATGGCAGTTATCTTGAAAGGAACGATCTTAAGTTAGTCCTAGACACTATAAAACAGCTAGGAGGCAAGCAGTTCGAAAAAAATGCTTTACTCCACTCGGATCAGGGGTTTCAATATACAACCAAAGCATACGAAAAACAAGTGAAGGAAGACCTCCAAATTATAGGCAGCCATTCAAGAAGAGGAAACTGTCATGATAATGCTTGTATAGAGTGTTTCTTTTCTCATTTAAAGACGGAGAAAGTTTATTTAGTACGCCCTAAAACAATGGAAGAAGCTTATGTAGCAATCCAGGAATATATACATTATTACAATCAAGACCGTTTTCAAAGTAAATTAAACGACCTTTCCCCGATTGAATATCGTGAAAAGGCCGCAGCTTAGTATACTCTTTTTTCAATGTCTACTTGACAGGGTTATGTGCACAGGCTCTCTTTTTTATTCATTCATCAATATCTTTCTTGACCTTTAATTTTTTCTGAGGCTGGAACCGATGGGGATTTTGCGTTCTTAAATACACAGGCCTCAAAGGCTGAAACGGGAATCTTATAAATGAATCTTTCAAGTCCCGATATCTGGGAGGATAAAACGGCTCCATAAAGGGTCTGCCGAGAGATGTGAGCCTGATCATATGAGTTAACAAAATACATGAACAGAACAGCACACCTACAAAACCCCATAAATTTGCGAATAATAAAAACGGAAATCTTAGAAATCGGATGGTATTATTCATCTTATATACAGGTGTAGTAAAAGCGGCAAGTGCTGCAAGGGCGATAAAGATTAACAGGACATTACTTGTCAGCCCTGCCTGTACAGACGCAGTCCCAATAACAATCCCCCCTACGATACCGATTGTCTGACCAACTTTCGTAGGCAATCTGGCTCCAGCTTCTCTTAAAAGCTCTATTACCAGTTCAAGCATTAACGCTTCATAGAAAGGAGGCAAAGGAATATGCTGCCTTGAAGTTACCAATGTTCCTAATAAATCGGTGGGGACAAGCTCCATATGATAAGTAAGCGTTGCAACATAAATAGACGTGATCTGTATGGAAAAAATAACAGAAAAGGCCCGCAATATTCTGGCAAAAGAAGCGATAGTCCAATTTAAAAAATAATCTTCAAAGGAACTGAAGAATTCAGAAAAAGTTGTAGGGGTAATAAGTACATGCGGTGACCCATCTACGGCTATCACTATTTTTCCTTCAGCAAGGACAGCGGCTGCCCTGTCCGGTCTTTCTGTATCCAGCAGCTGAGGAAAGGGGGAGTTCTTATTATCTGAAATGAGCTGTCCAATGTAAGAACTGTCAGTGATTTCGTCAAAATCTATATTTTCGATTCGTTCTTTTACCATGCTGACATTATCTGTATTCGTAATTCCCTCAATATAGAGAACGGCCACTACTGTTCTGGATATGCTTCCGATTATATATTCCTCGATGATCAGTTCAGAGATGGGCAGCCGTTTGCGGATTAAATTCAAATTATTCTCCAGAGACTCAACAAAGGCTTCCTTTGCTCCAATAACCGTTTGCTCGACTTCCGGATGTGTGATTTCCCTGACATATGAACATTTAGCAGCCATAAAAGCCGCTTTTTGCTTCTCGGCTTCTGATGTAACCATCACATAGCCATTCAAAAGCATATGTTCTGCTTTTGAGAGATCTTCGCATATTTGAATGCTTGCAGATGGCAAAAGTTTTTTCAAATCATCAATTCTGTTGAACTCACCAAGAAGAAGCTGAGGGAGCAAACTTTTTGTGATTATTTTTTGGTCAATCAGTGTTTTGAAATAAGTAAAAGAAAAGCAGAGGCTAGTTTGTCTGTTACAATAATGAACTTTTTGAAAATCATGAGACCGTGAAAGCGACTTTTCCAGCTCGTCAAGTTCAATCTCTGACACAGGTCTCTTCTTTTTTAACTCTTTTTTCATTCTGTAATCACCAATTTTTTCGGCATTAAGTGTAGTGTTACCGTTTTTGGAAGGATTATGAATGAATAGGGGAAATAGCTAAAAAAAGCCTCCCTCAGAATGGGGCAGGCCTAAAATTATACCGGTTCTTCTTCCAGGTGTTTAAAGCAGGATGAAACCAGATTTTCAAGATTCTCAAATTCTTTGGCATCCAAAAATGCAATGCACCTGCTCAAAGATTGGAGTGCGCTATCAATGAGAAATTTTCTTGGCTTTTTCGAATGAATCATTTCTTCCTGGATAAAGTCCAGAAGATCCATGCAATCGTTCTGTTCTTCCTGGTTGATGGATTTCTTTAAAATCAATATGGATTTGCAGAGAATATGCACATTTCTATAATCTGTCTGCTTAAATCTATTTTCAATCAGTTCAGGCTTCAGCAAGTATTCATCGGCAGAACTGACCTCTTCAACGATCTTCCTGATTCTCTCGACACTATAACGGACCACTGGATTAATGCTGGAAGAGAATTCAAAGAATTTTGTATAGTATTTTACGTTATGATGGAGGATGCCAAGGAACATTATGGCACAGTCCAGTAAATAGGGTTTCTTGTCCTCACCAAAGATTTCAATAAACCGGCTGAAAATCCAATTCACCATTCTAAGCTGGCCTTCCTTAATAAACTGCTTGAGCTCAGGGTCATTTGACACAAGTACTTCTTCAAAAAGGGCAACCAGCTTATTGGTCCGATTCATATTCATTTGTAATTCGATCTGCTGTGTGAATACTTCTAAGCTGCTTGGGTCCTGGCCAATAAGAAGTTTATTGCGTTCTGATTCCATTTTTTCATGCAATGTTTTAAAAATGGAGATAAGAAGCTCGTTTTTTGAAGAAAAATAATTATAGAAGGTGCCCTTAGAAATCCCGCTGTAATCTAAAATATCCTGAATGGATGTAGCCTGAAAACCTTTATCCAGGAATAATTGATGTGCTTTTTTTATAACATGCATTTTCCTGTTATTCATCTATAATCACCTGTCATTTTATTTGAACTATGTGTATAACTTAATAGTACCTCATTGTATTATTTTACACAAACCCTCTATTTTACAAGGATTTTTTTGTTGCAAAAGTTGAACTCATAGTATATTATATGATTTGTGTGTAACGAGAGTATAAAAGAATGAACTGATTGTACAGGAGGAAAGATAATGGAACAAGCAATAAACAATAAAACAGACCGGCCGCCTTATGGGATTCTTGCTGTTTTAATGATCGGGGCATTTATTGCCTTTTTGAATAATACATTATTAAATATTGCCCTGCCATCTATCATGGCAGATTTAGAAATAGAAGCGGCAACAGTGCAGTGGCTGACTACCGGTTTTATGCTGGTTAATGGTATCTTGATCCCGGCTACTGCCTTTTTAATTGAAAAATATACAGTCCGCAGGCTATTTATTGTGGCAATGGGACTATTTACAATCGGTACGCTTGTAGCGGGTATTGCTCACGTATTCCCGGTTTTGCTGGCAGGCAGAATGCTGCAGGCTTCAGGGTCGGCTATTATGATGCCGCTTTTGATGAATGTAATGCTGATCAGCTTCCCGGTTGAAAAACGCGGAGCAGCCATGGGTGTATTTGGTCTGATCTTAATGTTTGCCCCTGCAATTGGGCCAACTCTCTCAGGATGGATTATTGAACATTATGATTGGAGAATGTTATTCCACTTCCTTTCACCAATTGCGGGTGTCATTTTAGTTCTTGGAGCCGTCATGCTGAAAGACAAAAAGGAAAAAGTGAATATCCGTCTGGATATGTTTTCTCTTGTCCTTTCAAGTATAGGGTTTGGCGGAATACTTTACGGATTCAGTTCTGCAGGTAACAAGGGCTGGGACAGCCCTCATGTGTATTTAACAATTGCAGTTGGAGTCATAAGTTTAATTTGGTTTATTTTAAAACAAACCAAATCAGAACGTCCGATGCTTAATTTTGGTGTTTATAAGTACCCAATGTTTGCATTATCTTCAGCTATCAGTATGACGGTAAATATGGCACTGTTCTCAGGAATGATTCTGATTCCGATTTATGTTCAGACATTAAGGGGGATTTCACCGCTGGATGCGGGATTGATGATGCTTCCAGGTGCCCTTGTTATGGCTGTGATGTCGCCATTAACTGGAAAGCTGTTCGATAAAATCGGGGGCCGGATTTTGGCGATCATTGGTTTAGCCATTACAGTAGGAACTACGTATGTATTCAGCAGGCTGACTCTAGAAACAACCTATACTCAACTGATTATACTCAACTCAATCAGGATGTTCGGGATGTCCATGGTCATGATGCCAGTTTCAACAAATGGCCTGAACCAGCTGCCTAGAAGATTATATCCGCATGGAACTGCAATGAACAACACACTGAACCAGGTGGCAGGTGCCATTGGCACAGCCTTATTGGTAACAGTTATGTCAACAAGAACGGAAACGCATGCTGCTGAAATTGCGAAAGAAGCAATGAAAGGCGGGGCTATGGCTAATGGCGGCCAGATGACTGAAGCTGCTGTGGCGGAAATGCAGCAGCAGGTTCTAATGAAAGCCATGCTTGAGGGAATCAACGATGCTTTCTTCGTAGCAACCTTTATAGCTGCAGCTGCACTTGTTCTGGCTTTCTTCATTAAACGCGCAACACCAATGGAGGACTCGGTTGAAGAGCCTAAGCAGGAGAATATGGTGCCTAAATTGGCTAAGAATTAATCGGAAAGGGAAATCAAGGATTTCCCTTTTTTTTATGCGCAGGAAATGAATATGAAATATAATTGGCCCGTCGTGCGTCTAAATTGGTATGCAAAGATTGTTTTACTAAAATGCTGATTTGGAGGTTGAACATTTGTCGATTAGGGGTATAAATCATTTCTTATTTTCCGTTTCAGATTTGGAGAGGTCGATACAATTTTATAAAAATGTATTTAATGCAAAGCTGCTGGTAAAAGGCAAAACGACTGCATATTTTGAATTGGCGGGAATTTGGATTGCCCTGAATGAAGAACGGAACATACCAAGGAATGAAATTGCCCATTCGTATACTCATGTTGCTTTTAAAGTCGATGACTCAGATTTTGAAAATATGTGCAATAAACTTGAAAAGCTGAAAGTTCATATCCTGCCTGGTCGTGCGAGAGACATGAGAGATAAGAAATCGATATATTTTACTGATCCGGATGGACATAAATTTGAATTTCATACAGGAACATTAAGGGATAGATTGGAATACTACAGATCTGAAAAAGGACATATGGAGTTTTTTGGTTAAAAAAAGCCTGCAATGCTATGTGAGCATTTGCAGGCTTTCTTATTATCTATTTTTTCCTACTAATTTAATTGATTGATGTCCGCTGTGAGGGTGAGGAGAAAACAAAATATGATCCAGATACAGAGCTTCCAGCTTTCGGTCACTTAAATTAAACAAGCTGTGATTATGCTGGAATTTAGAAAGTGATAATAATTTGCTGATTAACGTTTCTCTGTTTAATGGCATGTAATGAACCCTCCCTTATTGTTAGTTTTATTTTAATTCATATTTATCCGATTAGTCAAGTAGGAATTAAATTTTGTCTGTTAATTATGAACAATTTGCACTTTGACTGCTCTTAATCCCAAAACCAAATTGATAAAAAGATCACTTAAACAAAGTTTAATAGCACAGGCTACCTGTCCTCAAGGTTAATAAAGTAGTATAAATATCTAATAAGGGTGGGTATAGCCTAATAGGGAGAGAGTTTTTATCCAATTGTAATATCGCCCATCATGTTGCCAAAAAACGTCTTCAGCTTTCACCGTGTAGCAGAAATGGAGATCCGCTTCAGTTCACCATCAGCAAAAGATTCTTAAACGTAAAGGGATACATTTCCAACATGCAGACTGTTTGCCCTTTCATGAAATGGTTTGCTCCAATGCGCTGAGGAATTGGGACTAATGCTTAACATAAAATTTACTCTTATGAATTTTCTGTCTATATTTGCTGATTCCTAAAAATAACATGCTAAAATAGGAAGAAGACGAATATTTAAAAAAGGGGGGTTAGTATGAACAATACGGCACTATTAATCAATAATCAATTGCTGGACTTGATTTTTGAAAGTACATACTATGGAATTGTTATTGTTGATGCAGATGGAATCATTCAATATATGAGCAATAATTATTGTGATTTTCTTGAAGTTCAAAGAGACGAAGTTATTGGCAAACATGCAACGGATGTTATTGAAAATACAAAAATGCATCTCGTTGCACAAACTGGTAAACAGGATTTTGCTGATTTACAATTTTTGCAAGGCGATTTTGTCATCGCCAACCGCATTCCGATTATCGAAAATAATGATATTGTCGGAGCAGTCGGTACGATAATATTTCGTGATTTGGATGAATGGAAGAAATTGAACAGTCATATTAAAGGGGTATTATCTGAGCTCAATTATTATCGAAGCGAATGGAATGAGTCGAATGGATTAAGATATTCCCTTCATGATCTGATCGGGGAAACACCGGAGATTAAAGATCTGAAAGATAGAGTCATGCGCATTGCAAGAGGCGATATTTCTGCTCTTTTGAGGGGGGAGAGCGGTACAGGGAAGGAAATCGTTGCCCAAAGCATTCATCAGCTGAGTGAAAGGAGCGAGAAGCCTTTTGTTAAAGTAAACTGCGGCTCCATACCTGAACATTTATTGGAATCTGAGCTGTTCGGCTATGAGGATGGAGCATTTACAGGTGCAAGAAAAGGCGGAAAAATAGGGAAATTCCATTTGGCTGATGGAGGGACTATTTTTCTTGATGAAGTAGGGGACATGCCATTGCATATGCAGGTGAAACTATTAAGGGTTCTCCAGGAAAGAGAATTCGAGCCTATTGGGGCGCTTCAGCCTAAAAAAGTGAATGTGAGAGTGATTGCTGCTACAAATCGTCCGCTTGAAAAAATGATCAATGATCAATTATTCCGGGAAGACTTGTTTTACAGGATTAATGCGGTGCAGTTATTTATACCGCCTTTAAGGTCCAGAAGATCTGATTTGCCGATCTTGACCGAACACTTTTTGAGGAAAGCGACTAAGCGGATAGGCAAAAGGGTGACTGGAACAAGTCCTGAGGCAGCCGCTCTGATTAGACAATATGACTGGCCGGGAAATATCCGGGAATTAGAAAACGTTCTGGAAGCCAGTGTCCACTTAACTGACAGTGAATTGATTGGTGTTGAGGAACTTCCTGATTATCTAAAAGGCGGGAAAAAGAAACCAGAAGTGAAAAATCTAAAAGTTTTATTGGAAGAAACCGAAAAGAATGCAATCGAAGCCGCTCTAAAAAGGTACAGGTATGACAAAAATAAAGCTGCAGAATCATTGGGAATTGGCAATTCTACTATTTACGATAAAATAAAAAAATATAATATTTCTTTTTAATGCCAAAAATCCGGGAACTCGGAATCCAATCCGAAATCCCGGATTTTTGCGTTTTTCATTTTAGTTTTAATATTTGAGGACATGTATATGCAGTAATATTTCTGAAAAGTCGGAAAAATAATATCGTGAATCTGGCAGGAATGGCTTATCCATTGAAATTCCAATGTGGCACAAAACTTGCATTATGTTTTTAATAGAAAACTATTTTGAAAGATATGTATACGCTTACATAACTAAAGGAGGAGGATTTCTTGGATCTCGGATATTTTACAAGGAAAATGGCACTTGATATTAATCGTGAAAATCCTGCCAAAGTGGCTATTAAAGAAGAATCCGGCAGAGAATGGAGTTACGAATGCCTTCACCGGACTTCAAACTCTTATGCAAACAAGCTTAAAGATCTTGGTGTCCAAAAAGGCGATAGGATAGGGATTCTGCTCTATAACTGTCTTGAGTATTTCGCGTTGTATTTTGCAGCTGCAAAAATTGGAGCTATCGCTGTCCGTCTGAACTTCCGTCTGACCAGCAGCGAATTTGAGTATGCCCTAAATGATTCCGGTACAAAAATTTTATGCTTTCACTCGGAGCTGGCTCCCAGGATTGAATCTATTCGCAAAAATACAGGAGTGGAAAGGTATATTTGCCTGGCGGGTAGGACTGGGCCGATACCGGTATGGGCTCAAAGCTGGAGTCTGCTGGAGAATGGCGGTGAAGATGAAATCAGTACAGACTCCATTCGCCTCAGCGATCCCGTAATGTTAATGTATACGTCCGGTACGACCGGTAGACCGAAAGGGGCCATCTGGACTCACGAAACCACTTTTTGGTTCTCTGTTATGCAGGCTCTTAAGTGGAACTTTAAAGGAAAGGAAATCGGAATGACTACCGGCCCGCTCTATCATGTAGGAGCAATGGAAGATATTGCGCTTCCCATTTTAATGATGGGGGGAACGGTGATTATAACTGAGAGCAAAGGTTTTGAAATAACCAGAATCTTATCAGTGATAGAAAAGGAATACGTAACGGATTGTTTCCTTTTCCCTTTTATGATTTATGAAATGCTCAATCTTGCTAATCTTGTGGATTACAAATTTATAAATCTAAAGACAATTTATACAGGCGGAGACCCGTTAATGCCTTGGGCACTTGAAAAATTAAAAGAGAATTTCCCGCATATAGGCATTGTTCAGGTTTATGGACTTACAGAAGGAACTCCCATTGCCGCCTGTCTTGATTCCGAGGATGCTTTGAAAAAGGGGAAAACGGTTGGAAAGCCATTGCCATTGACTGAAATTCAAATTATTGATCAGAACAGAGTGCCCCTTCCTCCAGGGGAAATCGGGGAAATTGCCATTAAAAGCCCTGCCGTGTCAGCTGGATATTGGCGAAAACCGGAAGCCACCAAAGAAACTTTCACAGGCGGATGGTGCAGGACAGGAGATTTAGGGGTGCTGGATGAAGAAGGATATTTATCCATTGCCGGACGAAAAAAAGATATGATTCGGAGCGGCGGAGAAAATGTGTATGCTGCTGAAATTGAAGATGTCTTATACCGCCTTGAAGGTGTGAAGGAAGTATCCATTATTGGTGTTCCTGATCCGAAATATATTGAAGCTGTATGTGCAGTCATAGTCAAAAAGGAAGGCAGCACGTTTACAGAAGAAGAAGTCATCGAACATTGCAAAAAGTATCTTGCAAGCTATAAAAAACCAAGAAAAATTATCTTTACAGAAGAGCTGCCCCGCACACCTTCAGGTAAGGTTCAGAAGTTCATGCTAAGAGAACAATATAGCTGAGATGAGGAGGAATGAAATTGGAAAAAACAAAAGCTGTTTCCTGGTCCATTCAAAACAAAATTGCCATTATTATAATCGATAATCCACCACTGAATGTTCTAAGTGAGGAAGTCATTGAGCTTTTATCAATTGCTGCGGATGAAATTGAAAGCGATTCCAATATCAAAGCTGTTATCGTTACGGGGGCTGGAGAAAGGGCTTTTGTCGCAGGTGGCGATATAAAGGGTTTTCCTGATTGGATGGGAAAAGGGATTGAACTGGCAAAGGAAAAGTCTCTCTGGCTTCAGGAGCCTTTAAATAAACTGGAAAGGCTGCCGCAGCCCACGATAGCTGCCATTAATGGGTTTGCTCTGGGAGGTGGCTGTGAATTGGCTTTAAGCTGTGATATCCGGATAGCAGAGGAGCACATAAAAATCGGGCTGCCTGAAATCAAGCTTGGCTTATTTCCAGGTGCGGGAGGAACTCAGCGGCTATCACGTCTTATTGGTAAATCAAAAGCAAAAGAAATGATTTTCACCGGTGAGCCACTGTCTGCAGAGGATGCCTGGCGGATAGGCTTAATTAACCGGATTGCCCCTAAAGGAAAGTCGCTTGAAACAGCCTTGGATCTGGCGGAATCTATCAGCAATCATTCACTTCCCGCCCTGGCTTTTGCCAAGAGGTCGATAGATAAAGGTTATGAGCAAAGGCTTGAAAACGGACTCATCACCGAGGCTGAATATTTTGGCCAAGTTTTTCAGACCGAGGATATTAAGGAGGGGGTCGGGGCTTTTATACAAAAAAGGGACCCTAAATTTACTGATCAATAATTTAAAGATTAGGAGGAATAAAAATGTTTGGATTATCGCCATTAATGACTTTTATGTTATTTGTTTTTTGGCCGCTGTCATTGGCCGCCGCTGGATTATGGGGATTATTGGCATTTAAAAATAAAGAGGAAGAGGATGATGCTTTATGATTTTGGCAATCGGAATTATCTATCTGCTTGTGATCCTGGTTATAGGGTTATTATCGATGAAGCATCAGAAAGACATGGACACCTTCTATACCGGGGGCCGGAGATTTGGCCCGTGGCTTGTTGCCCTGGCTGTCTCTTCCACAACCATGTCCGGATACGGTTTTATTGGATTGACTGGGCTTGTGTATGAGCATGGCTATGCCATTTTTATGATCGGTATTTTTGCCACTGCCGGGATTTTTGTAAGCTTTTTGGTATTGGCTAAGCCGATGAGGAGAATTACACAAAAATTTGGCGCTCTGACCATTCCGGATTTATTGGAAATCCGCTATAACAGTAAAACAGTGCGGGCCATTACTGCACTTGCCATTCTTGGAGGAGCAATAGGCTATCAGATGGCTCAATATAAAGCATTGGGCAATATGCTTGAAACTGTCTTAGGAGTTGATTATAAACTTGCTTTATTTATAGGAGTGGCCATATTAACGGTTTATGTTGTTGGCGGCGGAATGATCAGTGCCGTCTGGACAGACTTTATTCAAATGATTGTCATGATTGTTGGTTCTTTAATTGTTTTCATAGGCGGAATGAGAATGGTTGGAGGCATGTCCCAGATGAATGCTGAACTGACAGCTATTAATCCTGATATGGTTCAGGCCTTCCATACTACAGGCCCAATCGGAATTTTTGCTTTTATTTCTTATTTCTTTATTTATGTAATTGGACATCAGGGACAGCCGCATGTGGTAACCAAATTTTATATGATCAGAAAAATTTCCATGCTTAAGTGGGCTTGCATTATAGCGGCATCCACTTACGCATTAACAGCTTTATTATGGTTTGTAGGATTATATACACGCGTAATGGTAAACCGCGGGGAAATGGCAGCACCGGCAACTCCTGATATGGTGGCCCCAATGTTTATCGAAAACTTTTTCCCGCCTGTTGTCGCCGGGATCATATTTGCCGCTGTAATGGCAGCAATCATGTCAACCAGCGAAGCATTTCTTCTAGTAGCAAGCTCATCGATTGTAAGAGATATATACCAGCAGATTATTAAGAAAGGTGAAAAATTACCGGAGAAAAAGGAATTGGCCCTATCCAGATGGTTTACTCTTATCATCATTGCTATTACATTCCTGCTCTCACTAAATCCGCCTGATCTCGTTGGCTGGCTTGGCAATGCATCCTGGGGAATCTTCTCAGCCTCATTGCTGCCTGTATTGAGCATTGGTCTGCTGTGGAAGCGCGCAACAAAGACAGCTGCTATTTGCTCATCTGCATTAGGTTTCATCTCGAGCCTTGGTCTTTACATTCTGAAAGTAAAAGGGATTTTTGTTCCGGCACTTGATACTGGTGCTATTGCTATGATCATCTCTACTTTATCATTGGTTGGAATCTCCCTCATCACAAAACCGGCATCCAGCCCAATTTTTGAAGATAAGCCCGGTCAGGCTGCTAAAACCGATCCTGCTGCAGCTAATCTTTCATAGTTTAAGAAAACTTCCGCAGGTGTTTTTTTAAATAGGTAAAAAGGTACAACTTAACTTGCAGAATGGCAGGAATACCCCTTTCCGCCGGTGAATACAATTAGAAAATGGAAACAGCTTTCTATATAGAGAAAGGAAGCAAATATTTAAAAAAGCTGGGGGAAAAATGACTAAGCGAAAATGGGGAATAGCACTTTTGTTTATTGTCTGTTTCATAGGATTAGCCGGGTGTTCAGGAAAAACTGCCGGCGATAATGAGCCGGAGAAAAAGGCCGCGGAAGAGAAGTCTAAAGAAGATAAGACAAAAGAGGAGGCAAAGGCAGAGGAGCAGGCTAAAGAGGAAGAAAAGAAGGAAGAAATAAAGCCGGTTGTGGTTAATGTCATCGATCCTGATGCAAAAACAGTGCTAAAGACCTTCAGCCCTGCTGAAATGGGATTTGGTGAGGATGATGAAAAATATAAAGCAGATCTTTCCCAATGGGCCAAGGAAATAGCGCGAGGAACGGATACAATAAAAGGCTATGACCAAAGGATGACCCTTGACAAAATTGGTCCCGATGGCAATATCATTAAAGGGCAGCCTGAGATTATTCTTGAAGAAAGCGAATTAGTGGATAAGATTTTCGCTGCTTCTGTAAGCGGCGGGGATGTTGAGCTGCCGCTCTATGTTTCAGAAAGCGGTTATGATCCTGCTGATGTACCTCATTTAGGAGAAGTAATCGTCGCATCCTATAGTACCAATTTTAACAGCGGCGTGGCAGGCAGGACAAAAAACATTGAACTCTCAGCAGAAGCCATCAATAATATCATTCTTGGTGAGGGAGATCACTTTTCTTTTAATACAACAGTGGGGCCCAGTGATGAAGCACATGGGTATCAGCCTGCAGAGGAAGCCATTAATGGCAAGCTCGTAATGGGGATTGGGGGCGGTATTTGCCAAACATCCTCCACTCTATACAACGCTGTTGATAAAGTCGGGGTCAGTTATGTAGAAAAACACCATCATTCTGTAACGGTGGGTTATGTCCCAAAGGGCCGGGACGCAACCGTTTCATATGGAGGCAAAGACTTCAGGTTTGAAAACACAACCGGCATCCCGCTTCTTGTAAAAGCAAACTTCGGAAATGGTGTCTTAACAATTGAAATCAGAACAGCAAAAAAGTATGAGGGAATGCTTAAGAAAGCAGTTTAACTGCATCAGGCACCTAAGACTTATTTCCGGTTTAGGTGCCTGAGCTGTTTTTAATGCACTGAATAAGTTATGGAAAAATAAGCAAATAGCGGAGGGGTTTGTCCACACCATTCCAGTCACTTTTAATACAATAATATAGAAGATCTCCTCCCTAAGGATCTTTGGTCTGCATAGTCGCCGCTAATCTGCCAGCCGGATTAGCGGCATTTTTTTTGTATTATTATGAAAATAATAGCGAAAGAAGGAGAATTTTCTGTACATATCTGAAGATCCAGGTAAAAAGTACCTGACTTACCAGTTGTGTTCATGATAAATTATAAGTAGAATATCCTATCATATCTGGAAATGAGGAAAAGGCATGAAATTATCTGTGGCAAAAAAACTGTTCCTCGGGTTTTTGTCTGTCCTTTTATTATTTGGTCTTGTCGCCGGTTTATCAAATTACGAACTCGGTAATGTTAACAGAAATTATCAAAGTTTAATAGATGATAATGTCTCTGAAGTGATGCTTGTAAAAACACTGAAGGCAGAGCTTATGAATGAAGCAGGGGGAATCCGCGGCTATCTCCTGACAGGCGACTCTACATATCTGAGTGACTATGAAAGTTCCCGCAAGAGGATGGAACATCATATCAATAAACTGAATGAATTAGCCGGCAATAAGAAGGAGAAGGAATTGGCGCAAGAACTGGAAGTGCTCCATAATCGCTATCAGAGCATTATTGACAAAGAAATTAAGTTTAAGCTGGAGGAAAATAATGCTTATATGTCATTAGTTGAAACTTCCGATAAACAGATCAGCCAGGATTTTAATAAAAAAGCGGATGAACTTGTAAAATTTTATGAATCCCAATTAAATGCCGGGATAAATGAAACTGTCTCTGGCGTTAAATTCTCTCAGACGATTACTTTAATTATTTCGATTACAGCCGTTATTGCTGCCATGCTGATCGCTTATTTTATAAGCAGAATGATATCCAGGCCGATTAACCTGGCTGCAGGAGCGATAGACAAAGTGGCAGGTGGAGATTTAAGTCAGACCTCTATTAAAGTAAAAAACCGGGATGAAATAGGAGTGTTTATTTTATCATTAAATAAAATGGTCCAGGACTTGAGGTCTCTAGTCAGCCAGGTAAGAAGCACATCAGAACAAGTGGCATCAAGCAGTGAACAGCTGGCTGCAAGTGCAGACGAAAGTTCTTTGGCTTCTGAACAGGTAGCTGCTATTTCGCAGAAAAATGCTCTGGGGACTGAACAGCAGCTTTACCGTTTTAGAGAGGTATCTTCTTCAATTAAGGAGATTGCTTCCGGAATGCAGCAAATTTCTTCAAGTAGCGAGCTGATGCTTGAAGCAGCGGAAAAGGCAGATTTTTTAACTAAACAAGGCACTAATTCAGTCGATAATGTTGTAAGGCAAATGAATGAAATAAATACTACAGTAGGCAGTGCTGCTCAGCATATTTATACGCTCGAATCCCGGTCAAAAGAAATCAGCAATATCGTTGAATTGATCACGAATATCGCAGAACAGACAAATTTGCTTGCACTCAATGCTGCCATTGAAGCTGCAAGGGCGGGTGAGCACGGGAGAGGCTTCTCGGTTGTCGCTGACGAGGTCCGTAAATTGGCAGAGGGATCCAAGCAATCTGCCATTCAGATTCAGCAAATGATAGGGCTTATTCAGGAAGAAACAAAGCATGCCGTTCTGGCAATGGAAAAAGGAAATGAACAGGTAAGGGATGGCCTCGAAGATACAATGGAAGCAAGTGCAGCTTTTGATGAGATCGCCCATTCAATGGGTGATGTAACATACAAAGTTGAAGAAGTCTCATCCTCAGTGGAAGAACTGACTGCCTTAACCACCCAGATTATTGATGTTATGTCCAATGTGCAGGACATTTCAGAAAAAAACGCAGCAGCTTCACAGGAAACTTCAGCCGCAACAGAAGAGCAGCTTGCCACCATGGAAGAAGTATCAACATCAGCGGGGTCTCTTGCAAAACTTTCTGAAGAATTGCAGGAACTTGTATCAAGATTTAAATTATAAAAGGGACTCAGCTGAGTCCCTTTTGAATTTTACTACAAGATTTTAATGGTTAATGGATACAGGTATGGAATGAACGGCTCCTCAATTTCTTTCCATTCCTTAATTTTAATCATCGGCATCTCTGTTCCATTATAGGCTGCTTTATCTATAACTCCGCTAACTTTGACCCACATATTATCATAGAGGTCCGGAGCTTCCTCCAACTCTGATAGAAAGCCAATCATACTTGCATCTGCCACACAATGCGTAATCAAAAATCTCGAAATGACAAGCTGATTGGAAGCAAGTCCTTCTTCTTTATATATAAATCCCTGAAATTCAATTTCCCTGCCAATGAATTTATCAATATCCTTACTGATTTCCTCATAATACAAGCTAAAAACTTTATCATCCATCTTAATAGCAGAAGCGGAATAAAGGTCCTTTTTTAATTGCTCAAACTCTTCATTGGATATTTCCTCTACTTCTTCATTTACAGACAGGTCATGTTCCAGCTCCCCGGCTTCCTCCAGCTCTTCTTCAAAAGAATAGTCTTCTAGGTCAAAGTCTGATTCATCAGACCCTGTCGAGGAGCTCACCTCTTGTTTTTGATTACCAAGTATGGCCAGTCCGCCTTTTTTTTCAGCTATGGAAGCATCAAGCGTCTTTGCAGGCAAGAAGAATCCTGTTAATAGCGGAAATAATATAATGGAATAAGACAGCAGCTTTTTTACTGTAAACGGTGTATCTCCATGATCATGATGATGAGAACAGGTATCAACATCATGATGGCAGCAGTCCTGACCTTGATGATGTTCGTGAACAACGTTTTCTCTATTAAAAGTCCATATTCTTGTAATTTGAATAAAAAATAAAAATAAAAACAGTATGGAAGCGGATTGGCTTAAGCGGACATATTTGGGATTAATATACTTGGTTATGTCGCCTGTATAATGAAGCTGAAAAATCAGGCCGCAAAAAGCCAGTAGAATCAGTGCCCTTAATGCCTGCTGGAAATGGATTTTCATAGCAATCCTCCTAAATGAAATTCTGTACAAGAAGCAGCGTGAAAAAGACAACAGAAGCAGTCAGCGCTAATACGCCAAGAACAAACTTCATCCGAAACACACTAAGCATCATGATTGTATTTTTAAAATCGATCATCGGACCAAAGATCAGGAATCCCAGTACGGAAGACTTAGGAAATATGCTGCTGAATGAGGCACCAATAAAAGCGTCGGCCTCTGAGCATAGTGACAAAACATAAGCAAAGCCCATCATGATCAGTAAGGATACAACTGGATTATCAGCATTTTGCAGAAATGTTTTTGCAGGCATATAGACTTGTACAATGGAAGCTAATAAAGCGCCAATAATCAAATATTTGGCCATGTCAAAAAATTCATCGATTGAATGAGTCAGCATGGACCAAATCCGGTCCAGGAAAGGACGATTGATTTCACTGCTGTGGGGTAAATGAAGAGTTTTCTTCAATTGCCCGGACTTAAAGAAGATGCTCACACTAAAGGCAACTATAATGGCAATTAGGAATCCCAATCCCATTCGTAAGCCCGCCATTTCAAAATCGTTTCCAAAAGCCATGTATGTAGAAGCAATAACGATGGGATTAATCAAGGGCCCAGTCAGCATAAAACCAATCGCTGCATATACTGGAACACCCTTGGACATAAGACGGCGGATGATAGGAACAATTCCGCATTCACACGCTGGAAAAAGTGCGCCAGCCACACAGCTCATGACAACAGCAGCTGTTCTATTTTTCGGAATCCACCTTTTAATATGGTCTTCTGTAATGAAAATTTGGATAAACCCTGCAATCAGCACACCTATCAGCACAAAAGGCAATGCTTCTATTAAAATGCTGATAAAGATTACGTTCAGATTTAACAGGGAAGTCGGAATATCAAAAGACAAACCTAATCCAGAGCTGAAAGATATTAAATATACCAGAATGGCTATCAATATTATGCCTGTTATATCAATAATATGGCTGCGAAAAATTCGGTTCATAGTATCCTCCTGAATTAAAATCGTAATGATTTCGTTTTATACTCTATATTAATTTTATGAAATTGTAAATGGGATTATGAGCATTTTGAAAGGATAGGAGAATTGGAGGATAAAAGGATATAAAGTTTATCCTTGCAATCGCATAAAAATTTTAATATCATTTAAATCGAAACAATTACGATTTATCAGATACTTCTCCATACCCACCAGTAATTCTTGATTTATCAGAGCAAGGGGGGAATTAATCAATTGCAAATCGTAATGAATACTATTTATATTCAAAAGGAGAAAGTCCATGACAAAGAAGATACCCGTCACTGTACTGAGCGGCTATTTAGGTTCAGGAAAGACCACTCTGCTGAACCACATTTTAAATAATCGCGGCAATAAGAAAATGGCAGTGATTGTAAATGATATGAGTGAAGTCAATATTGATGCATCCATGGTTAAAAAAGGCGGTTTTTCAAGGACCGATGAAAAACTGGTAGAGCTTCAAAATGGATGCATCTGCTGTACGTTGAGAGAAGACTTAATGATAGAAGTGGCAAGGCTGGTTAACGAAGGGGATATCGAATATATCCTGATTGAATCCTCAGGCATCTCAGAACCTATTCCGGTTGCCCAGACTTTTACTTATATGGATGAAAGTTTGGGAATTAATCTTTCAAATAGGTGCACGCTCGACACCATGGTTACAGTTGTAGATGCAAATCGTTATTGGCATGACTATGCATCCGGAGAAACACTGCTGGACCGCAAACAGGCCACAGATGAAAGTGACGTCCGGGAAGTTGCTGACTTATTAATTGACCAGATTGAATTCGCAAATGTCGTGGTGCTGAACAAACTGGATCTGGTTGATTCAGAAAGTGCTGATGAACTGAAGGCTGTATTGGAAAAATTAAATCCAGATGCAAAAATAATTAAAGCTGTAAATTCAGAAGTTGAATTAAAAGAAATACTCAATACAGGTCTTTTTGACTTTGAAAAAGTAAGCCAGGGAGCAGGATGGATTAAGGAACTGAATGAGGAGCATACGCCGGAAACTGAAGAATATGGAATTTCATCATTTGTCTATAGAAGAAAAAGGCCTTTCCATCCAGAAAGATTTATGCGATGGCTTGAAGATTTTCCGGTAGATATTGTGAGAGCCAAAGGTTTTTTTTGGCTGGCTTCACGAAATGACATAGCCGGTCTCCTGTCTCAGGCCGGTCCATCTATAACACTGCAAGGGGTAGGGAAATGGATTGCAGCACTTCCAGAGATGGAGAGAAACCAAATCTTAAAAGATGAACCAGAACTGCTTGATAGATGGGATAAGGATTTTGGAGACAGGATGACAGAGCTCGTGTTTATTGGCCTGGGTATGAAGAAATCAGAAGAGATCGCATCAAGTCTAGATGGCTGTTTACTAACTGATAAAGAAATGATTTCAGATTGGAGCAGGCTTGCTGACCGGCTGCCAGCTTTTCAAACTAATATGATGGAGGAAATAATATGAGAGCATTGGCATGCACTGTAACAGGGGATCGCAACTATATAACAGCCAAAAGATCCTGAAAGAATGGAATTAATGAAATACTCTCCAAAGCTAAAAAGGTACACTAAGCACAGGGAAACAAAATTACACAATCGTTCCCTTTAATATCTGGTTGAGCTCAGACATATATAACAGAGCAATTTGAAAAATTATGTTGCTTTTTCCTGGTCTTGCAGATATGCTCAAATTAGGAGATATACGGAAGGGGAATTGAAATTCTAAATGTGGCATAACTTGTAATCATTTTAATTTAATAAACGTCTGCCTGCTTTTTTGGGGAGAGGTTTGTCTATTTATAAAATGATATGAACAAGGAATGCTTGCTGTGGAATTTCAAACCATAAATTCGCAGATACCTTGTTGTGTATCTGCATTTTTATTGGAATCCAATCTCCATGCCAGTCCCGGCAGGCCCTAAATGGAGGGAACGCTGTATGATCGAAAAGCAGAATAAAACCGCAATAGTTACAGGTGTCAGCAGCCATCAGGGTATTGGTGCAGCTATTTGCCGAAAATTAGCCAGCCAGAATTTTAATATTTTTTTTACTTATTGGGACGCGGAGCCCCTTTGGGAAAAAGTATTCAGCAAGGAATTATCGGAAACTGGCATCGTATGTAAAGGCCTCGAAATTGACTTATCGAATGTTCAATCAGCAGAAAAGGTGCTGAAATCTGCTGCCTTGACAGTCGGAAATCCGATGATACTTGTTAATAATGCAGCCCATTCAACAAGAGATGGATATCTGGAGTTTGATGCAATAACACTGGATGCACACTATGCTGTTAATATGAGAGCCGTATGTCTTCTTTGTACAGAATTCGCCAAAAGATTTCCAGAATGGAATTTGCCTTACGGCCGAATCATTAATATGACTTCCGGCCAAGAGCTTGGGCCAATGCCCGGCGAATTGGCTTATGCTTCTACCAAAGCTGCCATAACGGCATTTACCAGGTCGCTTTCAACAGAAATTGCTCATTTAGGGATTACGGTAAATGCGATTAACCCGGGACCTACTGACTCTACATGGATGAATGAGGAGATAAGAAATCACCTATTGCCCAAGTTTCCAGCGGGCAGAATCGGCCAGCCTGAAGATGCAGCCAATCTGGCAGCATTCCTGGCAGGAGAAGATTCAAGGTGGATAACAGGACAGGTGATTCATTCTGAGGGAGGGTTCATACGCGGTTAACACGAAAGCAAGTGACATTTACTTAACAAATTAGAGCTATTTATATCATTTTCGATACAAAATACCCAAATGGGTTTATTGATCTCCTCCAATGTGTATAAATAGAAGTTATAGAGGGGAGAGAACAATGTTAAATTTATTAAATGACCCTGATTTTGTGCAGAATTGTGAAACTGCTTCCCCGCTTGAGCTGGTTGAGTACTTAACAGGCGGCAATATTAGAGGATTGGAAAAAATCGCTTTGGGCACGCTTGCAAACAGAAAACAGCTGCCGCCAAATGTCGTTAATGTTCTGATCGTTTATTTTTTCAGCACGTTTGCCAATAAAGTATATGACCGAAATGATCTTGCCAGGCTTTATGATTACTGGGCATCGAATCATGTATACAGTTTTGGAAAAGCACACGAAATGACTGCCGAAGATATAGAAAAAGTCCTGGCCGGCTTAAAATAATAGATTATATAAAAAGTTCATCCCAATTGGATGAACTTTTTTGATATTACCTATTTCTTTTTATTGCTGTATGCACCTTCTATAGTCTGTTTCATCATTTGATGTCCAAGCACCGCCACGCCTGCTGCAACGATTCCATTAAGGAGCCCTTCAAAAGAAAAGCCAAATGCAAGACTGCCTGCAGAAATCGAAATCATTAGAAGAATCCATACGATGGACCAATCGGGAACTTTGGGTGTCTGTTTCAATGCATACCCAATTACCCACAAAGCCGGGACCAGCATGTAATAATTCTGATTTAAAAAATCCAGTAAGTTCAATCCACTCACCCCCTGGTTAATGTTTTTATATAGTTTATGAAATCCCCTTATAAGTTGTTTGTCTGCTTGTCTATAAAATAGTAGAGATTTTATTAATAAGCTTGGGAATTATTACGCTCGAAAAAGACGGAATAGTTTGATAAAACGCTATCAAAGACGCGCAGAATAGTTGACAATCATTTCTATAAGTGCTAAATTTGAATCAGCCGTTATGCATCGTGTTATATTTTGCTAGCTGCTTTTTCAACCGTTAGGCAATGGTCTGGATGAGTAATGAACGTAAAGTAATAAGCGTGTATATGGTGAATTTACACATGGCTTTTTCTAGCCAATAGGAGGATTTTTTTCATGAAAAACGGTAAAGTAAAATGGTTCAATGCTGAAAAAGGTTTCGGATTCATCGAAGGTGAAGACGGAAACGACGTATTTGTACATTACTCTGCTATCCAATCTGAAGGTTTCAAATCTTTAGAAGAAGGCCAAGAAGTTTCTTTCGAAGTTGTTGAAGGTGCACGCGGACCTCAAGCAGCTAACGTAACTAAACTATAATCGACACACCCATACAAAAACAGCCTGGCCATTAGGTCAGGCTGTTTTATTTTGCGCTAACTTGAATATTCCTCCACCAGTTCCATACCCTATTAGAAAAAGGAAGGTGTATCCAGATGAATTTTGCCTGGCAATCAGTGATTCTGGTTTTAGCAGGAGTTTTGCTTTTACGTGTAGCAGGCAGGAAGTCTATTTCCCAAATGACGCTGGCGCAAACGGTAGTTATGATTTCCATAGGTTCCATTATCATTCAGCCTATCATTGAGACAAGTGTATGGAAGACCATCGTGGCTGCTGGAATCTTTGTTGGATCACTAATTATAATGGAATACTTGCAGGTGAGATACAATTTCATTGAAAAATTTATTACAGGCAAATCCAAAATAGTGATTGAAAATGGAAAACTAAAAACAGCAAATATGAGGAAATTGCGCTTTACAGCAGATCAGCTGGAAATGAGGCTCAGAACCAACGGTATTACTAAAATTTCAGATGTTAAAATGGCTACACTTGAGCCAAATGGACAGCTTGGGTTTGAATTAATGGATGATGCAAAGCCTTTGACAGTTGGAGAATTTAAAAAGCTGATGGGAGAAATAATTTTGCAGTCACCCGTTCAGCCTGCTCATCAAGCATCAGATGATATTTTTCAGGAGCTGAAAAAGGGCCATTCCCCGCCGAATTTTAAAGATCTTCACTAGTTTTTAGCCGCATTGCGGCTTTTTATATTTCAATCTCCGTCTTTCCCCCTTTAAGCATTATTCAAATTCCAATTCCATTAAGAAAAAAGTACTTGAAGTTTAGCGAGTTTCCTGTATAATTTTCAAACGTGAGTTATTTTAGAATAATTTAATACTATTCACTTATCAAGAGAGACGGAGGGGCTGGCCCGAAGATGTCTCGGCAGCGGGCTCTGCAGAGCGCTGTGCCAAATCCAGCAAGCATTAATGCTTGGCAGATAAGAAGAGAACAATTGGTAGATCAAGATCTCTTCTTGCTTGAAGGGGTCTTTTTATTTTGCTTGGAAAATCCATTATTAAAGGAGAATTCAATGAAAAACAGGGGCAATCCATGGGCTTTATTGCCGCTAGCCGCTTTCCTGCTTATTTTTATTGGCAGCGGTATAGCAACTGGTGATTTTAACAGCATACCAATTATTGTCATTGTATCCGCAGCAGCCGGAATTGCGCTGGCAATGAATAGAAAAAAGCCATTCATGGAAAAAGTAGAGATATTCACAAAAGGGGCTGGACATCCTGATATTATATTAATGTCCATCATTTTTATCCTGGCAGGGGCTTTTTCCGCTACGGCTAAAGGAATGGGTGCGGTTGATTCGACTGTGAACCTTGCACTCTCTTTTATCCCGCAGAATCTGCTCATGGTCGGAATTTTTATCATTGCATGCTTTATTTCATTATCGATGGGAACATCAATGGGGACAGTTGTTGCTCTTGCTCCAATTGGTGTAGCCATTTCAGCAGAGACAGATATTACAGTAGCTCTAGCCATGGCAGCAATAATTGGCGGTGCAATGTTTGGCGATAATCTTTCTGTCATTTCTGATACGACGATTGCAGCGGTCAGGACGCAGGGAACGAGAATGACTGATAAATTCCGTGTGAATTTTTTAATCGTACTGCCTGCTGCAGTTCTTACTGCTATAATTCTTGCAATTTTAACAGCAGGTCAGGAAAGCGTCGTGACCAGCGGAGATTTCAACTTCTTAAAAGTAGTCCCTTATCTTGGCGTATTGGCTGCAGCTTTGTTCGGCATGAATGTTATTCTTGTGCTTAGCGGGGGTATCCTTCTTGCAGGCCTGATTGGAATTGCTGACGGCAGCTATACGTTTGTTTCATTCCTGCAGATGATTGCTGAGGGAATGGCCGGTATGCAGACCCTTGCGATTATTGCCATCCTCATTGGCGGATTGGTGGAGATCATCCGGGTTAATGGAGGAATAGATTACTTGCTTCACATGGCTACCAGCAAAATAAAATCCCGCAGGGGAGCAGAATTTGGTATTGCGTCGCTTGTCTCTGTGACAAATCTATCTACAGCCAATAATACTATTGCCATCATTATTGCAGGGCCGCTTGCCAAAAAAATTGCTGACCAATATGAGATTGACCCGCGTAAATCAGCAAGTATACTTGATATATTTGCCTGCTTTGTACAAGGGACTATCCCTTATGGAGCACAGATGCTCGCTGCTTCGGGGCTCGCTGCCATTTCGCCGGTGAGCATCATGGCATATTCCATTTATCCAATATTAATTGGCATTTGCGGTATTATTGCCATTCTGATCAACTTTCCTAAGTTAAAAAGCAATAAATGAGAGAGCCTGCCGGGCTCTTTTTTCTTTGAACAATGCTGTGTTTTAAAAATAATTGATGATATAATTAGAACGAATGTTCTGTGAATTGTTGCTGAGCCTCAGCCGTTTTTTGATTTGGTATAATGGTAATATTGCAGAAAGAATCTCAGGCAAGGAAAAGAGGGTGTAAGATATGAAATTTATCCATACAGCTGATTGGCATTTGGGCAAGCTGGTCCATGGTGTATATATGACCGAAGATCAGCGCCATTTTTTGAATCAATTTATTGATGTGGTAGAGGAAGAAAAGCCGGATGCAGTCGTAATTGCAGGAGATTTATATGACCGGTCCGTACCTCCGACTGATGCTGTAGAATTGCTGAATGAAATTCTTTTTAAAATAAATGTAGAGCTTAATACACCTGTGGTTGCCATCGGAGGAAACCATGACAGTGCAGAAAGGCTGTCATTTGGGAGCTCCTGGTATAAGCAAAGCAAGTTCTACTTGTCTGGAAAACTGTCAAATGATTTTAAGCCCGTAGATATTAATGGTGTGAACTTTTTTCTGGTTCCGTATGCTGAACCCGGAATGGTCAGGCATTTGCTTGATGATGACCGTGTACACTCACATGATGATGCAATGAAGGCAATTGTGAGCAGAATTGAAAAGGACCTGAATCATAATGAACCGAACGTTCTTGTAGGACATGCTTTTGTCCTGGGTGGCTCTACCAGTGATTCGGAGAGGACCCTTTCAGTCGGCGGATCAGGCTGTGTCCATTCAAGCTGCTTTGATCCTTTCTCTTATACAGCACTGGGGCATTTGCATAGTCCTGATGCCATAAAGCATGAAAAAATTCGGTATTCTGGCTCCCTCTTAAAATATTCTTTTTCAGAAGCCAAACAGGAAAAATCGATTTCAATTATAGAAATGAAGGAAAATGGCGAATTTGATTTGCGTACCCGTTCACTGAAGCCCCAAAAAGACTTGAGAGAAATCGAAGGGCATTTAGATGAATTGATGGATCCAGCATTCTATGAAAAACAGAATCTTGATGACTACCTGAAAATCACCCTTTTTGATGAAGGCGCATTGCTTGATCCAATTAATAAGCTGAGACAGGTCTACCCGAATGTTCTTCATCTGGAAAGAAGAATTGCCGTTACAGATTTGAAGAAAAAAAGCTCATTCTTATCGATGAAGGAAGAGAAAAAGTCGGAGCTTGATCTGTTTAAACAATTCTATGAACAAATGACTACTTCTGAGTTTACAGAAGATAAACAGCAAGTAATGACGGATGTGATTGAAAAAGTGCTTAGGGAGGAGGCCCTGAAATGAAGCCATTAAAATTAACGATGCAGGCATTCGGCCCCTATGCAGACATTGAAAGCATTGATTTTACCCAACTTGGAAATCGGACCATGTTTGTCATATCCGGAAAGACGGGTTCAGGCAAGACCACTATTTTTGATGGCATCAGCTATGCCATTTATGGAAAGGCAAGCGGAGAAGATCGAAATGGTCCTGAGCTTCGGAGTCAGTTTGCCAAAAATAATACACTAACCGAGGTTTCCCTGGAATTCTTTTTAAGAAATAAACGGTATCATATTATAAGATCTCCTCAGCAGGAAAAGAAAAAAGAGCGGGGCGATGGGACAACAACAGTAAGTGCAAAAGCAGAACTGTATATATATGATGAAAATGGAGAGCAAAAGCTCCTGGCTTCAAATGTCAGGGATGTTGATGAAAAGATAAAAGAAATTATGATCATTGACAGCAATCAGTTCAGGCAAATTCTGATGATTCCCCAGGGAGAGTTCCGAAAGCTCCTGACTTCTGAAAGCAAAGATAAGGAAATCATTCTGCAGCGGTTATTCCATACTCAAATATACAAGCGCATCGAAGAAAAACTTAAAGAAGATGCAACTGAATTAAAAAGAGCGGTAGAAGAACAGATTAAATTGCGAGATCAATACTTTAATCATGTGCAGCCTGTATACAGCGGGGAGCTGAAAACGTACCTCGAAGCAGGAAGTGTTAATGACACCCTGCTCTTGCCGCTCCTAGCAGAGGAAATTAAGGAGATGGCAGAAGGTCTTGCCGAGCTGACAGAAGCAGGCAGGAAAAAGAAGGAACAGAGAGATCATCTTCAGCAAAAGCTCTATGAAGCAGAAATGGTGCTTAAACAGATGAAGATGAAAGAAGAGCTTAAGCAACGGAAAGAACAGCTTGAAGAGCTGAAAGACCAATATACTGTCAAAGAGAATGCCATTACTCTCGCCCACAAAGCAGCACTGCTTAGTCAGCAGGAGAAGCTCTGTCATGAACTGAAGAAAGATCTGGATGCAGCACATGCTGATATTGAGGGACTTCAGAAAAAAATAGGCACTCTTGAATCTCTGCTAAAAGAAAAGCAAGAAAAATGGGAATCTGAAAAGAACCGGGAGGAAGAAAGAAAACGAGCTGCCGAACAGGTCAATCACCTGCAAAGTATGAAAGAGGATATTCTCTCTTATGCAAAAGTGGAAAAGCTTGTCCGTTCTCTTGAAAAAAATCTTGAAAACCTCAGGCTTCAAAAAAAACAGAAAGATGAAGCCCTCCTAAAAGCTGATCTGCAAATAAAAACACTTGCTGCAGAAAAGCAGGACATTGAAAAGAGCAGGCTCGCACAGTTTGAGAATGAACGAAACCTGGAGAAATTATCAGACGAAATAGAACGGCTTCAAAGATATGAAGAGCTTCATAAAGAGCATCTCTTATCACTGAATGCTTTCAGCAAGAAAAAAAGTTATTTTGAGCAGACTTCGTCCAGGCTGACTGACGCCAAACTGCTTGTAGATGAACTGGAGGGCAAATGGCTTCATGGACAGGCATCAATCTTAGCTGACAGGCTCCAAAACGGAGAGGCATGTCCAGTCTGCGGCTCAGAACACCATCCAAATCCAGCTGTCTCTCCTCAAGATATTCCTGATGAAAAAGATCTGAAGGAAGCAAAAAAACAGGCAGCTGAAATGGAAGCAGAGAAAGCGAAAGCAGAGTCTGCATTTTATGAAGCTCGGTCTCAGCTGAATTCCAGTGAAAGTGGATTAGCGGAATTAACAGCCCAAATACAGAAGCACCGTCCTGATTTTAAACCTGAAAGTCTGCTTGTGCTGAAAAATACACTTTCCGATCAAAAAAAGGATTTGCTGACACTTGATGCAGAACTGAAGGAGAAATCTTCAAGACTGGAAAACTGTTCTGTAGAGTTAGAAAATTCACAGGAGATGAAAGAATCTCTTGCTGCAGAAATTGACCTTCTGCAAAGCCAAATAAATGACGCTGCCATTATGCATGCGGAAAAGAGAAGCAACTTAGCGAGGATGACGGACACAATTCCTGAAAACCTGCGGTCTGTTGAAGCTTACGAGTCAAGTTTTAAAAAAGCGGCTGAAAAACTTGAAATTATGCAAAGACAGCTGGAAACTGCCCAGCAGAATTATCAAGATGCAAAGTCGGTTCATATGGCAGAACAGGCAAAGCTCGAGACACTTCAAAAGCAGGCTGTTAAAAACGAGCAAAAGCTTGCAGCTGAAAGGCAGAATTTTGTACAGCGCATGAAGGACCAGGGCTTTGAAGTATACGGAGAATATCGGGATGCCAAAAAATCAGAAGAACAAATCAGGCAGCTTGAAGGTGAACTTCGGGAATATCGGGAAGAAGTCCGTTCTATTCATGACAGATACGCTGAACTGGTGGAACTCTTAGAAGGGATTGAAAAACCTGACCTGGAAAGCTTGCAGCTATTATTGCAGGAAACCGATGATCAATTGAAACAGCTGCAGGATCAATATACAAATCTGTTTATGAAGAAAAAGCAAAATGAAGAGACTTTGCAAAAAATCAAAGAAATAAATGAAGATATGAAGACCCTTGAGGAAAGGTATAAAGTAATCGGACACTTATATGAAATTTCCAAAGGGCAGAACACTTACCGTATTACTTTTGAACGTTTTGTCCTGGCGGCATTTTTAGATGATATACTGAGGGAAGCCAACGGACGTTTATCGAAGATGACCAGCGGGAGATATATGCTGCTTCGAAAAACAGACCGCTCAAAGGGCAGCGCACAAAGCGGCCTGGAATTACTTGTGTTTGATCAATACACTGGGCAGGAAAGGCATGTTAAAACTTTATCCGGCGGGGAAAGCTTTAAAGCCGCGCTTGCACTTGCTCTTGGTCTGGCAGACGTGGTGCAGCAATACGCAGGAGGCGTATCTCTTGAGACGATGTTCATTGATGAAGGATTTGGGACACTAGATCCCGAATCATTGGATCAGGCAATAGAAGCATTGATCGAAATTCAAAGCAGCGGAAGGCTAGTAGGCATTATCTCGCATGTTCCTGAGCTGAAGGAAAGGATAGATGCGCGTCTGGAAGTAACTGCAAGCCAGACAGGAAGCCGAACACAGTTTCAATTTTTAAATTAGGATTCAGAGGAAAAAGGATAGACCTCCTATCCTTTTTCCCATACTATTAAAGTTGGTGATGACTCTTGAGTAAGAAAGTCGTTTTATCATGGAGCGGCGGCAAAGACAGCTGTCTGGCTCTGGATGTTCTGGTAAAACAGGGATACGAGGTTGCATGTCTTCTGACAACGGTTCCGCAGGAAATTGGCAGAACCTTTGGGCATGGAGAAAAAAAGGAATTAATCCAGCTTCAGGCTAAAAGTTTATCCATACCTGCAGAGTTTATTTATTGTACCTTTGAAGATTACTCTGAACGTTTTGTGAGTGATTTAAGAAAAATAAAAGATACATATGGGATTACAGGCATTGCATATGGGGATCTTTACTTGGGTGGACACCGTGAATGGGGAGAAAAAACAGCGGCTGAAGCAGGATTGGATGCGGTATACCCTCTATGGATGGAGGAGAAAGATAGTCTTAAGGCTTTAAAAGCCTTTGTGGTATCAGGCTATAAAGCCAAAGTCATACGGGTTCGGGAAGAGGTATTGGACAATTCCTGGCTGGGCAAAGAACTTGATTATGACTTTGTAAGCAAAATAGAAGATGAGCCTGTATGTCCGATGGGTGAATCAGGTGAATATCATACATTTGTGTATGACGGTCCGCTATTTTCTAATAGGATTCAGCTGGACTCTCCTGAAGTGATTCAGCTTGAGACAACAAAAAAATTGGAATTTGGCGAGTTTAGGCTCGCTGTAAAATAATAATAAACGTCAATGACGGGAATGTGCAGGTAACGAAATGATTGAAATTAAGACATCAGCAGTAAGCGATGGCGAACATAACAGAGGAGTCTTTGCTACTCGTGATATCAAGAAGGGTGAATTGATTCATGAGGCTCCGGTTCTGCCTTATCCAAACAATGAGCATCAGCATATTGAAAAAACGGCTCTGGCTGACTATGCATTTGAATACGGGAAAAATCACAGTGCCCTTTTATTAGGCTATGGAATGCTTTTCAACCATTCCTACCAGCCAAATGCAGTATATGATATTAACTTTGACAACCATACGTTTGATTTTTTCGCCTATAAAGATATTAAAGCGGGTGAAGAGGTTTTGATTAATTATAATGGGGAAGCTGAAAATGATGATCCCCTTTGGTTTAATAAATAATTTTACTGGAGTCCAGCTCTTTCCTGGCCGGGGAGTTATAGTCTCCAGGCCAGAAGGGAGGGTATAGTTTGTCTCATTTTTTTTCTCACGATTATCAAGCTTTCCCTTTCAGTACTTTTACCCTATCCCATATTGCCATGATTGCATTATTTGCTGGAGTTGCGGTGTTTTTATACAAATTCAGAAAAACTATAAAAAGATATGACCGGAAACTCAGGATGACTATGTTTCTCTTGCTTTTTGTATTGGAGCTCCTCTATCATTTCTGGCTTTATCTTGGAGGCTATTGGGAAATTTCCTTCACTTTGCCGCTTCAGCTTTGTTCCATAAGCTTACTTCTTTGTTTAGTATTATTAGCAACGGAATCTAAGGCCGTCTTCCAAATTGTCTATTACATAGGCGTCACAGGTGCGTTAATGGCCATTCTGACTCCTGAGCTGTTTTTAGGCTTTCCTCATTTCCGATTTTTTCAATTTTTTATTACTCATAATCTAATCATCTGGACTTGTCTTTATTTCGTGTTTGTTCGTCAATTCAGACCAACAGGAAGGGGTCTGATCGAATCTTTTATCTTCTTAAACCTTTGCGCAGCTGGGGCATTTTTTGCAAATAAGCTAACGGGCGGGAACTATATGTTTCTGGCCCGTAAGCCGCAGAATAATTCATTATTAGATTACTTTGGGCCTTTTCCTTATTACATAATAACACTGGAAATAGCGGCATTACTCCTGTTTTTATTACTGCTGCTTCCATTTAAAATGATTGGCAAAAATAAAGATGGAAAGGCGGAATCTGCATGAAACCTGCAAAAATAGGGATTGATGCCGGAGGTTCTTTGCTGAAGATGGCATTTGAAGAACAAGGACAAATCCATTATAAAAACTATCTGATTGATGAGCTGGATAATTCAATGAATTGGCTTAAGATGACTGCTGCTGATGCAGAAGTTGCCTTGACAGGCGGGAAGGCTGAATATCTTAAAAAAGAGTATTTTCAAAATGCCCCGATCTTTCCTGAATTTGAGTCTTCCAGTATAGGTGCATCCTATTTGCTTATGCAAGATGGATTATCCTATCAGAATTTCATCTTAAGTATTATAGGCACAGGGACATCGATTTGCCTAAACAGCGGCGGGAATATCTCAAGGGTTTCCGGAAGCGGCATCGGCGGGGGCACATTGATGGGACTGGGACGTTTACTGACTGGTGAAAAGGATTTCACCAGGCTCGTTTCGCTGGCTGGCAGCGGGAAAGCGGAGAATGCAGATATAATGGTCAATGATATTTATTCACCATTCGATTCGCCGATAGATGGAAGCCTGACTGCCAGTAATTTTGGGAAGATTAAGGATGATCAGATAAGTAAGGAAGACAAAGCTGCCAGCTTAACTAACATGATTGCAGAAACGATTGTACTCCTAAGCACTCAGGCAGCAGTTCGGAATCAAATCGACGATATCATTTATATAGGAAGCACGCTTCGGCAAAATGCCCCCTTAAAGCACCTTTTAGAGAAATATACCGCTATGGTTGGCAAAAAACCTGTATTTATTCAAAACGGAGCTTACTGTGGAGCACTAGGTGCGCTGCGCTCCTGATAAAACCAGATGATTGAAAGATTCTTTTTTTCAGGATACAGTTGAAAAAGAATGCAAAAGAAGCAGGTGGCAGATTTAATGAAAAGATATTTTACAATCGGTATGGCTGGCCATATCGATCATGGAAAAACTACATTGACGAAAGCATTAACAAATGTGGATACAGATAGGCTTAAAGAAGAAATAGAGAGGCAGATATCCATAGAACTGGGATTTGCCCCTTTGCATGAAGATGAGGAAATTCAAATATCAGTAGTGGATGTACCAGGTCATGAACGCTTTATCAGACAGATGATTGCCGGAGTTGCAGGGATAGACTTAGTCATCCTTGCTGTCTCAGCCGATGAAGGAGTAATGCCCCAAACAAGAGAGCACCTGGAAATTCTCGACTTCCTCGGGATCCGTAATGGCATTGTCGCCATAACAAAGATTGATCGTGTCGATGAAGAGTTCACTGATCTTGTAAAAGAAGAAATTCTTGAGGAACTGAAAGGCACTATTTTTGAAGATGTTCCATTTATGTTAACAGATAGCCTGTCAGGCAAAGGAATTGAAGAGTTAAAGCAGCTGATTATCCAAATCCTGAAAGAACAGGACACACGGGATGCAAAAGGCGCCTTCCGGCTTCCAATCGATCAGGTATTCACGGTGAAAGGGCAGGGTACTGTAGTCAGAGGCACTGTTTATGAAGGAAAAGTAGAAGAGGGACAGCTTCTAAAAATCATGCCAAATGGCATCGAGACCAGGGCACGCCAGCTGCAGGTGCATCATCAGCCTGCAAAAGCAGCATTCGCAGGGCAAAGGGCGGCGATTAACCTTGCGGGTGTTTCGAAGGAGGATATAGAGCGGGGGGAGGTCCTTGTTTCATCTGAGCATTTCAGCGTCACAAAAACCATTGATGTAGCTGTAAGAATGGTAGGGGATTTAGAGCATATCGTCAAACAGAGAATGCCGATTAAATGCCATATTGGTACGGCAGAAGTCATGGGCAAAATCGTCTTTTTTGACCGTAATGAATTATCCAATGCAGAAGGTGAAATTCTCTGCCAGCTGCGTTTGGAAGAGGAAGTGGTAGCAAAAAGGGGGGATCGGTTTATTTTAAGACGGCCAAGTCCCCAGGAGACCATCGGGGGGGGCTGGGTTATTGATCCCAATGGAGAAAAGTACCGGTTCGGCCAAAAAACCATTGAGGATTTAAGCAGGAAAAAAGAAGGAACATCGACAGATCGCATAATAGCCGTGTTGTTCGAAGATAAGGTCCTTTCTCTTTCAGAGATTACAGCAAAGACTTCACTGGATGAATTGACGGTTCAAGAAATACTTAAAGAAGAAGATTTCCAAGGCATCAGCAGCAAGGAATTCACTTTAGCAGCCATCCAAGAGGCAATAGAGGAAGAAATAGCTGACCGCCTGAATGAGTTCCATCTGGAAAATCCAATGAGGCAAGGGGCCAATAAAGCAGAATTGCTGCAGGCAATGCAAAATATATATCCAAAAATACTGGTTGAATTTGTCTTAAATTCAGGTATTGAAAAAAATGCATTTCAACGAAAAGGTCAGTTTTTGCAGAATAAAGGTTTTCATCCTCATGTACCGAAAAGCTGGCAAAAACGTACTGACAACCTTCTTGCTGAATTAAAAAGAGATGGCTATAAAGTAAAGCCGTTTGATGAATATTACGCTTCCGCAGGAATCCCTGAGAATCTAAAAGGCGATCTAAAACGATATTTAGAAGACCAGGAAATAGTCATACCGCTTGATTCACAATACTTTTGGCACGGTGATCATTTTAGGGCAGCAGTAGAAGAATTAAAAAAGAGAACAGATGCTGAATTTGAAGTAAGCAGTGCAAAGGAAGTATTAGGTCTTTCCAGAAAGTATATGATTCCATTTCTCGAAAAACTTGATTCTTTAGGAATGACACGCAGAGCAGAAAATAAGAGAATCTGGATGTAAAGAGTTTGTTAATAATAGATCAGCCTTAAGGGCTGGTCTATTTTTATTGTATAAAAGAAAGTTTAGTTAAAATATTCAGTTAAACAATGAAAAACTACCCGGTTACACCAGAAAAGTTACCCTTTTTTACCAATATATCCGTGTCGAAATTACTACAGATTGACCGTTTTATGCAATTATATGAAATTATAGATTATTTTACCTGTTTATCCATAATTTTAGGGTAGGATTTTACTAGAATAATTACTAATATTAGGATGTCAAAGAAATTTAAGGAGTGTACAACTTGAAGAAACAACTACTTACATTGGCTGCGACAGCTGGTTTTTTGATTACACCGTTCAATGGAGAAGCAAGTGCTCATGAAAATAAATATATTGTTCAGACTGGCGACACATTATGGGGAATCTCACGCTCTAACAATCTTTCAATTGAAGAGTTAAAGACTTGGAATAGTATCTCAGGATCGACAATATATAAAGGACAAGCCCTGACTCTGTTAGCACCGCACAGCCATAACGATTCAACAAGCGGGTCTCAAAGCGCTGCAGTCAGCTACACTGTGAAATCAGGCGATACTTTATGGGGAATTGCAAGAAATCACGGCCTTTCGGTCAGGACACTAAAGAGCCTTAACGGAATCAGCAGTGACACGATATATCCAGGGCAAAAGCTGCAAGTTAAAGGCTCTGCTCAAACAGCTGCACCTTCTGCTCCGGCAGGCACTGGATCTTATACCATCCAAAGAGGAGACACTCTTTCGGGGATTGCATCTCGCCATAACATATCGGTTTCACAATTAAAAGCAATGAACAATCTTTCTTCTGACTTAATTTATGCTGGCCAAACTCTAAAGGTATCCGGTTCAGCAACAAGCAAGCCGGCTGAATCACAGGTTGCAGCTCAATCGACATCAAAGGTGAATGAACTCGTTTCTGAGGCAAAGAAATACATCGGTTCACCTTATGAATGGGCAGGCAGCACACCTGCAGGGTTTGACTGCAGCGGCTACCTGAACTATGTATATGGTAATGTGGGAATCTCTATTCCTCGTACAGTAGCATCCATTTGGGATGCCACAAAACATGTTGCATCACCAAAAGTTGGGGATTTGGTTTTCTTTGAAACTTACAAGTCCGGACCATCCCATGCCGGAATCTATCTTGGCAATTACAAATTTATTCATGCTGGATCATCACGAGGTGTAGAAATCAGCGACATGAATAATTCATATTGGAAGCCTCGTTATTTAGGAGCTAAAACAACTTTCTAATAACCTGCTCTTAAAAATACTCAACGCCTCTAATTCGGCGTTGAGTATTTTTATTAATCTCTCCGATCATTGAAAGTCTTTGACAGTGCTTCTTTTGCATCTCCCCATTTTTCCTGGGCCTGTCCTTTTACTTTATCCATATTTCCTTCAGCTTCTTTGGATTCATTATTGGTCAATTTGCCGTATTGTTTTTTAAGTTCGCCTTTTAATTGATCTGCATTGCCATTTGTCTGATCTCTGTTCATTTGTATTTCCTCCTCTATTACTGTTTGATTATTGTTTACCCAAATTCTATTATTCAAAACTACCCAAGTTTTTTTTCCTGGCAGCAGCTGCACTTATTTTATTTGCAGTAAGGACTAAAATAATAATCGATGACAATTTATGAAAGGTGAAGTTTTCACAAAGTCTTGTTACAATAAGAAACAGCAATCTGTGGAACCCACAAAGAAAGGACAAAAAACCTTGCTTTTTAGAAAACTAAGAAATTTTATTGTTTTTTTATTAGTCCTTGCAGCTTGCGGACTTTTAATCTATCAATATATTCATTTTATAGAAGAAACTGATTTCCCTGATGTGCCGCCACCAACTTCCCTTCACCCTTTGGTTGAAGATAAGAAAGACGAGCTGATTGCCGAGGCTGCTGATAAGGGCATTAACGTAGTCATCACCCAGGATTTCAGAAGCATTGAAGAACAGGATGCTTTATATGAAAAAGGCCGTACTGCTGAGGGAAATATTGTTACCCATGCAAAAGGCGGGGAGTCCTACCATAATTTTGGCCTGGCAATTGATTTCGCACTGATGTCCGTAGATGGCCAGGTGATCTGGGACATGAATTATGACGGCAACGGCAACAGCAGGGCCGATTGGATGGAGGTTGTTAAAATTGCAAAGGACCTTGGTTTTGAATGGGGTGGAGACTGGACACAATTCAAGGACTATCCACACCTTCAAATGGATTTCGGTCTTTCTATCTGGGAGCTGCAGAGAGGGAAGGGGCCGCCTGAAGCCGAATGATAATAAGAGAAACTGCACTCGAGTGCAGTTTCTTTATTTGCTAAATAATCATCTCAGATTGTACATAGTGATACAGCAGTTTAGCCGTATTTTCAATCGAATCCTCATGTGTACGCTCAAAAGCATGTGATGAATCAATTCCTGGGCCGATCAAGCCGTGTACGATATCATGGCCGGAACGGATGGCTGCTGATGCATCAGAACCGTAAAATGGGTAAATATCCAGCTTGTACCCGATTCCATTTTCCTCGGCAAGCTGCACGAGACGCTTTCTTAATTCGTAGTGATAAGGACCGCTTGCATCCTTCACACAGATGGATACCGTATATTCATCAGTGGATTGGCCATCACCCATCGCACCCATATCCACAGCCAGATATTCGACCGTTTCCGCTGTAATATTGGAATTGCCGCCATAGCCGATTTCTTCATTGTTTGAGATGAGGAAATGGGTTGTGTACGGCAGCTCAGTGTTATCGGCTTTCAGCTGTTTAATCAGCTGAAGAAGGATCGCCACACTAGCCTTATCGTCAAGATGGCGTGATTTAATGAAGCCTGCAGGGGTCGTCTGCACACGCGGGTCAAAGGATACAAAATCACCGACCCCGATTCCCAACCCACGGACTTCGTCAGCATTATGTACTTTTTCATCAAGGCGAATTTCCATGTTTTCCTGGTTTCTTTCAGCTTTCCCGGCATCTTTATAGACATGAACAGAAGTCTGATGCATCAGAATAGTGCCGGTGAATTTTTTGCCTGATGATGTTTCGATTTCACAGTACTCTCCTTCAATCGAGTTGTATTTAAATCCGCCGATTAAATCAATCTTCAGGCGTCCGCTCGGCTTTATTTCCTTTACAATCGCGCCAAGGGTATCAACGTGCGCAGTCAGCATTCTGTGATTATTTTCGTCTTTTCCAGGAAGGGTTGCAATAAGTCCTCCTTTCCGGTTGCGCTTCGTTTCCACATTAAGCTCGTTTAAAAACTTTTCTACATATGTAATCACTTCATTTGTATTTCCGGAAGGACTTGGAATTGAAACAATCTTTTTTAATAAGCTGATCGTTTCTTTTGTACTCGGGTATGCCATTCAAAAACTCCTCTCAAATTATTCTCACGCAATTCTTATTATACTGTTATTTGTCGGGATAAGCATGTGCTATAAATAAAAAACTGCCATAACGGCAGTCCATTTGATTAAATCTCTTCGGATAGCAGGCTTTTCCTTGTTCTTAATCGGTAAAACCTTCTGAAGTCTTTTACGAGAACCTTTATGACAGAATAAAAAGGTATAGCAATCAGGATTCCGATAAAACCATAAATCGATCCTGCTGCCATTAAGATAATAATGACTGTAAGCGGATGGAGGTTAAGTCTTTTGCCCATCACATGAGGTGAGACGAGATTGCTTTCAAGAAGCTGAACTGAAATCAGTACCATGATAATTTTCAATACCATTCCCGGTCCCTGCAATAACCCGATGAATACTGCAGGAATGATTCCGAGTACAGGACCAAGAAAAGGGACAACAGTCAGGAACATCGCAAACACAGCTAATATCAATGCGTATTCCAATCCGATAATCATATATCCGGCATACATTAACACGCCATCGACGACTGCCACAATAAACTGGCCGGTTACATAGGAAAATAAGGTCTTGTCTATATCCCCCAAAATCCGCTGGCCTTCTTCCTCGTGTTTGTCAGGAAGGTATTTTAAAAGAAAAGGCCTGAGCTTGTGGTCATCCTTAAGGAAGTAGAAAAGAATAAAAGGTACAACAAAGATGACAGTGACAATACTAGTAATGGTAGAAAAAACTTTCATAACATTTTCTCCTGCCCCTGATAAAAGTGTTTCCAGGAAGTTCAGTACTTTATTTTTTACACGGTCATAGGAGAACATGCCCATATTATTTTCCTCAACCACTTTCTCCGTTTCATCCGATAAGTCTTCCATCTTAGCAGGCAGATTTTCGCTGATTTCTGCTATCTGGCTGCCAATTGTTGTGCCCAGCAGATTAAAACCTAAATATCCTAAACCCAGGACCGCAGCAAAAATAAGCAGAATGCTCGCTGTTTTTGGCACAGCCCTTGAAACCAGCCTGACGAGGGGTCTTAGAATATAGTAAAAAATGCCGGCAATTAAAACAGGGAAGAAAATAGTTGCAATCAGGGCACGGATCGGCCATAAGAAATAATCAATTTTCCCAAGGAGGAAAATGATGATTAAAACGAAGATAGTGCCTGCTGCATATTTAAAAAATGGTTTATTGATCCACATGCATATACCCCAACCCTTATATATGTATTTACTACTCACTGTTCCTTTTTTTAAACAGGATTAAACACCGGTTTAAGAATCTATGTAAGAGGAATAGTTTAAGAATGAACTATATTACAGTGAGGGAATCTGACGATGCTATTTTTTAAAAATGTAACCATGCAGGAAATACTGCTGTTTTTATTGTTTGCAGGAGTGATATTGGCTGCCAAATGGACAGTTAACTTTCTTGTGAAAAAGAGGAGGGGCAAGTCTGTTCAGAACGACCGGATCATGCAGGGAGTTTCTTCACTCGTGAACTGGGCTGCTTTTTATGGAATTATCATTCTATTCTTGTTCTATTTTTCAAAGGAGAAGTGGCTTTTTTATACCTTGTTCACAGCAGGGGAAGTAGATGTGACGCTATATTTAATAATTGTAGCGTTTTTGACAGTCTCACTCGCAAGTCGAATCGTAAAAGTATTCACCAAATATGTATTAACATCTGTTTATGAATTCTATGGGGTTGACCGGGGGCTCGGCTATTCATTCAACAGAATGATCTATTATACTGTCATGATTGCAGCGCTCGCCATCAGTCTGACAGCGGTTGGCCTTGATTTAACAGCGGCTGCTGCCATACTGGGTGTTCTCGGTATTGGGATAGGGTTCGGCATGCGCAATATTGCCGGTAACTTTATTTCAGGCATTATTATCCTCTTCGAACGACCCATTGAAATTGGGGAAATGATTGAGATAAACAACAAAATCGGTAAAATAGAAAGCATCCGTCTCAGATCCACTATCGTCCGCACAGCTAAAGAGGGAACCCTGATTGTGCCAAACCAATACTTTATCGAACAGATCATTAAAAACCGTACAGGCTCAGAAATGCTTGCCCAGGTTCAAATCAGCGTAGTGTACGGGACTGATACTGAAAAAGTTGATAAGCTTCTGAGAGACGCTGTGGATATGGTAATCCCCAAAACAGAAGGGGTTTTAACCGCTCCTGCACCTGATATCCGCTTTGTCGATTTTCGCAGTAAAGCCATGGACTTTCTAATAGAGGTCCCTGTTGCAAACTTTGAAGCCAAGCAGAAATTTGAAAGCCGGCTAAGACATGTAATTGCAGAGAGCTTTTATTTGAACGGAATTGAGCTTGCCTCAGCACAGCTGCTGCCCAGTGAATGAAGGATAAAGTTAGCAGGAGAAATAACGAAAACACCAGCTGCTAAGGGCTGGTGTTTTCCTACGTAAAATCTATTTTCCTAACAGAGCTTTCACTCCAAGATAAAGAATGGCAAGACCAAAGATGATCATAGCCAGACTGCCGACAACGGTGAAAAAGCTGGCAATACCTGAAGTAATAACTGCAGAAACAGGTACCATTGTCATGCCGTAGCCAGCAAGCATACATGCAAGATATAATAATGCCAATTGATACATTACAAATCCCTCCTTTCCATACTAACGTATGAAAAGGAAGCAATCTTGCTTGGTCTAATATCCCGAATCTTCAGAATAACTCAAAAATAATTCTGTTGAATTATTTAATGTGCATGCTTTGCTTCCTGTACTGCAATGATTTTCAGGGCAGTTAATTCTTCCTCGGATAACCTTTCTGTTAAAAGACTGTATAGTTCGTTTTTCTCTGCAGCAGTCAATCCGCCTTTAACTTTTGAAGCACTCTTCTGGATTTCATCAATCGAGAAGCTTTCTGATATCTTTTTCATAGCCTCTTCTTTTGTCTTGATCGGCAATGATGTCTTTTGAAGATCTACAGCTATTAAATCATCCTCACTGCTTCCAAGCAGTGCCTCTACATTTGGGTCACTGGCAAGCATCGCAAGGTCATCCTCAGTAATGCTGCCGGCAACTTCTGTCATTACTTTATTTGATATGGAGTTCATTGAAGCAAAATAAATGAGAAAACCCAATAGAATAAAAGACCCTCCAGTGATTGTCCAAAAAATAATTTTTTTCAACTTTATGGACTGCTCAAGAAGCGAACAGTTCCATTCACACTCCTCTCATTTTCTTTCTTCTTAAATTGTATATGGTTAGTTCCTTCTTTTGCAAATCTTTCTTATATGCAGAACGTATGTGCTATAATAGATGAATAGTAAAATAAGGGGCCGTTTCAATGGATAATAAGATAAAAATATCAGTAAGATCACTGGTTGAATATGTATATAAAAGCGGCAGCATTGAAACGGGCTTCCGTTCTGCAGTGCCGCTTTCAGAAGGAACAAGAATTCATCAGAGAATTCAAAAGCAGTATGGGGAAGAGGATCAAAAAGAAGTGTATCTGCAAGCAGGATTAACCTTCAATCACCTCGACTTTCAGCTCGATGGAAGATGTGACGGGCTTATCATTAAAAATGGCGAACGGATTATTGATGAAATTAAGTCTGTATCTCTCCCTCTATCTGAAATTGATAAATTTGCATATCCAGTCCATTGGGCTCAGGCTAAATGCTATGCTTTCATGTATGCGAAAGACAAAAATATTTCAAATATGACAGTTCAATTAACATATGTACATGCTAAAACAAATGAAGTGAAAAGATTTCTGCAAAGCTATTCGTTTTGTGAACTGGAAGAATTCATAGTGCATCTTCTCGAATCCTATTCTCCCTACACAGAATTAAGGGTTCGGCATCAAAAGGATTTAATAAAAAGTCTTCAGGAACTGACTTTTCCTTTTCCAGCTTATCGAAATGGCCAGAGGAAATTGGCAGGGGCAGTATACAAAACCATTGCCGAAGGGAAAAACTTATTTGCCAACGCACCTACAGGCATTGGCAAAACCATTTCAACCCTTTTTCCAGCATTAAAAGCCATTGGGGAAGGACATATTCAGAGGATCATCTATGCCACGGCTAAAACCATTACCCGTCAGGCTGCAGAAGGGGCCATTAGCCTGATGAGGGATAATGGTTTGAATCTTAAATCGGTCACAATCACGGCCAAGGACAAAATTTGCTTTAAGGAAGAAACCAAATGCCACAAAGACAGCTGTGAGTTTGCCAATGGGTATTACGACAGGATTAATAATGCAATACTTGATCTCCTGAAAAATGAGAGCATGATAACCAGAACGACAATTGAAAAATATGCACTGAAGCATAAAGTCTGCCCTTTTGAATTTTCATTGGATGCTGCATATGCAGCTGACACCATTGTTGGTGATTATAATTATATTTTCGATCCGAAGATCTCACTTAAGCGATTGCTGGAAGAGGAGAAAAAGAAGACGTCGCTCCTGATCGATGAAGCACATAACCTTGTGGACCGCGGAAGGGAAATGTATTCAAGCTCGCTTGACAAATCAGCCTTTCTTCAATTGAGCAGAAGCTTTAAGGGGAAGGGTGAAAGGATTCAAAAAAGTGCAAAACAGGTTAATGGAATTTTTATTGCATTAAAAAAGAAATGTGGTGAAAATCAGGAAATCGCAGAAAAAGATCCTCCTGAAGAACTTTTTGAAGTTCTTGAGGAATTTGTTCAATATGCCGAAGACTATCTGGGGCAAAACAGAGACAATACGGACGAAGAATTGCTGGAAGTATTCTTTGCTGCCCAGAACTTTATCAGAATAGGTAAACTGTATGATGAAAGGTTTGTAACGTATATTCAAAAGCAGAGAAATGACCTGAACATCAAGCTATTTTGCCTGGATCCATCGAATCTTCTGCACAAGGCCAGAAAAGGATATAAATCATCAATCTTTTTTTCTGCTACCTTAATGCCTCTTAATTATTATTTGGACATGCTTGGCTTTCAAGAGGAAGACTATATTTTAACCGTACCTTCTCCTTTCTCAAAAGATCAGGCTAAGGTATACATACAGCCGATTTCCACAAGATATCGCGACCGGGAAGGGTCTATCGGACCGATCGTCAGTACTATTAAGAGCATGTTAAAGGAACAGAAGGGGAACTACTTGATCTTCTTTCCATCCTATCAATATATGGAGGATGTCTATCGTCGGTTACTCGATGAGGAACTGCCGGCACATACAATCATTCAAAGGACTGGAATGGATGAAGGGGAAAGGGAGAAGTTTCTGGATGCATTTCAGCCAAATCCTTCTGGAACTCTGTTGGGGTTCGCCGTCATCGGCGGGATTTTTTCAGAGGGAATTGATTTGCAGGGAGATAGGCTGAACGGTGTATTCGTGGTGGGTGTAGGGCTTCCGCAGTTAGGGTTTGAACGCAACATTATGAAAGCTTATTTTAATCAGCAAGGAAAAAACGGCTATGATTATGCCTATACTTATCCTGGAATGAACAAGGTTTTGCAGGCAGGGGGCAGATTGATCCGCTCTGAGGACGATACAGGAATGATTGTTTTAATGGATGACAGGTATGTGCAGGCAAAATATCGGGCCCTGCTGCCAGAGGAATGGAAGGATTTTAAAGTATTAAGAAGTTAAAAACATCCTGCTCAAAAAGCAGGATGTAAATCGTATTATTTAGTAATGACAGGACCTTTCGGGGCCTGCATTTTTCCGAGCGCTCTTTCGAAAACCGGGTAAAAGAATTGCACAACAAGTCCAAGTGTTAATGTTACCACGATTGTGCCTACTCCGATTGCACCTCTGAATAAAAACGCAAGCAGCAAAGCAAAGCTCTCGCTGATGATCCTTGAATTCCTTAAATTTAATCCGAATCTGGTGTGAATGGCTACCATTAATGTATCCATCGGGCTTGCCGGAAATTTAGCCTGAAGATAGATGGCAACTCCCATTCCCATCGAAAGGATTCCAACGAATAATATGATTGATTGCATTGCCAATGTCTGCGGCGATAGGTCACCAAAAATGATGAGAAGCCAAAAGTCAATCAGTGCGCCAATAATCAAAATGGAGATGGCTGCAAGGACTTCAGGCTTTTTTTTCATTAGAAAGGCATTTATAAAAATGAGCACGATTCCATTTATAAAAACAAAGGTGCCAACTGTTAAGTTAAACATTTGCGATTCACCAACAGCCAGGGCATCCCATGCAGAAGCTCCGAGGTTTGACCTGATAATCAGGGCTACACCCATTGTCAGGATCAGCATCCCAATTATAAAAAATAATAGACGTTCTTTCATGAAGACTCTCCAATCCAACTTGTTTAATTTTAGCTTGGCCCTTTTTAAAATCAATACTCCTTCAGCATTGAAATTATGAAGGGAAAATTCATTTTACCATTAAAATATATTGGGTAACAGGTTGTTTTAGTAAAAGTTGTTGGTTTTTGCAGGAAAAAGGCGAAAGATATAAAGGAGATAACCATTTTCATCGATTTGAAATTGTGCTATATTATTTTACATTCGTTCACCATTTATTAATGCTGCATCTACAAAATTTTTACATAATAAAAACTTTAGCCGCTGCTAAGTTTTTCGTATTGTACAATTTAAGAGGTGAAACCACACTAATGAGAAAGTTATTTAAATCGCCTGTCAAATTGGCGAAAAGCAGCCTTGCTGTATTCTTTCTGACTGTCATTCTTTTTTGGCTAAAAACATATGTAGCCTATCGCATTGAATTTAACTTAGGGATTAATAATGACATACAGCGATTTCTCCTGTTTTTGAATCCGTTAAGTTCTACACTGGTATTCCTGGGATTGGCTTTGTTTTTTAAAGGGAAATGGCAATCCGGCATGCTTATTGGCTTGGATTTCTTCTTATCCTTCCTGCTTTATGCAAATGTCGTTTATTATCGATTCTTTAACGACTTTATTACGGTTCCTGTTCTAATGCAGGCAAAAGTAAATGGGGGGCAGCTGGGAGATAGTGCTCTGTCGTTAATGACTCCTTGGGATATCTTTTATTTTACAGATACACTGCTGCTTCTTTTTCTGGCAATCAGGAAGTGGTACAAACCTGGAAAGAAAATTAGCCGAAAACCAGCCCTGGCTGTTATGGCTGCCGGGATTATTGTTTTCTTCATCAATCTTGGAATTGCAGAGAATGACCGCCCTGAACTGCTTACACGTTCTTTTGACCGCAATTATTTGGTGAAATACCTGGGAGCATACAATTTCACGATTTATGATATTGTGCAGAATGCGAAGTCTGCCAGCCAGAGAGCTCTTGCGGATACGAACGATGTGACTGAAGTGGAGAACTATGTTAAAGCAAAATATGCACCTCCAAACCCTGAATACTTCGGAAAAGCCAAGGGCATGAATGTTATTTATGTATCCATGGAATCACTGCAGACTTTTATTATAGATTACAAGCTGAATGGAAAAGAAGTTACCCCATTCCTGAACTCACTGGCACATAGCGGCAAGACATTTTACTTTGATAATATAGTCAATCAAACCGGACAGGGAAAGACTTCCGATGCTGAGTTCATCATGGATACATCGCTATATCCCATGTCACAGGGAGCCGTTTATGTAACAAAAGCTCAAAATACATTCCATGGCACACCTGCTATCTTAAAGCCACATGGCTATACTTCAGCAACTTTCCATGGAAACTACAAGACATTCTGGAATCGTAACGAAATGTATAAAACCATGGGCTATGATAAGTTTTTTGATGCTGAGTATTACAATATGAGCGATGAAAACACGAAAAACTATGGATTGAAAGATAAGCCTTTTTTCAAGGAATCCATGCAGATGCTAACCAGTCTTCCGCAGCCATTTTATACAAAGTTCATCACTCTTTCTAACCACTTCCCTTTTAAGATGGATGAGTGGGATACTGATTTTCCTGCTGGAGAAACAGAAAATGATGTGGTTAATCACTACTTCCAGTCGGCGAATTATATGGACCAGGCACTCGAGCAGTTCTTTAACGATTTAAAGGATTCCGGACTGTATGATCACACAGTAGTTGTCTTATATGGAGATCATTACGGAATTTCTGAAAACCACAATGAGGCAATGGCAGAGGTGATCGGAAAAGAAATTACTCCGTTCGAATACGCCAGGCTTCAAAGAGTGCCAGTATTCATACATGTACCGGGAGTAGATGGCGGCATTATCCATAATGTCGGCGGACAGGTAGATGTGCGTCCGACTTTACTTCACCTGCTGGGCATTGATACGAAAAATCACCTTGAAATGGGATCAGATCTGTTATCGGCAAAACACCGTGAAGTTGTCCCATTCCGAAACGGCAACTTTATTTCACTGGAATATACCCAAATTGAAGAAACCTGCTATTTTACGGAAACCGGCGAAATAGCTGAGGCTAATGCATGTAAGTCACTTTCTGATCAGGCGAAAATAGAGCTGGAAATGTCGGACAACATTGTTTATAAAGACCTGCTGCGCTTTTATAAGCCGGAAGGATTTGTTCCAGTGAACCGGAGTGATTATTCATATATTAAGAAAGAGGTCCCGTTTAAAGAGGAAAGAAATGGGCCTGGTGTACAGAAGTAAGATTCAGGAGCGGAGAGAATACTCTCTGCTCTTTTTTAACCCTTAAATATATGCAGAAAGTATGGAGTTTACTGAGAAAATGCAAGGGTAGAATATCATTGAAAAGATATAATGAAAGGGTGATAAGGATGTACAACCAATCTTTTGAAGAATGCATCCAAGCTTGTTTAGAGTGCATGAAAGCCTGTAATGTATGCTATGATGCATGCTTGGGAGAAGAGGATGTTAAAATGATGGCAGAATGTATTCGACTGGACAGGGAGTGTGCTGATATCTGTGCCTTTGCTGCTAAGGCAATGCAGTCTGACAGCCCCTTTGCCAAGCAAATTTGCAATCTATGTGCAGATATATGTGATGCATGCGGAAATGAGTGCAAAAAACACGATCACGATCATTGCCAGCGCTGCGCTGAAGCATGCTTTAAGTGTGCAGAAGAATGCCGTAAAATGGCTGCTTAAATCAGCAGACAAAACAGACATCCAGCAGGGTGTCTGTTTTTAATCCAGTTTATTTGCAATATTTGGTTATGGAGACTGTACATATTTTCCGTCTGAAAAGGCAGTATTAATTTAGACATTTGCATACCTGTTTCATAATTTCTGCACAATTTATTGCCATACTAACTTCATGAAGAAAAGGAGGAATTGAATATGTTAACAAGAAAAAAATTCGCCATTTGGTTTGTTTCCCTGGCTGCAGCGATAACTTTAACTGCATGCGGCGGAAGTGACGGGGATACTGGAGAGGAAAGTGCCAGCAAGGAAGAGAATACAACGAATAATGAAAGCAGCGGCCATTCAGGAGACCATTCAGGCATGGATCATTCCGGCTCAGGAGAAGTTCCTAAAGGAATAAAGGAAGCTGAAAACCCGAAATATGAAGTTGGAAGCAAAGCCTTTATAACAGAAGGACATATGGAGGGAATGGAGGGAGCGGAAGCAACCATTGCAGGTGCATATAATACAATCGTATATACGGTCTCTTATACACCAACCACTGGCGGTAAAAAAGTTGAAAACCATAAATGGGTAGTTCACGAGGAGATTGCTGATGCAGGTGAGGAGCCATTTAAAGAAGGCGACGAGGTAACATTAAACGCAAGCCACATGAAGGGGATGGAAGGAGCAACTGCCGAAATCGATTCTGTGAATGAAACAACTGTCTATATGGTTGACTTTACTACAGCTGACGGGCAGGAAGTAAAAAATCACATGTGGGTGACAGAAAACGAGCTTTCTCCTGCTGAATAATATAGAAAGTTAAAGAGCTTATCTGCCGAAGATAAGCTCTTTAGCTTAATTTAGCATTTTTATATAAATAGTAAATTAAAAGGAAGAACGCAACTAATAGAAAAATGGCTATTTGCATCTCCTTTTCAAATTTTAGTATATGTGAAACCGCAAAGGCTTCCATGAACAATGCAGGTACTTTACCGATCGTGCTGGCAATGCTAAAGGGCAGAAGCCTCATTTTGATGTATGCAGCTGCCAGTGTGACTGCACCTGATGGGACAAAAGGCAAGACCCTCAGCAAAACAACCATGAAAAACGCATCTGGACCTTCCGCACTCTGAAGCTTTGAAAAAAATTTGTTATTCTTTGGCTGAGGAAAAGAGGAGGTAAGCTTGGTGATTCCTTAACGATAAAGTATAAAACTTATAATTGCTCCGGCTGCTTCTCCGATGATCAAAAGAACTAGCCCCATTTTTAAATCAAAAACGGCAACTGTTCCAGCCGTAATAAAGGCACTTGGGAGGAATCCCGTTATCGCTGCAGCAATGTTCATGAAGATACTAAATAAAGCCGCCAATATCGGTTCATCTGAAAGCGATTCGATGATATCAGAAAACATCTATTAATCCTTTCCGGCCCATTTATAGCCTAAACCCCAGACAGTCGTCAGATACTCATCTGCAGGAAACCCGGCTTTCCTTAATTTTTCACGTAAATTTCTTACATGCGAATCAATGGTGCGATCTTCGATTGACACCCCATAACCCCAAACAGAGCCTATTAAATGCTCACGTGAGAAAACTCTGTTCAAGTTTGAGAGAAAAAGGCTTAACATTGAAAACTCTTTTGGGGTTAACAGAATTTCCTTATTTTTATAGGAAAGCTCAAAAGAATCTTCTTTAAGTTCCAGCCCTTTAAAGGTTTTGGTTTTTCCATCTTTTTTGCTTCTTCTCAAAACCGCTTCAATCCTTGCAGATAATTCCTCTTCATCGAACGGCTTCAGAATATAATCATCTGCTCCAATGTTCAATCCTTTTACAATGTCCGGCTTTTCGCTTTTGGCAGTGAGCATGATGATAGGAATATCCCAATATTTTTTAATTTCCTTGCATACACTCCATCCATCCATATCAGGCATCATGACATCTAAAAGGACCAGATCTGCAGAATGGGTTTCCAAGTAAAGCAAGGCATCTGAACATGAAGTCAATTTTATGCAATTGTAGCCGCGGGGCGCTAAGTATAGAGAAATTAGATCAAGCATTCTAGTTTCATCGTCAACCAAAAGTATTGTTTTCATCTTTCCGTTTCTCCCTTAAAAACAATTTCAAATTCTGTTCCGTCACCTTCTCTGCTGAATACAGAAATAGTCCCTCCATGGGCATGGACAAGTTCTTTCACAATGGCGAGTCCAAGACCTGTACCCCCAAGAGCTCTTGCACGTGATTTATCCACTCGGTAAAAACGATTAAAGATAAAGGGCAGTTCCTCTTCAGAGATTCCTCTTCCGGAATCATTTATTCTGATGATGACATGTTTTTTAGTCCTGCTTACCTCTACTGTTGTTTTGTTTCCAGCTGAGGAATATTTAATCGCGTTATCCAGAAGATTAAATATGATTTGCTCCAGCCTTGATCCATCCGCAGAAAGGATGATTGATTCAGGGCAGCTGACAGATAGCTGCATGCCTTTTTCAGCGAATGCCGGAGAAAATTTTGTTTCAATTTTATTCATGAATTCGTTCAGGTCTATTGGTTTTTTTATAATATCAAAGGTATTTTTATCGATCTTAGCCAAATCGAAAAGGTTTTTAACCATATCTGAAAGCCGGTTGGTTTCCTCCAGGATAATCGATAAATACTGATTTCTCTCTTCCGGGCTCAGGTTCCGCTTCTGAACTATATCCGCATATCCTTTAATATAAGTAAGAGGAGTGCGAAGCTCGTGGGAAATGCTGGATAAAAATTCACTTCGTTCTTCTCTGAGATAATTCAGGTCGCCCGCCAATAACTGGATGGACCGTGCTAAATCCCCAAGTTCATCGTCACCGGTTTTAGGAAGGGAAACTGAAAAATCACCGCTGCTTATTTGTGAGGTGGCTTCCTTCATTTTAATCAGCGGTTTCGCCAGAGCCTTTGATAAAAAGATAATGATCGTAATGGTAAAAATGACGGCAACGAACCCGGCGATTAAAAATTGTTCATTTAAGCGTGAGATTAACGACTGAATCCAGGCTGTATCTTGAAACATATATACATGGCCAATCAGCACACCATTCTGTTCAATCGGGCTGACAGTTGAAATATAATCTTCTTCTTTCCAATTCTCACCGATGGTTTTGCCCTCCCTTTCAGAAGATATAGTCGGCTTTTCTATGTACCTTTGGATCAAACTGCTATCAACAGAAGAACCAAGGATCTCCTTGGTTGAATTTGTAATAACTACATCTGTAGTGGCTTCAGATTCCATCAGAGCTACATGGGAAATCGTATTTTCATCAAAATGCTTTTCGAGTATAGCACGGTGTGAATTGCCGCGTGTCTGCAAGGCTATGAGCTCTTCTTCCACACGTGATTCAACAAGGGTACTATGTAAAAAGAAGAACATAGTTGTTTCAAGGCCAAAAAGGATCAGAAGGAACAGCAGACCGAGCTTCACAGACAGTTTTTTCAAAGAACTCACTCATTTCAAATCAATTAGTTCTATTATAGTCGAAATGTTTGAAGAAACGATGCAGAAGAGGTATATGTTTTAATAGGACTGTAGAAGGTAAAATAGAATAATGATTAATACTAACGAAAAAAAAGTATACAGTCATACAGGAGGTTTTTTTAATGAGCGAATGTAAATTGGATCATACTCCGGAAGATGTTCAAAAGAAATTTGAACAGCAGAGAAGTTTTCTCCCGGAAGATATGAACCCGCTGTTTCAGTCATTTTTCCAGCAGGAACATACACAGGATATTTTAAATGAAGTCTTCCATCTGCTGAAAAAATTTGATCTTGCTTCTGAAGAAGAACGAACAGAGCGTGTCAGCAGGCTTTACCTTGTACTAAAGAATGTATAATATTGAATTGCCGCATATAAATCAGATGCGGCATTATTTATTTATCTTACAATTTTTTTGTAGCTATTAAAATTTTATTTTAACTATATTGTTTTTATGGTATTATGAAATTGAAGAGAAATATAGAGTAGTATAATATTGAAAGCGATTTCATAAAAGGAAGTGACAAAGTTGAAGGAATGCCATAGACCTGTATTTGATTTGGCGATCCGGACTGCTGATATGCTTGTGCGAATGTTTGGTTCCCGCTGTGAAGTGGCCGTTCACGATTTCAGCGACTTAAAAAAATCGCTTATCCATATAGCAGGAGATATAACAGAAAGAAAGATCGGCTCACCCATCACCGACCTTGTATTAAATGAATTAGCCAAACATAAAAACGAAGTTAATGATATTGCGAATTATAAAACTCAGTCAAAAAAAGGAAATGTTATGAAATCATCTACGATTTTTCTCCGGGATGATGAAAATAAAGTAATTGGCGCATTATGCCTTAATTATGATATTAGTCTGCTCATGCAAGTCGGAGGAGAAATTGAACAATTTATCAGCTTTGATGAACATTCGTCTAAATCGGAAACCTTTTTTAATTCCGTTCAGGATGTTATTCACGAGATGGTAGATCAGGTTCTTCAGGGCTTTAAGAAGGCACCTTCATTGATGACGCTTGAAGAAAAAGTCGAATGTGTACGCCAGCTTGATGATAAAGGGACATTCCTCATTAAAGGGGCAACTGATTATGTCGCATCGGTTCTGGGGGTTTCGAAATTTACCATCTATAATTACCTGCAGAAAATCAGAACAATAAATGAGCTCCAGCCTGAAGCAGCCTTGGAGCATAAATAAGAGTAGTTATTAAAATAGATGCTGTTATCAATACAGCTGTATCCAATTATAGACCTTAACAGTAAAGGGGCATACAAAATGAAATACAGATCAGCATTTGATATTATCGGCCCGGTTATGATCGGTCCTTCAAGCTCTCATACAGCAGGAGCTGCACGCATTGGACGTGTTGCCCGTACTCTTTTTGGAAAACAGCCGTCCAAAGCAGAGATTTCCTTATATGGTTCTTTTGCAAAAACCTATAAAGGACATGGCACGGACGTGGCGATTGTTGGCGGTATCCTTGACTTTGATACCTTTGACGAGCGAATTCCTTCTGCCCTTCAATTAGCTGAAGAAGCTGGGATTGAAGTCATTTTTACAGTTGAAGATACTGTTACAGACCATCCTAATACGGTAAGAGTGAAGCTAACTGAAGGTGATCGTGAAATTGAACTTGTAGGAATATCCATTGGCGGCGGAACTATTGAAATAACTGAACTGAATTCCTTTGAACTTAAATTATCCGGGGAGCATCCTGCCATTTTAGTTGTTCATAACGATCAGTTTGGTGTTATCTCCGCTGTAACGAATATTTTATCCAAGCACCAGATCAACATCGGCCATATGGAAGTTTCGCGCAAGGAAAAAGGAAAAATGGCCATCATGGTTATTGAAGTGGATCAGAAGATCGACCAGGATGTGATGAGGGAGCTTGAAGGGCTTCCAAATGTAACGCAAATAATTAGAATGGTTGACTAATAGTTAGCTGGTCATCAGGAGGGAAAGTCTAATGTTATTTAGAAATGTTGCTGAGCTTGTAGAGCTCGCTGAAAATAAAGGTGTAAAAATAGCTGAAATCATGATTCAGCAGGAGATAGAAGTAACGGGATTAACACGTGATGAAATTATTGCCAAAATGGACCGCAACCTGACTGTCATGGAACAGGCAGTTGAGAGGGGACTCAAAGGGGTAACATCTGTTACAGGACTTACAGGCGGCGATGCAGTTCTTCTGCAAAAATACATTCAGAGCGGAAAGGCTTTATCAGGAAATATTTTATTGGATGCTGTCAGCAAAGCAGTCGCAACCAATGAAGTTAATGCAGCAATGGGTATAATCTGTGCCACACCGACAGCAGGTTCAGCGGGCGTGGTGCCGGGTACGTTGTTCGCTGTAAAAGAAGTCCTCAAACCCACACGGATGGAAATGATCGAATTCCTGTTTACTTCCGCAGCTTTTGGCTTTGTTGTGGCAAACAATGCCTCCATTTCAGGTGCAGCTGGAGGATGTCAGGCTGAGGTGGGGTCTGCAAGCGGCATGGCGGCAGCTTCCATCGTAGAACTGGCAGGCGGAACACCAAAGCAGGCCGCCGAAGCGATGGCAATTACACTTAAGAATATGCTGGGCCTTGTATGTGATCCAGTTGCCGGACTAGTAGAAGTTCCATGTGTAAAGCGGAATGCCATGGGTGCATCCAATGCCATGACAGCTGCGGATATGGCACTTGCCGGAATTACGAGCAGAATTCCATGTGATGAAGTCATTAATGCAATGTTCCTAATCGGACAATCCATGCCTTCAGCACTAAGGGAAACAGCTGAGGGAGGACTCGCTGCTACGCCTACCGGCAGAAGACTGCAGGAAGAGATTTTTGGTAAAAAGCAGTAATTTTATTTTATGGCCTGTAAACACCAATTCATTAGTGAATTGGTGTTTAAATTTGGAAGGAAAAAAGGTATGCTTATTTAGGGAAATTTTATAAAGGGGAGAAATAAGAGTTTGAAAGTTATAAGATGGACTATTATTACTATTGTTATTGTGTTTATGCTTTTAATGGGCATAGCTGCTCCTGCAGCATTTATCGGGTTAGCAGTCTTTTTAATTGGATTATATTTAAGTAACCAGCACCGTAAATATAAAATAAATTTTAAAAAATCGGGCTGGATTATGGCAGCAGGCTTCATTTTATCTATATTTTTAGCAACTGCAGATTCCGATGCAACCGAAACTGTGGATGAGCCTGAGAAGGAACAAATACAATCAGAAGAGAATGAAGCAGAGAAAAAAGCTGAAGACGAAAAGCTTGCCAAAGAGAAGGCTGAGGAAGAGGAAGCAAAAAAGCAAGCTGAGGAGCAAGAACGGCTAGAAGCAGAACAGGAAGAAAAACAGAAGCAGGAAGAGGAAGAAAAGCAAAAACAGGAACAAGTACAAAGTCAGGCTGCAGAGAGCTTAGGCCTGGAATTAGTTACCGTTGGCAGAGTAGTAGACGGTGACACAATTGAAACCTCTGACGGCAGGAAAGTCCGCCTGATTGGAGTGAACACTCCCGAATCAACGACAAGAGTTGAAGAATACGGAAAAGAAGCAAGCCAATTCACCACTTCTGAGCTGACTGGCAAGAAAATCTGGATGCAAAAGGATGTTTCAGACACAGATCGGTATGGCCGCCTGCTGAGAATTGTTTGGCTGGACATTCCGGCGGATGATATGGACGAAGGTGAAATACGTGAAAAAATGTTCAATGCCCATTTGGTACTGAATGGTTATGCGGAGCCATCCACCTACAATCCGGATGTGAAATATAGTGAATACTTTAGAGAATTTGGCAGGGAAGCAAGAGAAGCCAACAAAGGGTTATGGGCCCTGGGAGATGAAGGAACGACTAAAGGGGACCTGGATTCTAAAGCTGTGAGCGGTTCATCAAGTAATACCGGTAAAAGCGGGTCCAATGACAGCATCGGTACAGCCGGCAATTCAACTTCTTCAGAAAGCGGTTCAGAGTCCTATCAAAACTGTACGGAGTTGAGAAAGGTATATCCAAATGGTGTGCCATCTACACACCCTGCATATGATTCAAAGCATGATAGAGATAAAGACAATTATGCTTGTGAACGATAAGAGAAGGGCTGGCTCAGGATGTAGAGCCAGCCTCTTTTAATAGGCTCAATGTGAAAAATAAAAAATTAAGAGCACTGGCGCCAGTGCTCTATGAGGTTCTTTTATGGTGACCATTCAATTTAATAAGAGAGCCTCTTTTAATCCAGTAATGAAAGTTTTCTGCCGGAAAAACTCCGCGTCCATTTGATCTGTCCATCTGAATGACAACGCTGTTCTGGGTCACCTCCAGAATTTTAAGTGTTTGGGAACGGTTAAGATTTGGCATGAAGGTACTTGTGATTTCAAATTGCATATCCTTATCCAGGTTCAATGATGGCACCTCCTGATTGTTTTATTAAAATTATTATCCCCATACAACGTTTTTCTATCCAATTATTGGCCGGTATATTTTTGGTCCATACTCTGAGAACTTATAAGATAAATTAAACTTTTGAATATTTGCAATTAACGATATAATTCACTTAGTACATGATTTTTCATAAGAAGGTGAAGTATGTGAGAGAAAAGATTAAAGTTGGATTGATAGGGATGGGTGCCGTAGGGGAAAGAATACTCCGTCAATTTCGGCAGAATGAGGAGTTTGAGATTGCAGCACTTTGTGATCGAAATGCTGAACGACTAGATAAATTTAAAGCTGAGCTGCCGGATGCAACAATGCATACCAATTATTTGGATGTACTTCAGGATGAAACCATCAAGCTGATCTATTTAGGTGTTCCGCCAAAATTTCATCATACAATTGCAATGGATATTATAAAGAGCGGCAGGCATCTTCTTTGTGAGAAGCCTCTGGCCAATTCCATTGAAGAGGCCAAGGAAATGTGTGAAGCTGCTGTGAATGCCGGAATCATACACGCAATGAATTTTCCCATGGCATATAGTCCAGCTTTTAAATTGTTTAAGGATAAGATACATAATGGTGAGTTGGGTAAGATTAAGAAAGTTGAACTGCACCTGCAGTTTAAGCAATGGCCGCGTGAATGGCAGCAGAACGATTGGATATCAAGCAGGGAACAGGGAGGCTTTATCAGGGAAGTAGCGCCCCATTTCATCCACATGATTCATGATACCTTCGGAGAATTGGACAATGTCCATTCTTTTGTTGAATTTCCTGAAGATGAACGATTATGTGAAACAAGCTTTTCGACTTTATTAACGCTGCCAGGCGGTATTCCGGTTGTGTTTAACGGAATAGCCGGAATTGGGCAGCAAGAACATCTGTCTTTTAAAGTTTTTGGTGATAAAGGAACTTTAGATATGCAGAACTGGAGTATTCTGGTTCAAACTACCGATGAAAAGAACGGAGAAATTATAATGCTTGATGAGCCAGAAAAAAGTCTTCCTGCAGAACTCCTCAAAGCAATAAGAGGAGATAAAGCATTTTTGGTATCCTTTAAAGAAGGCCACCAGGTGCAAAAGGTATTAGAAAGAATCCTATTGAATTGATCAGAGGCACATTTGTGTCTCTTTTTTCACTTATAAGCCAACAGTCATTATCAAGAAACAATGCTCGAAAAAAACAGGTGTCTTAATGTATAATAATTTAGTGAGAGTTCTTCAGAATACTGAAGACTCTATAACTTATTTGATCCAAAGTTGAAAGAGAGTGGGACATATGGGCCGTAAATGGAACAATATCAAAGAAAAGAAAGCCTCAAAAGACGCAAATACGAGCCGTGTTTATTCCAAGTTTGCACTTGAGATATATGTGGTTGCCAAGCAAGGGGAGCCTGATCCGGAAGCAAACCAGGCCCTGAAATTTGTGCTTGAGCGTGCAAAAACATATAACGTGCCAAGAAATATTATTGATCGTGCAATAGAAAAAGCAAAAGGCGGAGCGGAAGAAAACTATGATGAGCTTCGCTACGAAGGATTCGGGCCTAGCGGATCCATGATTATTGTTGATGCATTAACGAATAACGTAAATCGCACAGCTTCTAATGTACGTGCTGCATTTGGAAAGAATGGCGGAAATATGGGTGTGAGCGGATCTGTTTCCTATATGTTCGACTCAACCGCTGTTATCGGCATTGAAGGCAAATCAGAGGAAGAAGTACTGGAAATACTAATGGAAGCAGACGTAGACGCACGTGATATTCTGGAAGAAGAAGATACGGTAATTGTATATGCAGAGCCCGATCAGTTTCATGCAGTTCAGGAAGCATTCAAGTCAGCAGGCATCAATGAATTTGCTGTTGCTGAATTAACAATGCTCCCGCAAAATGAAGTCACCCTTGAAGCTGATGCACAGGTACAATTTGAAAAACTGATTGACGCCCTTGAAGACTTGGAAGATGTCCAGCGTGTATATCATAATGTTGATTTAGGTGAATAATGGAGAAGAGGAGTCCGCTTAATAGCTGGGCTCCATTTTTATTTAATAAGTTTTCTATAATAATGTTATGTAAACTACAAATCCAATTTCATTTCCACTAAATGAAATTGAGGTTGTCGAAAAAAATGAACCTTTATTAAAATAGTGACGGTAAGTGCAGTTTTATGGTGATATCAGATGATATCTGTCGAATATCATATTGCTAGCAAACGCTATTTATGTCTGCCTGATATAGATAATGCCATTAAATTCCCACTGAAAGATTATAATTCTGGTTATTGGAAAATAACTGAAATAAGAATTTTTGTGTTTTAATCACTGAAGTGATGGGAACAAAAATAGGGAAAGGAGAGTTTTACACACATGAATAAATTTAAAGTTATTTATACTTTTGAAAAAGGCGTTACCGTAACAGAAGAGATTGAAGCAGAAAATAAATCCGAGGTAATCGGGAGCATTAAGGATCTGGAAGGGTATGTTGAACTGACATGTTCTGAAGGTCACTATCACCGATTTGATTTCGCTGATGTAAAGTTAGTCACAATCACAGAATAAAGTGAAACTTCAATC
>NZ_NJQY01000007.1:0-54497 GCF_010628845.1 Bacillus sp. 22-7 | reverse complement strand
TATCCTCCTTTGATTCCTCTGAGTCTTGAAATGGTGGTCTTACTGCCCGTTAGACTGCGATAAAAGGAAGGCCGGAATCGGCCTCCCCCCCTGAGCCCGCCTGATTAGCGGGCTTTTCACTTTCTAACAAGATCCCCAATCAGAATGTATCTCTGTGGCGCATCTCCAATAAAATTAAATGGGTAACAGGTGGTTACAGTCAGAGTTGCTCTAGGTTTAGGAACAATAACTGTTCTGTCGTCTGCATCGACAATCCTGATTTTACGCACCTTATAAGTGAACTCTCCGGCTGAAGTATTCACGACAAGCAGATCACCTATCTCTACTTCGCCAAGTTTACGAAAGACGGTATCCCGGTGGCCGGACAGGACAGAATTATCTTCTTCTCCAGGAAGGACGCTGCCTGCATAATGGCCAACGCCTTTTTCCAGTTCATCTTCATTAGTGCCATGGAAGATTGGCAAATCCGCTGATATCTTCGGTATTGACAGGACACCCATTTCTTCGCCCATTTTAGGACGGACATTGTAAAGGTTATGAGGCTCCGTTTTTTGTGCGGCCTTCACTTCTGTTTTTACATTGCTGCTCGGGGGAGCTATATGGGCTGAAGTCTTTTGATCATTCAAATATGGCATAAGATTTGAAGCGGCAAGCCAAACCCCACCCAAAATAAAAGCCAGACCAATAACTCCTTTTAACGTGAGTTTTCTTTTCACGCCTCTTACACTTTCCGTCTGAGTAAAATGGCAATCCCAATTAGGAGAAGTCCAATGCCTGCTATTACTCCTTCAATATAGTTTCCTGCTGTGTTTGGCAGTTTTCCGCCTTTCACAGTTTTTACAGGCTTTGAAGCCTGTTTTACTTTACCAGGATCTTGTTTTTTAATTACCGTTTCGGCCTGATCCAAATCGGTCACTGTGTCCTCTATCAGCTCCGAACTGAACATGTCAGCTGTAATAATCATATCTGCCAGGAACTGGCCTTGTGTATTATATAGCTCTATAAGCATGTCGTAGCCATTTGTATCTTCTAAAGCAATCATTTCAGCTGTTGTTAAATGGATTTTTTCACCATCTTTAAATAGGTAAAACTCGGCATCAAGCTGGAACAGATTCATCATTTCCTGCATAATGCTGATTAGTTCAGCAATTTCTGCTTCTGTTAAGTCATCGGCACTGTCAAACTCGCCAAATGCCATTAACCGGCTTTCAAGATCCATCATTTTATCAAGCAATTCTGGATCTTCGAAATCCAGAGTCATAAAATGTGCAAATAATGCTTCAAGTTCTTCATCGGTAAGATCTATATCTCCAAGAATTTGAGTCATTTCGTCATCACCGGGCATTTCATCGCCGCCCATATAAATGGAAACCATGATATCAAGATCCTCAATATATTCGTAGTTTTCAAGGGAGTCATCGTTCTCCTCAAGCAGAGAAAGGAGCTCTTCTTTTGTAAGTCCGTAATCATTTAATAGCTGCTGAAGAGTTTCGTCGTTAATTTCAGTGCCTGTATAGGTTAAAAAAGAAACAGTTGAATCCAATGCATCAAAATATCTAAACACATCGCTAACATCATCAGTTGGTTCCATTTCTCCGTTCTCGACCAGCAATGCCGTTAATTCTTCCTCATTTTCAAAACCATAGTCAGCCAGCAGCTGCTGAAGGTTTTCTTCAGTAATAGGCTCACCAAGATATTCAATCATTTCTTCGATTGTCTCGAAATCTTCAATACTCATATCCCAAAAGTATTCCAGATGGTCATTTAAGCCTTTTTCAGACCAATTTGTTTCCTTCAGGAATTTTGTCACTTCCGCATTGCTTGGAGCTGCCAGGCTGACAGCCGGAAACAGGCTCAACAAAAAGATCAATGCTATAACAATACTTAGTCTTTTCAATGGTGGTTCCTCCAAATAAGATAATTAATTCTAGAATAATATAATGGAAAAAATATTTTTCGGATAGAATTGTTATTTGGGATTTTATTAGCTATAATATTTGGTTTTTTTGCAGCAGAAAGGGACGGAAGAAATCCTTGTTTATCAAGGGATTTAATAATTGGGGGCATAGAATTCAGAACAAAACTGTGCGTGAAGTTCCTTAATGCACCATTTCTTCCTGTAATTAAATAAAGTTTAAATACACTTCCCTGCGAAGTAATAAATGCCAAATCAGGGATTGATTAATTTGTTTTATGTGTGTAATATTACACTAAAAGAACCGATTATAACTAAAAGAGGTGGATCCTTTGAACCCACAGACAGAAAAAGATCATCACGACATATTTCATGCTGAACTCACTAAATTGAAAGAGAAGGACTATATTTCACCAGAACATTATGAAATGACTATGAAAGCCCATCATCAGTACTATCAGGACCTTGAAGAGATGAAAAGAGAGCACATAAAGGCTGTAAATGCTGCAGAAGAAATCAGACTAAAGCCCATTCAGCCGGCAAAAAAAACTGTGAAAAAGAAGTTATCTCAGGAAGAAATCCGTGAAAGGAACATTTCCTGGCTGCTGAATATTGGAGTCATCCTGCTCCTGATCGGCGGACTTTTTGTTGCAACAAGCAACTGGGCGACAATGTCGAATTATATGAGAAGTGCATCCATTGCAGTGGTTTCCCTTCTTTTCTATGGCTTTGCGTTTATTTCCGGAAAGCTGCTGAAAATTGAAAGAACATCGTTTGCTTTCATTGTTCTTGGGAGTTTATTTTTGCCAATATTTATTTTGTCTGTCGGCTGGTTTGAACTGCTTGGCCCATATCTTTCCTTTTATGGGGAAGGACGCTATATACTTGGAGCGGCTGGCAGCTTATTGATCTTTCCAATATACGGTATATTTGCTAAGAAACTGAATTCCCGTCTTTTTGTCTGGTTTGCTTTTATTGCCCTGACTGCATGTGCAGGTTATATCCTGGCAGCATTCAGCCTTGAAAATGACAGTTTTTATCTAGGTTTAATGATTTTTAATGCTCTTCTGTCTGCAGCCTTTCATCGCATAAAAAAGCATACTTTCCTTAAATTATTTACAAGAGAAATGGTTTACTTTGCTCAAATCAATTTAGTGATCTCCACTTTATTGATGCTTATCTTTTTCAATAGCCATGTTTTTTACAGTGTGAATATCCTGCTGACTGCAGCCGTTTATTTATCAATGGTGTATGTAACAGGCAGGAAGGAGTTTCATTTCGTCTTCAGCTTACTGATTGTCTATGGTGCCTATCAGCTGATTGAAAACAGTATGTTAAATGCAGCTGGCCCGGTTTTCTATGCGCTTGCAGGAATTGGTTTTCTGTTTGTTCCTATGGTAATGGATAAGCAATATTCCTGGGAGAAGATTTTCAGACTGACCAGTGCAGGAGTTGCGCTACTTGCTTTTCTTTATATTTCAATCGAAGGAATCCTGTTAACGGCCGGGGAACCCTCTTTATCACTGCTGCTGGCTTATACAATACTCGCGGGGCAGTTTATATATTTGGCAAATATTATGGGAAACAGGCTGTTTGCTTACCTGGCACCTGTATTTTTAGCTTCTGCCCTATTCCAAGCAGTTCTTATGCTGGATAAAGCCCTCCCGTTCAACAATCTATCTTTACCTGTTTTCTTCATTGGCTTTGTGCTTTTTATCAGTTTCGGGTATCTGCTTAAATATCCGCTAATTAAAGTCGTGGAATCAAGCTCACGCGATGTGGCTGTCAGTATTATGCTGTTTTCGGCTGTGATAGCTGCAGGACTTCTCGATTGGCTTGCTGCAGGCACCGTGCTATTAATCTTCAGCTTTGTCCTGTACCTCATGAATAAGGCTGAAAATCGGATTTTTTATACAGAAACGATTCCCTGGGCTATTCCATTGTCAATCGGGTTTGCCTTTATGTTTTATGGTGAACATCTGCGAAGTTACTCAAGCTTTTATCAGAATGAGCTGGGTATGGCCATGAATACCGTAATGGCAAGTATAGCCCTCCTTATCCTTTATGTCATCCTTTCTAAGAAGGGGCACAAAACTCAAGCCAAAAACGTGTTTTTAATCTCGCTGGGATTTTATACAATCTCACTGTTTACAGCGGCTGCTTTGACGATCAATGAAGTTTGGATGAGACCTGCAGTATTTATAGGCGGTATAATAATGTACCTTGCCCTATATCAATTCCATAAGCAAAGCTGGATTCCGTTTGTGACAGCATCGATTTCACTTTTTACTTACTTTATGATTTTGATTGGTTTACCATTTAACTTTACATTTTTTAATTGGGTTCAATTTCCGCTGGGGGCATGGATCCTGCTTGGTGCGGCTTTTTATATTTCTAAAAAAGACGTTGTCCTGGCAAGAGGGTTCAGCTGGATTGGCCATATCTTCATGCCTTTTGCCATGATCCTAACATTTATCCTTTACAGGGAAGATAGTATCTGGCCATTTATAGCCACCCTGGCAGTCTATTGGATCAGTTTCAAGGTTTCTGCTAATGAGTGGAAAGAAAAGATATTCCTCTACAGCTCATTTATGACTTTGTTTATGGTGATTTTGACAGGTATGGGGCATATTTGGGAGGAGAGCTATAGTGAGTATGCTATATTATCAGTCAGCTGTGTCGTACTCTTATTCTGGATGACTGGTAAAACTCAGGATAAACAGAGGAGTGTTTACTTTTTTATACCCTGGTCTGTGATTGGGTTATTGGCTTTTCTGGCGTCCTATCCCTTTGGAGTTCTCCCGTTTATCGTATCTATTATCTATGCAGCAGGGTTAATCTTATATATGCATAGAACCAAGCTTGATATATTAGGTGCTATTCCATTGTTTTTACTGTATGCAGCAGTACTTAAATTCTTATTCATTAACGGTATTGCTCCAGATATGAAAATTGTGATTTCCGCTGGCTTCGGTATGGCTGCGGTTTTCACCGGCAAAATGGTATATGCCAAAATTTTCATGGGCAAAAAAGCTGATAGCTACACAATTATTTCCCTGCTATTTTTGCTTACCGCTTATCTTTTTCCGGCGGTTTCCCTATGGGCGGAAGTTCTCCCTGGACTCCTGATCAGCGCATTTTTATTTTTTCAGAGGAGCAGAGTGGCATCTAAATACTATAGGCTCCCTGAATTGCTGGCAGGAGCAGTATTACTGGAGCCATATTATAGTGTATTAAGGAATATTGAAATACCGGATCTTTTTTTTAGAGAGGCATATGTTCTCCCTTGGATCATCCTGATTATTTTTGTCAGGAAAGTCCTGAAGGGGCAGTACTCAAAGCTGACCAGTAAAATTCAGTGGGGAGTTCTCATAGCAGTATCGTTGCTGCTTGTGCAGGATGCTCTTTCAAGTAATACGGTTTATGATGCACTTATAGTCGGTACGCTCTCGCTAACCTCGATGCTGGCCGGCACTTTTTGGAGGGTAAAGTCTTATTTCTTTGTAGGTTCCGGGGTTCTGCTCCTGAATGTACTGCTTCAAACCAGACCGTATTGGGGGAACCTCCCTTGGTGGGCATACCTTTTAATCGCAGGCTCTATTCTCATTTCTGCAGCAAGCTATAATGAATGGCAGAAACAGAAAACAGCAAAAGGTGAAGAGCCTTTAATTTCTAAATGGAAAAATAACATAGTAAATAAGTTAAAAGAATGGTCCTGAGAAATTTAACCTAGCCCTCCATTATATGGGCTAGGTCTTTTTATTAACTTTAAAATAAAAAAGTAAATTTTCAGAAAATAAGTTGACTTTTTCCTATTTACACGGTATCTTTGTGTTAAATATATAACACTTATTTTATCTAACGATATTTAAACGTTATATTAAATTATTATCCTAATATTCTGGGAGGTCATGTCTTGATTCTGCATGATATTGAAACGGAAAGCCGCGATATGATAGAGGAATTGCAGCTGGACCGGCTCAGGCAGACAGTGGAGAGAGTATATAACCATGTGCCTTTTTATCGGAAAAAGTTTTTGGAAAGTAATATTGCGCCTCAAGACGTTACCAGCCTGGATGATATTCAAAAGCTGCCCTTTACTGTGAAAGCAGATTTGCGGGAACATTACCCATTCGGGCTTTTTGCTGTGGATAAAAAAGAAATTGTGCGTCTGCACGCTTCATCAGGAACGAGCGGAAAGCCGACTGTAGTGGGCTACACCCGGAATGACATCGAAATGTGGAGCAATCTGATAGCCAGGGCAATCTCCATTGGAGGAGGGGAACCTGGTCAGATATTGCATAATGCTTATGGGTACGGGCTGTTTACCGGCGGATTGGGCCTGCATTATGGCAGCGAACAGCTTGGCATGGCAACCGTACCTGTTTCTGGAGGAAACACAGAGAGACAAATTATGCTGATTCAGGACTTTAAGCCGGAGGTTATTTGCGGAACTCCTTCATATGTTCTCAATTTAGCAGAGAAGATGGAGGAGCGGGGAATCGAGCCGGCAAGTACATCATTAAAATTTGGGATATTTGGGGCTGAACCCTGGTCTGAAGAAATGCGGAAAGCACTTGAAGCTAAGCTTGGGATTAAAGCATGCGATATTTATGGGTTGAGTGAAGTGCTGGGACCGGGCATAGCTATGGAATGCCATGAAGCTCAGGATGGGCTGCACATTGCAGAGGATCACTTTTTTGCAGAGGTGATCGATCCAATAAAAATGACACCGCTTCCAAGCGGAGAAGAAGGTGAGCTTGTTTTTACCAGTTTAACGAAGGAAGCTTTTCCTGTCATCCGCTATCGGACTGGGGACATCGCCTCCCTTTCAAAAGAGAAATGTGCGTGCGGAAGAACCACGATCCGCATGAGCCGTGTGAAAGGCCGCATTGACGATATGCTCAGCGTTAATGGTGTAAACATCTTTCCGTCCGAAATTGAACGGTGTATTCTTCAAGTGCCTGAGCTTGCTCCCCATTATCAAATCCACGTGCATAAAAAGGGAAGCTTAAAAGTTTTAGAGCTTCATGCTGAATGGAGCGAAGAGTTTTATAGGGATATGGGAGAAGCGGAATTTGTAAAAAAGAAGATTCAGGAAGCATTGAAACAAAACTGCTTTATTACCATCAGACTTGTTCTCCATCCGCCCAAAACGCTGCCGAGATCGGAAGGGAAAGCTGTCAGGGTTGTAAGCCCGGCAGTGGAAAATGCAGTAACCTGAATGAACTATTTTAAACTCACTGGGGGTGAAACACATGTCAGAAGCTCTTTTCTTTCAAGAAATGACGGAAGAACAAAAATATGAGCAGTTCATGAAACGCATTAATGCAGGAGAAAAAATTGAAGCGGATGATTGGATGCCGGAAGATTATCGAATGACATTAATCAAATTAATTTCAATGCATGGTATCAGTGAAATTATGGGAGCACTTCCTGAAAAGGAATGGGTGCCGAAAGCTCCTTCATTAAAACGCAAGCTGGGCATCATGGCAAAGGTACAGGATGAGATGGGACATGGTCAGCTGCTGCTTCGTGTTGCGGAGGATTTAATGAAGCCCCTCGGCAAAAACCGTGAAGATATTATGCAGGATTTATTCAGCGGCAGACTGAAATTCCATAATGTCTTTCATATGGAAGCACCAACATGGGGGGATGCCGGTCTGATTGGCTGGCTGGTTGACGGTGCAGCGATCATTACCCAGACCAATATGCTTAACGCCTCTTACGGACCTTATGCAAGAGCACTTAAGAGAATTTGCGCGGAGGAGGTTTTTCATGCCCAGCATGGTGAAGCCATAATTATGGCCCTGGCTGAAGGAACCGGCGAGCAAAGAGCGATGGTTCAGGATGCGGTTAACCGATGGTGGGAAGCGCTGTTAATGTTCTTTGGCCCGGGTGATGCTTCTACAACAGGCACTTCCAAACAGGACACAACGATAAAATACAGAATTCGGACAAAGACGAACGAAGACTTAAGACAGGACTTTTTTACAAAATATATTCCCCGAGTTCTCTCGCTTGGCCTCACTCTGCCGGACGAGACGATGCATTTCGATCAGGAGCGGGAGCTTTGGGTTTATAAGCAGCCTGATTGGAATAGGTTCAAGGACATTATTAAAAATAATGGGCCAAAATCTCAAGAGCGGCTCGGCCTCCGGCGCACAGCTTATGATACTAACAAATGGGTGCGTGAAGCTCTCAATACTGCAAACTAAACCGTTCAGATGGGAGGGGTACCTTTGGGTAACGAAGGATTTTATCAGGAATATGAAGTTTTTAGTCAAAGAACAGATACCTCGCCTCTGCAATATCAATTTTCCCTGCTGGCGCCAAATCGGGAGCTTGCACTCGTCATGGCGCAGGAAAATTTTATGAGGAGAGAGCCGGCTGCTGATATCTGGGTCGTCAAACGCTCTGATATCCGGAAGATGACTCCGGAAGAAAAGCAATCACTTCAGCGTCTGGACAACAAAGAATACCGCACGACAAAAGGATATGGCTATCTGAAGAAAAAGTGGCGCCACTATGAGCAGGAAATGCTTGATGAAAAGGAAATACTTTCATGGGGAGGGATGAAGAAAGGTGACTGAGCCAGCAGGAAATATGCCTATCGACGCTAAGATTAAGCCGCCACTGACATCATTATTGTATCAGCTGGCTGACGATGATTTCATTCTTGCCTACCGTGGATCAGAGTGGCTTGGCCTGGCGCCTCACATAGAGGAGGATGTCGCCTTTTCATCCATCAGCCAGGATACCATGGGCCATGCGGCCATGTTTTATCAGCTGCTGGCTGATCTCGGGGAAGGCAATGTAGACAGTCTTGCTCATGCAAGAAAAACATCTGAAAGGAGAAATGCAGTCCTTTTGGAATTGGTAAATGGACCAGGTCATTATCTGTCTTCAGCACAATATGACTGGGCATTTGCGGTTGTAAGAAATTATTTTTATGCCCAAGCGAAAAAAATCAGAATGGATTCTCTGAAAAACTCTTCTTATCAGCCTTTAGCCGAAGTGGCATTAAAGGTCAATATGGAGCTTTATTACCACCTTCTTCACTGGAAAACATGGTTTATACAGCTGATGCAGGCTGGCGGGGAAGCCAGAACGAGAATGGAAGCGGCCATTGGAAGGGTATTAGCGGATTTCGAAGGAGTCCTGAATTTGGGACCCCTGGCAAAAGAAATGGCTGAACATGGCCTCATTGACAAGGAAGACGTTTTAAAGCAGCGCTGGCTGTTTATCATGAAGCCTGTTTTTGAATCTGTCAAACTGGCAGTCTCAGAAGCAGACCTGGCTATGAAGACTGGAAACGGACGAATAGGAGAGCATACTGCCGACCTTGATGACGCTTTATCCACTTTGAGCGAGGTATATAACATAAATCCAGCTGCAAGCTGGTAAGTTTTCTAAAGGGTGATGTAAATGGAGCAGGATCAAATATTGCTAAAAAACGTGTTAGAAGCGCTTCATAATGTTAAAGACCCTGAAATAGATACCATTTCAATCGTTGATTTAGGAATGGTAGAACAGATTAAGGTGGAGGGTCAGTCAGTTTTGATTAAACTGCTGCCTACTTTTATGGGATGCCCTGCCCTGGATATTATTCAAAAAAACGTTGAAGGCGAGCTGAGGAAAGCAGGGATTTTTGAAAAAATAGAAGTCCAGTTTATCTATCATCCGCCATGGACGTCTGACCGGGTAACAGAGACAGGCAGGATAAAGCTAAAGGAATTCGGGATCGCGCCACCTCCAAAATTCATAAGTGAAACGGGCGAATGGCATGTGGATTGTCCTTTTTGCGGGTCCGCATACACGACGATGGATAACCTTTTTGGCCCCACAGCCTGCCGCAGCATCTTATACTGCAAATCCTGCAAGAACCCTTTTGAAGCTATGAAACCAGTATCGACTATGATGTAGCAGGTATCTTTAAAAATAAAATCCAATACGTAAAACTATTAAAAATTGAGAGGAAGTTGACAAATGGTAAAATTAATCGCTCTTTATAAGCATCCTGAAAATAAGGAGGCATTTGATGATCATTATTTTAACACGCACGCGCCCCTTACAGCCAAAATTCCGGGTCTCCGAAAAATGGAAGTTACAAAAATTGTGGGCAGCCCTATGGGAGGCGAAGGGAAGTACTATTTGATGTGCGAAATGTACTATGACAGCCATGAAGCATTGCAGGAAGCCATGAGAACAGACGAAGGCAAGGCATCAGGCAAAGACGCCATGAAATTTGCAGGTGATATTATCACACTTATGATCGGTGAGGAAGCAGATGAGTAAAAGCTATGAAACCATTGAAGTTTCACAGCAAGGAAAACTTGGATTAATCGTTTTGAACCGGCCCAAGGTTCTAAATGCTATTAATCGCACGATGGTTTCAGAGATTCTTGCTGCAATGGAGGGCTTTGAGGCAGACTCAACCGTCAAGGCCATCGTATTAAGCGGCAATGGAAGAGCCTTTGCAGCCGGGGCAGACATTGATGAAATGGCAAATGATCATGCGATCGATTTTGAGCTTCGCAATCAATTTAAAGATTGGGATCGGCTGGCCATGATCAAGAAACCGATTATCGGAGCGGTGCAGGGCTTTGCCCTTGGCGGAGGCTTTGAGCTAGCGTTATGCTGTGATTTGCTTTATGCGGCGGATAATGCTGAATTTGGGTTTCCGGAGGTGAACCTTGGCGTTATGCCTGGTGCAGGCGGCACGCAAAGGCTTACTAAGCTTGTCGGAAAAACGAAAGCAATGGAATGGCTTTTTACCGGCAAAAGAATCTCGGCGAGGGAAGCGCTTCACCACGGCATCGTCAACCAGCTTATAGCAGAAGAGCTTCTGATGGAAGAAACAATGAAAGCGGCTGAGCATATTTCCAGCCAGGCGCCAATCGCCATACGCCTCATAAAAGAAGCGGTCCTAAAGGCAGTTGACACTCCTTTAAATGAAGGAATGGAATTCGAAAGAAAGAATTTTTACCTATTATTCTCGACAGAAGATCAAAAAGAAGGAATGAATGCCTTTATTGAAAAACGCAAGCCTCATTTTAAAGGAAAGTAGAGGAGGTGTACATAGCGAATGTTTGAAACTGTTAAATACGAGGTCGGAAACGGTGTAGCATGGATTACCTTAAACCGGCCGGATAAGCTGAATGCGTTCACCGAACAGCTGAATAAAGAGGTTCAGCATTCCGTAAAACAGGCAAGCAGAGATAAAGAAGTCAGATGTCTTGTCATTACAGGTGAAGGACGTGCATTCTGCTCCGGCCAGGATCTTCAGGGTGTAAATGAGGACATGGATCATGGTGAGGTTCTTCGGCAGTTCTATAATCCAATGGTGATGGAGATTCATAGATGCGAAAAACCTATTATCGCGGCTGTTAATGGGGTGGCAGCAGGTGCCGGAATGAGTCTTGCGTTAGCCTGCGATTTCAGGCTCCTGTCTGAAAAAGCCAGTTTTTTAGAAGCTTTTATTCATGTCGGGCTTGTGCCTGATGCCGGCAATCTATACTTTCTGCCAAAACTTATCGGTCATGCCAAAGCTATGGAGCTTGCTGTGCTTGGTGAAAAAATTAATGCAGAGGAAGCCAAAGAGCTGGGCCTTGCTACTAAGGTAATTCCTATGGAGCAATGGCAGGCTGAAATAACTGCTTTTGCAGAAAGGCTTGCCAGTATGCCGACAGCGGCGATTGCTGTAATCAAGAAAAACCTGAAAGCGAGCTGGGATTCAACTCTGGAAGAAAGTCTGGAGCGGGATGCACAAGGACAGCGGATTGCGGGCCTTACTCTTGATCATAAAGAGGGTGTAGCGGCATTTATGCAAAAGCGGAAGCCTGTGTTTCAAGGGAAATAACCTTTATAAAACTATAAAACTTAGAATTACTTTTAGAATATTTGCCCGTTATATGGTTTGCGAGCATCTCGTATCGGGTGCTCGTCTTTTTTTAAACTGAAAGGAGGAGTATACCTTGAAAAATATTGTCGTGATCGGTTCAGGTGTCATGGGGCGCGGGATTGCGTATGTAAGTGCAGTCGGGGGCTTCCATACAACCATTGTAGATATCAGCCAGGAGCAATTAATCCGTGCGGAAAAAGAGATTGACAGCATCTTTGAAAAAGGGCTCGCGAGGAAGAAAATTACAGCTGCTGATATGGAAGAAAGCAAGAACCGGCTTAACTATTCTGTAAGTATTGCACAGCATGTAAGTGAAGCAGATCTTGTTATTGAAGCCGTCCCTGAAGTGATGGATATAAAGAGAAATATTTTTGAAGTGATCGATCAGCACGCTTCAGAGCATTGCTGTTTTGCAACAAACACCTCTACCATGAGTCCAACTGAGATTGGGTCCTTTACCAATCGCCCGGACAAAGTGATTGCCATGCATTTCTTTAACCCGGTCCATAAAATGCCGCTTGTAGAAATTATTAAAGGGCTTGAAACGAGCGAAGAAACAGCACAGTTAATAAAACATGCTGCCGAGCAAATGGGAAAAGAAACAGTCGTCATAAATGAGTTTCCGGGCTTTGTGACGAGCAGGATCAGCGCGCTCGTGGGAAATGAGGCATTTTATATGCTCCAGGAAGGTCTCGGTACTCCCGAAGAAATTGATAAAGCCATTAAGCTTGGTCTGAACTATCCCATGGGCCCCTTCGAACTGGGCGACCTTGTCGGCCTCGATACACGCCTGAATAATTTAAAATACCTTCACAGCAAGCTGGGTGAAAAATACCGGCCGGCACCGCTGCTTGAACAGTATGTGAAAGCTGGCAGGCTTGGTCGTAAAACGGGCAGAGGTGTTTATGATTACACTGCCAGAGAGGAAGTCAGGCAATGAGAAAAGCAGTAATCGTTGATGCCGTCCGAACTCCGATTGGAAGATATAAAGGCGGGTTAAAGGATATCCGTCCCGATGATTTGGGAGCTATCGTTATTAAGGCCCTGCTGGATAGAAACCCCGTAGTGGACCCTGCAGAAATTGAAGAGGTCATAATGGGAAATGCAAATCAGGCAGGAGAAGATAATCGCAATGTCGCCAGGATGGCAGCCTTGCTCGCCGGTTTGCCTGTCGAAGTGGCTGCTTCAACGGTTAACCGGCTTTGCGGATCTGGTTTAGATGCGGTTAATTATGCTGCACGCGCTATTTTGGCAGGAGAAGGAAATATTTTTATTGCCGGTGGTACGGAAAGCATGACCCGTGCACCATTTGTCATGGCAAAGCCAAGCAGCGAGTTTCCAAGAGGGAATATGGAAATGTATGACACAACCATCGGCTGGCGATTTACAAACAGCAGGCTTGAGAATATGTATGGTGCCGAAAGCATGCCTAAGACGGCAGAAAATGTTGCAGAGAAATATGGTATATCCCGAGAAGAACAGGACCAGTTTGCACTTGAAAGCCAGAAGAGAGCAAAATCAGCTATTGAAAACGGGTTATTTGACGATGAAATCATTCCTGTTACATACATGGATAAAAAAGGGAAAGAAATCACGATTTCACATGATGAGCATCCCCGTCCGGAAACAACTTATGAAAAGCTCTCAAGTTTAAAGCCTATCTTCCAGGGGGGAACTGTTACGGCCGGAAATGCTTCAGGGGTTAACGACGGTGCCTCTGCATTGCTGCTGATGTCTGAGGAAAAAGCCCGTGAACTGGGATTAAAGCCCCTCGGATCTTATATTGTTTCCGCAGCAGCAGGGCTTGAACCGTCGATTATGGGAGCAGGTCCTGTTTATTCCACTCAGAAAGCCTTAAAGAGGGCGGGACTTGCCATGAGTGATATAGATTTAACTGAATTAAATGAAGCGTTTGCTTCACAATCCCTCGCCTGCATCAAAGAACTGGGCGCAGATCCGGAACGGGTAAACGTGAATGGGGGAGCGATTGCATTTGGCCATCCGCTTGGGGCGAGCGGCGCACGTATCCTGACAACATTATTGCATGAGATGAAGCGCAGGAATTCTAAATATGGCCTGGCAACGATGTGTGTGGGTGTCGGGCAGGGGATATCAACAATTGTTGAGCGCTGACCATAGAGGCATTATACTCTATGGTTTTTAAAGCTCTTAACGATTTTAGCGTTGGAGAAGGAAGGCAATTATTTAGTATGCCGAAAAAGTATTTTCAAAACTGCCTAATTTTAGTACAATAATATATAACGAAATTTTTCCGCTCAACCGACATGATGAAATGAGGATGAAGGCAAGTTGAATACGAGATCAATGATTTTCACACTTTATGGTGATTATATTTCACATTATGGAAGCAAAATTTGGATCGGCAGTCTTATAAAGCTTTTAAGTGAATTTGGGCACAATGACCAGTCCGTCAGAGCGGCTATTTCAAGGATGAATAAGCAGGGTTGGGTAAGTGCAGAAAAGATCGGCAATAAAAGCTATTATTCCTTAACGCCAAGAGGCCAGAAAAGGATTGAGGAAGCGGCTAAGCGTATTTTTAAATTAAAGCCTGAGGAGTGGGATGGCGAGTGGCGCATCCTTATGTATACCATCCCGGAGGAAATACGCAATGTGAGGGATGAATTGCGCAAGGAGCTTGTATGGAGCGGTTTTGGATCCATGTCCAGCAGCTGCTGGATCTCTGCTAATAATCTTGAGAAACAAGTATTTGATTTGATTGAGAAATATGATATTGCCAACTATGTTGATTTCTTTATTGCCCGTTATGCAGGACCGCATAAAAATATCGAAATTGTAGAAAAGAGCTGGAACCTGACAGAAATCAACGAAAGATACCAGGAGTTTATTTCTCAATACAGCCAGAAATATATCATTGATAAAAATAAGATTCTGAAGGGAAATATGACTGATGCAGAATGTTTCGTAGAAAGAACGAAGCTTGTGCATGAATACCGGAAGTTCCTATTTGTGGACCCTGGTCTGCCTGAAGAGCTTCTGCCTGATAAGTGGCTGGGCAGTCATGCTGCTGCCTTATTCAGTGAATATTATAAAGAACTGGCAGAACCCGCATCCAGATTCTTTGAAAGTGTTTTTAAAGAAGGAAATGAACTGAAAAACAGAGATGCTGATTATGACGCATTAAATCACCCCTATATGGTAGAGTGATAAAGAGCCATCTTGCTGCAGACAAGCAGGATGGCTCAATTATTTTCGCAAACAAAGGAATCGAATCTATTTCCATCAGTAAATATTAAAGCTTTCCTCGCAGTATCATTATATAAATCTAACGTAAAAGATCTATCGGCACCTCAAACGTTTTCCACAAAAATATAATCCAGATGAACCCGATTCCCACTGCTGCTAACGGCCGATTATGATGAATCCTAAGAATAATAAACATGAAAACATTAAAAAAGAACGACCATTGAATGGACCAGCCATTTAAATGCTCAATGAGGTTCAAATAGTAAAGATTGATAAATTCAATTGAGGTATATAGAAACACCCATAGCAAAATCCATCCAGCCTGCTTGAGGAGTCCAGCCGGATAACGGCCGATGAAAATTAGAATAGTTACCGGATACACGATTGCCATAATCATGAGATTAATGATCGGGTGTCCAATAAGGATATTTTCTGCAAATATGGTCTCTTTATATTGCCACATTGGGTAATTGCGAAAAAGAAAGTTTTTTAACAAATCACCTCCAATAAAAAAAAGTATAGTCGGGTAGTATTCACGCCAGTTTCTCCAATCCCCCCATTTCAGTCCCGCCAATAAAAAGAAAAAATTATAAAATAAATGCATCATATCCCTCTTTCAATACGAATCCCAAAAATAAAACATCGCATTAATGAATAAATATATGTTTCCTAAACAATATTATTTTTATGATACATTTCTTGATGATAGTTAATTAATCGCGAGAATCCATTCAAATAAGGTGATTTTATGGTTCTGCCTGCAGCTCTTGTAATTGCATTTTATACACTAAGTTTCTTTTTCTTTATAGAAAAAAAGCTTTCCTTTATGCAAAACTCTCTGGTTCTTATGCTAATTTCCATTGCAGCCCGAAATTACACAACCATACTTGCCCTTCAATTAAAGTGGATTCATATAACAGAAGACTCTATTTTATTTATTGTCTTTTTGATTCATCGTGAAATTATTGGCCCCTTTCTAGTTCTAATGTTTATTAATTTATATTGGAAAACTCAATCTGGCGTAAAAAGGGTAAGTGTCTTCTCCATATTCTTAATCTGTCTTCTTGGAATGGATCTTTTCAGCTTGATGTCCGGTGTAATTACATTTTTAGACTGGAATTTAATTAAAGCAGGCATAGGAAATTTGGCCTTTTTGATTGCCGGGCTCGGATTGTCCAGGGGGATAATGTATCTAAAGCAGGAGCCTACTAAATTTGGAAAAGGTATATGAAAGAGCTTTTGACGCAAATGAATGGTTTGTATTAGCAAATTTACTGATATCGCTAATTCTTATATGGAAACTGCCCAAAAAATTATCTGGCTTGGAAACGGCAGTTCATTTCACCATCGGCGTATTTATCGGGATGTTCTTCGATCATACCATTAGTATCAGGCCGTGGGATTTATATGATGTAAATGATACATCGAATTATCAAATCATTGATCTTTTGAGCTATATTTTGTACGGGCCATACAGTTATTTTTTTGTTTATTTATATGTGAAACTAAATCTAAATGGATATAAGAATATCCTGTATGTCACCCTCTGGTCTATTCTTGCTGTACTGATTGAATGGTTCACTGTTAAGCTCGGCATATTTCATTATGAAAAAGGCTATCAGATGGCCTGGTCTTTTCCTATTTATGCATTTGTTCAAACCCTGCAAATCATGTTTTATAAAATTTCACTAAAAATGGAAAAGCGTACTGAATAGAGGTCTGTCTGCAAAACAGCGATATGCATGTAACGGTCATTTTAACTTGAGGCATAGCTGCACCTTCATTGTTAAGTATATGTGTTCCTAATTGTCAAACTATTAAAATTAGTATAACATTATTTTAACGAAGGAGGAATTTTATTGAATAGATTAACAGACATATTAAATATTAAATATCCAATTATTCAGGGCGGCATGGGGAATATAAGCAATGCCATTTTAACAGCGGCCGTTTCGGAAGCCGGCGGGCTGGGCACGATCGGAGCAGGAACAATGCTTCCTGAGGATGTTGAAAGAATAATTGAGGAAACTAAGAGTTTAACAGATAAGCCATTTGCTGTTAACGTTGCATTAAGTGTCTCCCCATATGTAAAGGAAATTCTTTCTCTTGTCATTAAGCATAAGGTTCCTGCAGTTTCCCTTTCGGCCGGAAACCCTGCTCCTTTTATTCCAAAGCTTCATGAGAATGGGGTGAAGGTCATAACTGTTGCTGCTTCCGTAAGACAGGCGATGAAAGCAGAGGCAGCAGGAGCTGATATCATTGCGGCGGAAGGGTATGAGGCAGCAGGAATCAATAGTGCTCTTGAAACGACTACACTCGTATTGATTCCTCAAATAATAGGCAATGTCGCAGTCCCGGTAGTGGCAGCAGGAGGAATCGGCGATGGCAAAGGGCTTGCTGCCATGCTTGCACTGGGGGCGAGCGGTGTTCAAATGGGCACCAGATTCATAGCAACCAAAGAAGCGCCATTTCATCCGGAATATAAAAAGAAAATCATTGAAGCATCTGATCATGAAACCCTTATAGTGGGACGTTCAGTAGGCAGAATTCGAAGAGTTCTTTCCACCGGTTATGCCAATAAATTATTAGGTTACGAAAAACAAGGGATTTCTATTGATGAGTTTAATAAACTCACTTCTGAAGACTATCATAAAATTGGAGCGATAAATGGAAACGGTGACGAAGGTTTTATGAACAGCGGCCAGATAGCCGGCCTGATTTCCGATCTGCCAAGCGTAAAGGAGCTCTTGGATAAGATGATAGAGGATGCTGATCTTCAGCTCCAAAAGGCTAATAAGCTATTAAACTAGCAAGCAGGTTTTAAACACCTGCTTGCTTTTTTATAAAGATGATTTATTAAAATATATCAAATTTTTAGAATATTATTGACACTCTCGGGTTCCGGGTGATAATATAACGTTGTATTTACGATATCTAAAGTAAATATCATATAAATGGTAAAAACCATTTATTTACTTCAACATGTAAGCGTATACATAAGGTGTGTAAGCTATCAGCAAGCTGATAGTTAAATAAAGTAGTATAGGGGGTCATATAATGAAAAAATCGTTGAAAGCTTTTTCTTTATTAATGGCTGCAGGCATGCTTGTTTTGAGCGGCTGCGGACAGGAGAAATCCAGTGGTTCTTCTTCAGAAGGTAATGAAAAGAAGCAGCAGTACACAATTGGCATTACACAATTTGTCGAGCATCCTTCCCTGGATGCAGCGACAGAGGGATTTAAAAAAGCTTTGGAAGATGAGGGATTTAAAGAAGGCGATAATGTAAAATTTGATTTCCAAAATGCTCAGGCGGATATGAACAATACCCAGACGATCGCTAATAATTTTGTCGGTGATAAAGTAGATATGATTTTTGCAAATGCTACTCCAAGTGCTGTTAGTGCTCTTAATGCGACTAAAGATATTCCAATTCTCTTTACATCTGTTACAGATCCTGTTGGAGCCGGTCTTGTTGAATCATTTGATCAGCCTGGAGACAATATTACAGGCACAACAGATAACCACCCGGAAGGAACGGCAAAAACGATTGATTTTATGATTGATGAAGCGGGTGTTAAAAATATTGGCATCATCTACAATTCCGGAGAGCAAAATTCCGAGGTTCAGGTTAAACAGGTGAAAGATCTTGCAGAACCAAAAGGAGCCAAGATTGTTGAAGCCTCTGTTTCAACCTCTGCAGAAGTAAAACAGGCTGCCGACTCCCTTGTTGGAAGGGTGGATGCCATCTATATCCCTACGGATAATACAGTTGTGTCTGCTTTGGAATCGGTTATCTCTGTCGCTGACAGCAAAAAAATTCCTTTATTCGTCGGTGAGCTTGATTCCATGAAACGCGGAGCTATAGCAGCCAGCGGATTCAACTACTTTGATCTTGGTTACCAGACAGGCAAAATGGCAGCTGAGATCTTAAAAGGAAACAAAAAGCCTTCTGAAATTCCGGTTGAGCTTCCTGGAAGCCTGAAACTGGTCATCAATAAAAAAGCAGCTGAAGCACAGGGACTGGAAGTAAAAGAGGAATGGGCTGATTTCGCAGAGTTCCATGAAGAGTAGGAAAATCCGCCGGCTGGAAATGCAAATATCCGGCCGGCTGCTTTTTAAGCTAAAACAAAATAAAGGGTGTGATTCTTAGTGTTTACAGCGATATTCGGTGCATTCGAGTCAGGGGTTATCTACGCAATTATGGCACTTGGAGTATATCTTTCGTTCAGGGTCCTGGACTTTCCGGATTTAACGGTCGATGGAAGCTTTGTGACTGGAGCAGCTGTAGCTGCAACCATGATTGTCAGCGGGGCTAATCCTTTTCTTGCTACGGTCACTGCATTATTTGCTGGTTTTATTGCCGGCTGCCTAACGGGTATTATTCATACTTTTGGAAAAATTAATGCTCTGTTATCTGGAATCCTGATGATGATTGCCCTGTATTCGATAAACCTTCGTATCATGGGTAAATCAAATGTTCCTCTCCTGAACACAGAAACAGCCATTACACATGTAAGAGATTTTTGGGATAAAACAGGAATCGATTCTTTTTTCAATTCTATTTTGTCCATGGTAGGGCTGGGCGACAGCCTCCCGAGAACATGGGGCATTATTCTCTTTATGCTGGTTGTCACATTGGCTATAAAATTTTTGACAGATCGCTTTCTTCAGACTGAGATTGGTTTAGCTTTAAGGGCTACTGGTGACAACAAGAGGATGATCCGCAGTCTTTCTGCCAATACCAACATGATGGTGATTTTGGGGCTTGGCCTTTCCAATGCAATGGTCGCTTTCTCAGGAGCACTGATTGCCCAGCAGGGCGGATTCGCCGATGTTGGTATGGGTATCGGAATGATTATTATCGGACTGGCTTCAGTTATTATCGGTGAAGCCTTGTTTGGAACAAAAACAATTGCCAGAACGACTTTAGCGGTCATTGGCGGAGCAATTATCTATCGTATCGTGGTTACTATGGCGCTAAGGGTAGAGTTCCTTGAGCCGGGTGATATGAAGCTGATTACAGCAACTATCGTCATCCTTGCATTAATAATGCCGAAGATTATTGACCGCACGAAGGAGAAGAAACGGAAAGCTAAAAGACTGGCAGGAAGCATGAACATAAGTGAATTGCCATCAGGCAGAAAGGGTGAGACTGGTGCTGCAATTAAATCAGATTCATAAAGTCTTCAATGAAGGGACACCAGATGAAAAGATTGCACTTGATACGATCAATCTAACATTGAATGAGGGAGACTTTGTCACAGTCATCGGAAGTAATGGGGCAGGGAAATCCACTTTAATGAATATTATTTCGGGCGTCATGATACCTGATGTGGGGTCTGTGTTTATCGACAGTCAAAATGTCACAGGCATGTCGGAATATAACCGGGCAAAGCTTATAGGCAGGGTTTTTCAGGATCCGATGGCTGGCACTGCCCCGTCCATGACAATTGAAGAAAATCTGGCCATGGCGTTTTCAAGGAATAAAACAAGAACATTACGAAAAGGTGTGACGAAAAAGCGCAGGGATTATTTCCGTGAAGTTCTTGAAAGCCTTCATCTTGGCCTTGAAGACCGTTTAAATGCTAAGGTCGGTTTATTATCAGGAGGAGAACGGCAGGCACTTTCATTATTAATGGCAACCTTCACAGAGCCTTCCATTCTTTTGCTGGATGAACATACAGCTGCCCTCGACCCGGCACGTGCAGAGCTTATTACAAATCTCACAAAAGAAATTGTTCAAAAGTATAATTTAACAACCTTAATGGTCACACATAATATGCAGCAGGCGCTGGATTTAGGAAACAGACTGATTATGATGGATAAAGGCCAGATTATACTTGAAGTAGATGATGGACAGAAACAGCATTTGACAATTGAACAGCTGTTGAATGAATTTCAGCGAATCCGCGGAACAAAAATGGCAAGTGATCGTGCACTGCTTTCTTAAAATAATAAAAAGGATTAGCCAATTTGCCGGTTAATCCTTTTTACATGGATCAAATCAAAAGAATTTTTAAAGTTTTTACAATTTATTGACTATTCATTTAACGTAATGGTATCATATCGTTAAATAAACGTCATACATATTTATAATCAAAAAGGGAGGGGTGTTATGAAACCTGGGCTGCAAATTGGGAACCAGGCAGTTATCCGTGCAGTGGTCTCACCTGAAATGTTCGCACAATTTGAAGGAGAGGTCATTCATCCTGTCTATTCCACTGTAACCATGATCTATCACATGGAGTGGGCCTCCCGACTCCTGATCACCCCCTATTTGGATGAGGAAGAAGAAGGGATGGGTGGAGCTGTTTCTGCCAGGCATTTATCTCCGTCACCTGAAGGATCCTCCATTGTTATAACAGCTACCGTATCCAAGCTGGAAGGAAATTCAGTTTACTCAACTGTATCCGTCCATAATGGAGAAAACCTTGCTGGCGAAGGTGAAGTCAAACAGGTGATTCTGAAGAAAAGCAGGATTGCACAGTTGTTAAAGAAAGATTAAAAGAATAGCAGTATCAGAGTTACAAAAAAGGGATTTTAATTAAATTATATTGTAAGCGCTACCATATATAAAGGGGAGAACGAAATGACAGATATGTTTCAAAAAATTAAAGACCATGAACAGGTCGTATTCTGCAACGATGAATCTACCGGACTAAAGGCAATCATTGCTATCCACAGCACAAGGCTGGGGCCGGCATTGGGAGGCTGCCGCATGTTTCCGTATAAAAGCGTTGATGATGCCCTTGAGGATGTCCTCCGATTATCAAAAGGCATGACCTATAAATGTGCGGCTAGTGATTGTGACTTCGGAGGCGGGAAGGCTGTCATTATCGGGGATCCATTAAAAGATAAAACACCTGAGCTGTTCCGTGCTTTTGGCCAATTTGTTGAATCATTGAACGGACGCTTCTATACAGGAACAGACATGGGTACTTCTACAGAGGATTTCGTTCATGCACTAAAGGAAACGAATTGCATTGTGGGGGTTGATGAGGTTTATGGGGGAAGCGGCGATTCTTCTGTACCAACAGCGCAGGGTGTTATTTACGGCCTCCAGGCAACAAATAAAGCACTGAGCGGAACAGACGACCTTTCAGGCAAGAGTTATGCCATTCAGGGACTTGGCAAAGTGGGGTATAAAGTCGCAGAAAGGCTGCTGGAGGAAGGGGCAGATTTATTTGTGACAGATATCAGCCAGCAGGCAATCGACCAGCTCCTCAGCAAGGCGAAAGAAATTGGTGCCGGTGTGAAGGTTTTATCCAGCAATGAGATATATGAGGCCGAGGCAGACTTTTTTGTTCCTTGTGCAATGGGAGGCATCATTAATGATGACACAATCGACTTGCTTAAAGTAAAAGCAATTGTAGGCTCTGCCAATAACCAGCTAATGGATATACGCCATGGCCAAATCCTAAAAGATAAGGGAATTTTATACGCACCTGATTATATTGTAAATGCAGGGGGATTAATCCAGGTCGCAGATGAATTATATACACCTAATAAAGAAAGGGTACTCCGCAAAACGAAAGCTATTTATAACTCTCTTCTGAACATCTACGAACATGCTGAAGCAAATGGAATTACAACAGTTGAAGCATCCAACCAATTCTGCGAGAGCCGCATTGAAGCACGCACACGCAGAAACAGCTTTTTCTCCCATATGAAACGCCCGAAGTGGGCAGTAAGAACCTAATTTTTTTGCTTGGATAACAATATTTGTACCGTATAAAAGTTATTAAAATAATTTACCAGCCAAAGGGTGAGAAGATGGAAAATCACTTTCCGATCAGGCGAATAATGAACGAAAATGGAACGATCATCAATTCTGATTATAAAGAAAAAGTAACTGAAAAGATCGTAAAAGAGTTTTATAGACATATGGTAAGAATCCGTACTTTTGACCGCAAAGCTATTTCACTTCAGCGGCAGGGCAGGATAGGCACATATGCTCCTTATGAAGGTCAGGAGGCTTCCCAGGTCGGAACTGCTGTTGCGCTGGGGGAGAGCGATTGGATGTTTCCTACCTATCGCGACCACGGAGCAGCTATGACCTTTGGCCACTCACTGCGAAACATCCTGTTGTTTTGGAACGGAAGAAATGAAGGGTGTGTGCCGCCTGACGGAAAGAAGATCTTCCCTCCAGGCATTCCGATTGCGACACAAATCCCTCATGCAGCAGGAGCTGCATTCGCAGAAAGGAAAAAAGGCACTGCCAATGCTGCTATTGCTTATTTTGGTGATGGTGCAACCTCAGAGGGAGATTTCCATGAAGGCTTAAATTTTGCCAGCGTATTTAAAGCTCCGGTTGTCTTTTTTAATCAGAACAATCAATACGCCATTTCTGTACCGCTTGAGAAGCAGATGAATACAAAAACGATTGCCCAGAAAGCCCTGGCATATGATATTCCAGGAGTCAGGATTGATGGGAATGATGTTTTCATGGTTTATTTTGAAACACTAAAAGCCTTAGAGCGGGCCCGTAAAGGTGAAGGGCCGACACTCATTGAAGCCATGACATGGAGATATGGTGCACACACTACTGCAGATGACCCATCCAAATACCGCGATCAATCGGAAAGCAATAGCAGAAGACAGGAGACTGACCCTATTTTAAGGCTGGAACGCTGGATGAAAAATGAAGGAATATTTGATGAGATTTGGCAAAAGGCAATAGAAGAGGAAGCAGCAGCTGAAATAGACAAAGCTGTAGATGAAATGGAGGATTTTCCTCCTGTAGATCCTGCTGTTATTTTTGACTATGTCTTTGCTGAGCCTACTTGGCAAATCAAGCAGCAAAAAGAAGAGTATCTGAAGCTGATTGGAGGCGGCCGTTAATGAAAACAGCAGTTGGAGCAAAAACCATGACATTAGTGCAAGCCATTACGGATGCTTTAGATACTATGCTGAATGAAAAGGAAGAGGTTTTGCTGCTGGGCGAGGATATCGGCAGGAACGGCGGAGTTTTCCGTGCAACCGATGGTCTCCAGGCTAAGTACGGCGAAGGCCGTGTTATCGATACGCCTTTAAGTGAAGCCGGTTTTGTCGGAGCGGGGATTGGAATGGCTGTGAATGGATTTTTACCGGTGATCGAAATTCAGTTTCTTGGCTTTATCTATCCTGCATATGAACAGATCATGACCCATGCTTCAAGGCTCCGGATGCGGACAATGGGACATTTTACTGTTCCGATGGTAATAAGGGCTCCATATGGAGCGGGGGTTAGGGCTCCGGAAATTCACTGTGATTCAACAGAAGCTATTTTCACTCACATGCCCGGCATCAAGGTCGTCTGCCCATCCAGCCCTTATGACGCCAAAGGACTGCTGATTGCTGCGATTGAAGACCCGGATCCAGTTCTGTTTCTTGAGCCGATGCGCTGCTATCGTTCGGCCAGAGAGGAAGTGCCTGAAGGGAAGTATACAGTTGAAATAGGAAAAGGCAAAAAACTCATGGATGGGGACGATGTAACGGTCATCACGTGGGGAGCCATGGTGCCAGAGGCTATGAAAGCGGCAAAGCAGATGAAAGAAAATAACGTACATTGTGATGTAATTGATTTAAGAACCCTATTTCCACTGGATAAAGACATGATTGCAGAATCTGTCCAAAAGACAGGGAGAACAGTTATTGTCCATGAAGCTCATGCCACCGGCGGAGTCGGAAATGATGTGCTTGCCATCATTAATGATACATCCTTTTTATATCAGAAAGCACCTGTTGAACGGGTTACTGGATTTGATGCGCCAGTTCCATACTTTGGTTTTGAGGACCATTACCTGCCAACTCCGGCAAGGATTCAGCAGGCAATAGAAAAAGTAATGAAGTTTTAGGAGGGGAAGCCGTGGAGGTGAAACTGCACGATATTGGTGAAGGAATGACGGAAGCAGATATTAATTGCTTTTTAGTTAAGCCGGGGGATGCAGTCAAAGCAGACGATCCGCTTGTTGAAGTACAGACTGATAAAATGACTGCTGAAATACCTGCCCCGAAAGCAGGCATTATTAAGGAATTTACAGTGCAGCCTGGCGATACGGTTAAAGTGGGTTCGACCATTTTAATTTTAGAATCTGCTGGTGAGGAAGGCGCTGAAAAAGAGAATGCTGTTTCTATTCCTGTTTACACACATTCGCCGCAGAAGCAAAACCATTCTTTTGTGGCATTCAAAGGAAATCGGGTTCTTGCTTCTCCTTTCACAAGAAAAATAGCGCGCGATAATGACATTGATATTGAGAAAATCATAGGAACAGGTCCTGCTGGCCGTATTTTAGATGAAGACATCTATCAATACATAGCTTCTCTTCAGACGAAGCCGGCCCATGATGAACAGGAACAAGCAACTTTGAATGAAAACATAAAAAGTCCCCCTGCTGAGAAAGAGATCATTCCGTTCAGGGGCAGACGGAAGCAGATTGCCAGGAAAATGGCACAATCACTCTTTACCATTCCCCATTGTACCCATTTTGAAGAAATCGATGTAACCGAGCTGATTGCTTTCAGAAAAGAGCTTAAGCTTCTAAACCTAAATATATCTGCTACAGCCTTTTTCCTGAAGGCTTTATCAATTTGCCTGAAGGAATTTCCTGTGTTTAATGCAGTGCTGCATGAAGAAAAGGAAGAAATACATTTGGCAGGTGAACATCATATCGGTATTGCGGTTGATACGGACGAAGGTCTAATCGTTCCGGTCATAAAGCATGTCGAAAATAAAACAATTAGAGAAATTCATGCAGAAATGAAAAATCTGACGGAAAAAGCAGTGGAGAATAAGCTTACTGTTAAAGAAATTTCTGAGGGGACTTTTACAATCAGCAATGTGGGGCCTCTTGGCGGAAGCTTTGGAGCAACTCCGATTATCCAGCATCCGCAAACCGCTTTGGTATCTTTCCATAAAACAAAAAAGATGCCTGTTGTGACCGATGATGACCAGATTGTCATTCGGTCAATGATGAATATATCAATGTCTTTTGATCATAGAGTTGCAGACGGGGCGACAGCTGTACGCTTTACAAACCGCTTTGCTGAATTGATTAAAAATCCGAAAATGCTTGTTCTGGAGATGGTATAAATGGTAGTTGGAGAACTGGCACATGAGCGTGATGTCATCGTAATCGGCGGCGGCCCCGGGGGCTATCATGCCGCAATCCGCGCTGCACAGCTGGGGCGAAATGTTACATTAGTTGAACAGGATCAGCTTGGCGGGATCTGTTTAAATAAAGGGTGCATACCTTCCAAGATTCTCACACAGTCTGCTGAAAAATTCACTTCATTCCAGGAAGGGGAAAATTGGGGGCTTGAAGGAGGAAATATTTCATTAAACTTAAACAAGCTCCAGGAATACAAGCAGAAGAAAATTAAGCAGCTCCGGGCAGGAATTGAAGCCCTCTGTCAAGCTAATAAAATAGAAGTTCTTAATGGTTCAGCCTTTTTTCTGTCAGAGGATAAGATTGGGATCGAAAAAGGAGACCAATTTGACGTTTTCCGATTTCAAAATGCCATCATTGCGACCGGCGGCAGACCGGAAAAACCTCTTTGGTTCAGAGAAATAAGTGAATTAGTATTCGATCAGCATTCCATTTCAAATTTGAGTGAAATACCCGATAAACTATTAATCTATGGCAATGATTACATTGCCCTCGAAATAGGTATGGCCTATCAGGCACTGGGATCTAAAGTGACTCTGATCCTCGAAGATGGAAAAGAGGATTTTGATTTTGATCAGTCCATTTGCCGGGAACTGAAGAGGATATTAAAAAAGAAAAAAATAGATATTGTAAGAAATTCGGATGTATTGGGACTTGAGCATAATGAAGGAATGTTAACAGTAACTTTTGAGAGTAAAGGAAAAAGAGAAACCATTTCAGGCACACATCTATTTGTTTCATCTTCCATTCGGCCAAACACTGACCAGCTGGGACTCTCCCGTATAGGGGTGGAGCAATGTGAAGCAGGGTTTATTAAGGTTGACCGTCAAAGCCGGACAACACAGAAACATATTTTCGCAGTCGGTGATGTAACAGAAGGTCCTGCACTTGCGGTAAAAGCTATTAAACAAGGAAAAACAGCCGCTGAAGCAATTGCGGGAATTAAATCGGAATCAGATTTTCACTTCATTCCGATTGCTGCACATACACAGCCTCCTATTGCGTGTGCGGGGTTAACGGAACAGGAAGCCATTAACATGGGCTATGACATTGAAATTGGTGTATCCTCATTATCTGCCAACGGATTCAGCACATTGAGCGGGAAAAAAGATGGATTTATAAAAGTGATCAGCTGCAGGAAAAAACAAGTTCTTCTGGGGATCCACATGGTAGGCTCCGGAGCAATAGAATTAATTTCAGCTGGAATTACTGCATTGGAAATGGGAGCAAGGGATGAAGATTTAATTTTCCCTAACTACCCGCATCCAAGTATAAATGAAGGCTTGCTGGAAGCTGTAGAAGCTTTAAAGAATTTGGCTGTTCACATACCGCCCCTAAGCAAAAAAACGCAAAAAATAAAAGTATAAATTCCTTTAATGCAGAAGTGCATTATAGCTTTAACTTGAACTCTTGAGAACATTTACACGTTTCCTATATGATGAATTCAAAATATTATTAATATTAAAACGGAGGGGTTAGCATGCAAAATGAAAAATTGTTGAAGGAACAGAAGGTAGCCGATTTCTTTCCTGTGAAGGAGGTAGATTATTTAGAAATCTATACAGGAAATGCAAAACAATCCTGCCATTATTTCTGCACAGCTTTCGGTTTTAAGCCAGTTGCTTATTCCGGTCTGGAAACCGGCAATAGAGAAACAGTCTCTTATGTCCTTCAGCAGAGAAAGATTCGCCTGGTGATCACAGGAACATTAAATGACAGTTCCAGAGTTTCAAATTTCATTCATAAGCATGGAGATGGTGTAAAAGATATAGCATTAACTGTTGATGATGTTGAAAAGGCATACAAAGCAGCGGTTGAAAGAGGTGCAATCGAAATACAGCCTCCAGCTGAGATAAAAGACGAACACGGCACGGTCAAAAAGGCAGTTATTGGTACATATGGAGATACCATTCATACACTTGTTGAACGGAATGATTATAAAGGGGTATTCATGCCTGGCTTTGAGCCTTATCAAACTGAAGTTCCATTTGAGGATGCAGGTTTTATCGGCGTCGACCATGTTGTTGGAAATGTAGAGAGAATGGAGGAATGGGTGAATTATTATGCAAATGTAATGGGCTTTAAGGAAATGAAGCACTTTACAGATAAAGACATTACAACAGAATATTCCGCTCTGATGTCCAAGGTTATGCATAATGGAGGCAGAATTAAGTTCCCAATTAACGAGCCTGCAGAAGGGAAGCGCAAATCCCAGATTGAAGAATACCTTGAATACTACAACGGGGCTGGAGTACAGCATCTGGCCATTCTGACAGAAGATATTGTCAGCACTGTCAGCATCCTTCGCAAAAATGGGGTAGAGTTCTTAAGCACTCCAGATTCTTATTATGAAATGCTTTCTGAGCGCGTAGGGAAAATTGATGAAGAGATCGACAAATTGAAGGAATTAAATATTCTCGTTGACCGCGATGACGAAGGCTATCTGCTTCAAATTTTCACAAAACCAATCGTAGACCGTCCGACCTTATTCATTGAAATCATTCAGCGTAAAGGTGCCAGAGGGTTTGGTGAAGGCAACTTTAAAGCACTCTTTGAATCTATTGAACGTGAGCAGGAAAGACGGGGGAATTTATAACTTTTCAGCTTAAAAGGGAGAAAGCATTTCTCCCTTTTTTAATAAATTTTAGAAGGAGGCAGACCAGATGGCTAGAATCCAGACAAAAAGCGCTGTGGAAAAGATTGTTTCTTATCCGCTTGGCAGCTCGCCGGAAGAGATCAAAGAAAAGTACAATTTAATGGCTGTCCGGAAAATGTCTGATAATGAAAATGTGTATGGCTGTTCACCCGAAGTCAGGAACAGCATCAGCAAAGCGATGAACAGTCTTTACTTATACCCGGATGGCACTGTTTCCCTCCTCAAACGCAAGCTGGCCGGATTCTATAATATAAGTGAAGATAACTTTCTGGTCAGCAATGGTTCAGAAGAGATCATCCGATTATTGACTAGAGCATACATAAGTGCTGGAGATGAAGCTGTCATGGCTCAGAATACATTTCCACGATATGAAACAAACGTCCTTATTGAAGGAGGCAGTGCGATAACAGTACCGCTGCAAAATGGAACACATAACTTAAGAGCCATGTATGAGAAGATGAATGAAAAAACAAAGATGGTGTTTATCTGCAATCCCAACAATCCTACAGGAACCATAGTCGGAAAAACAGAACTGCTGCAATTCATTGATAAAGTTCCTTCAAACATCCTGATTATTCTTGATGAAGCATACTATGAATATGTGAATTCCGAGGATTATCCTGACTCTATTCCGCTTCTTGCACAGAGGCCTAACTTAATCATCCTAAGGACTTTCTCCAAAATCTATGGTCTTGCAGGACTCCGTGTCGGCTATGGAATCATGCATCGGGAGATCGTGAATGACCTTCATAAGGTAAAAGATGTATTTAATGTCAACCACCTGGCACAGGCAGCGGCTTCTGCAGCACTAAATGATCAGGACTTTATAAAGGATTGTGCACAAAAAAATGCCGAAGAGATGAAATTTGTGTGCCAAAAACTAACTGAATTACATGTCGGCTATTTTCCTTCCCAAACTAATTTTATGTATATTTTCAGCCAGCTTCCTATTGCAGACAACTTGATTGCAAATGGCTTGGTTGTCCGGAAAATGAAGCTTGACGGCTATCTTGATGCTTTTCGGATGACGTTAGGAACAAGGGAAGATAATGAAGCGGCATTGGCTGTGATAAACAAACTTCTGAATGAAAAGGCGGTGTAGGGCATATGGAATTAAATCCACAGAGTCTCGAGTGGAAAGACGCATATAAGCTGATGGTTGGCTCAATTCTGCCGCGTCCCATTGCGTTTGTTACCACTATGGACACAGATGGAAATGTTAATGCAGCTCCATTCAGCTTTTTTACAGCCATATGTGCAGATCCGATGCTGATTTGCTTTTCACCTATGCGAAAAGGGACAGATGGCTCTAAGAAAGATACGCTTGCTAATATTGAAGCCACTAAGGAATTCGTTATTAACATCGTCAGTGAAGACTTTACTGAAAAGATGAATATTTGTGCAGCGGATTATCCGGCTGGTATAGACGAACTGGACGCAGCGGGTCTCGAAAAAGAAAAAAGTGCCTCTGTTAAGCCTCCTAGGGTTAAAGAATCAAAAGTCCACTTAGAATGCAGTCTCTATCAGGTACTTCACTTTGGAGAACAACCCGGTTCAGGAAGTCTGGTAATTGGAAAAGTGGAGCATGTGCATGTTGCTGAAGAGCTTTACGAAAATGGAAGGATTAATTCCGAAAAGCTGAAGCCTGTTGGCCGGATGGCAGGACATATCTATACGAGGCCAATGACTGATGTATTTGAATTGATCCGAAAAACGGACCCAAGGTGATGCTATGAAATTCATAACCTTTCGAAAACCGGATGGATCTATAAGAGCGGGCTGGCTGAAGAATGAGGAGTATGCTGTTGATATGCATGAAGCGACCAATGGTGTTCTGCCCAAAACAATGCTGGCATTCCTTGAGAATCATGAGTTTTTTATGGAGTACCTATCTTCCAGCAAAAAACTGAAGAACACGGATAAAGGGGTATATCCTTTATCCGAAGTGAACTTAATGGCTCCACTGCCAAATCCAAAAAGCTTTCGGGATTTCTATGCTTTTGAAGAACACGTGAAAACGGCAAGAGATAACCGCGGACTTGATATGATACCCGAATGGTATGAAATACCCGTCTTTTATTTTTCAAATCATCTGAGCATTAAGGGTCCAAATGAAGAAATTTCGCGTCCCAAGCATTGTGAATGGCTTGATTACGAGCTCGAAATTGCCTGTATTATCGGCAAAGAAGGAAAGGATATTAAAGCTGCCGAAGCGGATGATTATATATTTGGGTATTGCATCCTGAATGATTGGAGTGCAAGAGATATTCAGCGAAAAGAAATGAAGGTAGGTCTTGGCCCTGCCAAAGGGAAGGATTTTGCCACTTCTGTCGGGCCATATATCGTTACAAAGGATGAGCTTGAGAATTTCCGTGTTGAAAATGGCTATGATTTGCTGATGACAGCAAAAGTCAACGGAACTCTTCTTTCAGAAGGGAATATGCAGGATATCTACTATTCCTTTTACGAAATGCTTGAGCGGGCTTCAGATGGTGTAACACTCTGCCCAGGTGAAATGATAGGCTCCGGGACTGTTGGCAGCGGCTGCATCCTTGAGCTGGGCACCGATGTGCACCGCTGGCTTAAGCCTGGAGATGAGGTTGAGCTTGAGATTGGCAATCTCGGAATATTAAAAAATCGGATCGCAAATGAGTGAGGTGGAAATATGTTTTATCGTCAAATGGGGAAAATCCCGCACAAACGCCATACAACCTTCAAAAAATCGGATGGAACTCTATTCAGGGAACAGGTAATGGGAACAAAAGGTTTTTCCGGCACCCAATCCATTCTTTATCATCACTATATGCCGACAGAAGTAGCACGAACTGAACTGATCGGAAAATATGTTCCAGAGTATGAAGATCAGGGGAGCTTAAAGCATAGGCATTTGTTTACAGATCAAATTGAAAAGAAAGGGGATGCACTTTCAGCAAGGGAATATCTGCTCGGGAATGATGACCTTTTAATAGGCACCATAAATATTACTGAGCCCATGAAAAGCTTTTACCGGAATGGCGATGGAGATGAGATGCTCTACATTCACTATGGAACCGGAAAAGTTGAGACCATGTTCGGAACTTTATCCTATCGTCCTGGAGACTATGTCATTATTCCGATTGGCACTATTTACCGCGTAATTCCGGATAAAGAGCAGATGACTAAAGTGCTCCTTGTTGAGTCTTTCAGCCAGATTACAACACCAAGAAGATACCGGAATGAGTATGGGCAGCTGCTTGAACATAGTCCATTTTGCGAACGGGATATCAGGGGACCGGAAACACTGGAAACATATGATCAAAAAGGAGAATATGAAGTTATCACGAAAACCAGGGGATATTTGCATTCTCATATTCTGAATCATCACCCGCTTGATGTGGAGGGCTGGGACGGCTATCTTTATCCGTGGGTCTTTAATATAGAAGATTTTGAACCGATTACCGGAAGGGTGCATCAGCCTCCGCCGGTCCATCAGACATTTGAAGGCCATAACTTTGTTGTGTGTTCCTTTGTTCCCAGATTATATGACTATCATCCAGAGGCCATCCCTGCCCCTTACTATCACAGCAATGTCAACAGTGATGAACTGCTGTACTATGTGGAAGGCAATTTCATGAGCAGGAAGGGGATTAGAGAAGGCTCCATCACCCTTCATCCAAGCGGGATTCCACATGGCCCTCACCCTGGAAAAACAGAAGCCAGCATAGGGAAAAAGGAAACTCTTGAGCTTGCTGTTATGATTGATACATTCAAGCCGTTAAAGCTGGTGAAACACGCTAAGCTAATAGAAGATGAGAAGTACATGTTTACTTGGGTGGATTAGAAAAAAAGCACTTTCCTTTCGGAGAGTGCTTTTTTAACTTGCGTTCTGCCAAATAATGGCTAGAGTTCCCTCGCCGGCATGTGCAGCGATCGTTGAACTAATATCACCAATGAAAATATCGAGGCGCGGAAAATGGGACTTTATTTCTTCGGCCAGCTCCTCCGCATTTGCAGGCACATTCCCATGCATGATTTGAACCTGGGGGATTGTGTGGTTTTCATATGAATTCCCAAGCAATTCTATCATTCTTTTGATTGCTTTTTTTTCTGAACGGACTTTATCAAACAGTTCAAACTCCCCATCCCGGTTAATGCGGATAATTGGCTTTATTTTTAATATGCTTCCCAGCAGGTATTGTGTGCCTGACATTCTGCCGCCCTTATAAAATTGCTCAAGGCTTCCAAGCAATATATAATTCTCGGATTTCTCTGTCTCACTTTGCAGGATATCTGCAATTTTATGCGCCGGCATATCATTTTCAGCAAGCTTTAATCCTTTATTGATCAATGTTGTAATAGCATAAGACATACATTTAGAATCGACTGTGAAAATAGGAAACTCTGCCAGCTCTGCTCCGGCTATACAGCTATTTAGCGTGCCGCTAAGCTTGCTGGATACATGAACAGCAACTGCAGCATCATATTCCGGCTTCAATGATTCAAATAGTTCCGCAAATTTTCCGGCGGAGGGCTGTGAAGTTTTAGGAACTTCTTTTTCATTGCGAATCCGGCTATACAGCTGATCTGTATTTAAATCAATACCATCTTCATAGGATTCCTCACCGAATGTAATAGTTAGAGGAACCACATAAACGTCAGGATGTCCCAGCATCTCCTTAGTAACATAGGCTGTGCTGTCTGTAATCCAGGCAATTTTCTTTTTTATCATAAATGTTTTAAGTCCTTTGTCAATTATTTTGGAATAAATTGAACCGCTTCCATTATTGAAAACTCCCCTCATTATACACGAATAGACCATTACCTGTATTGCTTTTTAGTGATCCATTTATAGGAAATATCCTGTGTATGTCAATTAGAAGTATATATGGAGCACTTGAAGGCAAATAAGAATCTTTTGTGAACAATGAATGTAATGATAAAAAGTATCTTAAAATGAAAAAATCCCCTGCGTGGCAGGGGAGAGTCCTTAATCTTTATTAAAAAACTTTCGTAGTCCAATCCTCACAATTCCAAATATCGGTCGCAATTTCACGATAGAAATCAGGTTCGTGGGAAACCATCAGGATACTTCCGCGGTATGCCTTTAAAGCACGCTTTAATTCTTCTTTTGCATCCACATCCAAGTGATTGGTAGGTTCGTCCAGAATTAATAAATTCGTTTCTGTGTTTAATATTTTACACAATCGAACCTTCGCTTTTTCGCCACCAGAAAGGACTTCGACTTTACTTTCAATATGTTTCGTCGTTAATCCGCATTTTGCAAGAGCAGCACGAACTTCAGCCTGATTCATACTTGGGAACTCGCTCCAGATCTCTTCAATACAAGTGTTATAGTTGGACTGTTTAACTTCCTGTTCGAAGTAACCGATGTGTTGATACTCACCGCGTTCCACTATACCCGAAATTGGATTAATCAAGCCAAGAATACTTTTTAACAGAGTAGATTTACCAATACCGTTAGCACCCACAAATGCAATTTTTTGTCCGCGTTCCATTTTCAAATTAAGAGGGCGGGAAAGTGGTTCATTGTAACCAATAACAAGATCTTCAGTCGTGAAAATCCAGCGGCTGGCTGCACGAGCTTCTTTGAAAATAAACTCTGGTTTCGGCTTCTCTCTCCCCAATTCAATAATTTCCATTTTGTCGAGCTTCTTTTGACGGGACATCGCCATATTGCGAGTCGCAACACTTGCCTTGTTGCGGGCAACGAAATCCTTTAAATCGGCAATTTCTTGTTGTTGCCGCTTGTATGCAGATTCCAGCTGCTGCTTTTTCATTTCATATACTTTTAAGAAGTTATCATAGTCACCAACATAGCGATTCAACTCCTGGTTTTCCATGTGATAGATCAAGTTAACAACACTGTTCAGGAATGGAATATCATGTGAAATCAAAATAAATGCATTCTCATATTCCTGTAAATAGCGCTTCAGCCATTCGATATGCTGTTCATCCAAATAGTTTGTAGGCTCGTCCAGTAATAGGATTTCAGGCTTTTCCAGCAAAAGCTTAGCCAGCAAAACTTTGGTACGCTGCCCACCGCTAAGGTCATCTATATCTCTATCAAGTCCAACTTCGTCTAATCCCAGGCCACGGGCAACTTCCTCAACTTTTGAATTAATTTGATAGAAATCATTACTATCTAAAGTTTCTTGCAGCTCTCCAACTTCTGCAAGTAATGCATCGATATCAGCACCTTCATCACCCATTTTTGCATAAAGTTCATTGATCTCTGTTTCAGCATCAAAAAGATATTGAAAAGCAGTACTTAAAGCTTCACGCATCGTAGTGCCTTTTTTGAGTACAGCATGCTGATCTAAGTAACCAACACGAACTTTTCGTGACCACTCAACTTTCCCCTCGTCGGGCTGCAGCTTCCCGGTAACTATATTCATGAAAGTAGACTTACCCTCACCATTTGCCCCTACTAGCCCAACGTGTTCACCTTTTAAAAGCCGAAAAGACACATCATTGAAAATCGCACGATCACCGAAACCGTGACTTAAGTTTTGTACGTTTAATACGCTCATTTTTTTACCCCTTCTCTAATATTCCATGTGGATATCTTACTAGATTTAAACTGTTTTTTCTATCTAAAGTTATTTCCTGTGAAAAATGCAATTCAATTATTGGGATAAAATGAATTCTGCCCTTATTTAATTATAGGCTCTTTTAAAACTGATGGTTAATTTTATAGCATTGAAAAATAGGCGGGAAGTAATATTGGGAGATCAGCAAATAGGGGGTCACATTAACACTTCAACCGGAAAAAAGGTGCCAATTAGGTTATTGGCACCTTTTACTATTTCTAATGGTTCACTTGACTCCCTGCGGAACTGCCAGGCCAAGGCCTTTAGCAATACGTGTACCGTAATCAGGATCCGCTTTAAAGAAATGCTGAATCTGGCGCAGTTTAATTTCTTCTTTTTCTACAGGCTTCATGGCAGCAACAATGTTTGCCACAAGACGGGAGCGTTCCTCTTCACTCATTAAGCGGTATAGATCACCGGCTTGTGTGTAGTGGTCATTATGGTCATACGCAACGCTTTCGGCTAAACCGGATACAGGGTATGCAGCCTGTTTGTGCTCCTGTACTTCAGTTGGTCCCCCAAAGCTGTTCGGCTCGTAATAAACAGATCCTCCGCCATTGTTGTCAAAGCGCATCTGGCCGTCACGCTGATAGTTTTGCACTTCGTTTTTAGGGCGGTTGATTGGCAGCATCTGATGGTTTGCCCCTACACGGTAACGGTGTGCATCATGGTAGGCAAACAGGCGGCCCTGGAGCATTTTATCAGGTGACACATCAATGCCAGGTACTAGAGTTCCGGGAGAGAAGGTAGCCTGCTCAACTTCAGCAAAGTAGTTTTCCGGATTTCTATTGAGAACCATACGTCCTACTTCGATTAATGGGTAATCTTTTTGTGACCACACTTTCGTGACATCGAATGGGTCGAAACGGTAAGTATTTGCATCCTCAAGCGGCATGATTTGCACGCAAAGCTTCCAGGAAGGATAGTCTCCATTCTCAATTGCATTGAATAAGTCCTCTGTATGGTAATCCGGATTTTCGCCCGCCATTTTAGCTGCAGCTTCTACGCTGAGGTTTTTAACACCTTGCTCTGTTTTAAAGTGATATTTCACCCAGACGCCTTCGCCTTTATCATTAACCCACTTGAAGGTATGACTTCCAAATCCATGCATATGTCTTAGTGTTGCAGGAATTCCCCGGTCAGACATTAAGATGGTTACCTGGTGCAGCGACTCAGGGGATAATGACCAGAAGTCCCAGACGGCAGTCGGATTTTTCAAATGAGTCTTAGGATCACGCTTCTGTGTATGAATAAAGTCAGGGAACTTGATTGCATCCCGGATAAAGAATACAGGCGTGTTGTTTCCTACAAGATCGTAGTTTCCTTCTTCTGTATAGAACTTAACAGCAAAGCCGCGCGGATCGCGTACAGTATCTGCAGAACCAAGTTCGCCGGCTACAGTTGAAAAACGGATGAATAAAGGCGTTCTTTTGCCTACTTCAGACAGAAATGCGGCTTTTGTATATTTAGTGAGGTCATTTGTAACTTCAAAATAGCCATGTGCACCCGCACCTTTTGCATGAACAACACGCTCAGGCACACGTTCTCTATTAAAATGGGCGAGCTTTTCCAGCAAGTGTACATCCTGGATCAAGGTTGGCCCTCTTGAGCCGGCAGTCATTGAATTTTGGTTGTCGCCAACTGGGGCTCCCCAGCTTGTAGTGAGATTGTTCTTTTTTGTCATTCTATAATCACCTCATAAAAGTTTAATAACTTGCTTATGTTTGTAATGATAACACTTCTCAAAGTAAAATCAATACTTTTTTATAATTATTATAAATAAATATAAATTATTAAGAGAAACATCTTATAAAAAGAGCAGGCAAATGCTTATTTTAAAAGGGCATTAGTATATTTATATTTCCGTTTTTACCTAAAAGAACTTGTTTTTTGAAAGGGGAAGGAGTAGGAGTAGGAGTAGGAAGGATCTCTAATATAAAAAATCGGGCGGTTTGGCAACCGCCCGATTTATTAGCTAATATTCTCTCTTATGATCGGCATGCTCATGCATCTTGGGCCGCCGCGACCTCTTGAAAGTTCCGAGCTGAGAATTTCAATGACTTCAACTCCATTTTGCCGGAGTATGTCGTTTGAAACATAGTTTCTGTCGTAAGTGACAACTACACCGGGAGCAATGGCGAGTGTATTGGAGCCATCGTTCCACTGTTCGCGTGCCGATGCAATCGGGCAGCCTCCTCCGCAGGGGATTAACACTAATTCATTAAGATGAAGCACTTCTTTCAATGTTTCTTTCAGCGAGTTTTTCTCTGTAATCTTAAGAGTATCAGAATTATTCTCCTGTTCCAGTATGTAAATCTTCATACTGCCATCTCTATCTTCAATAGCAGGATGGTAGGTGAATTTATCATGATCAATCATAGTGAAAACGGTATCCAGGTGCATGAATGCGCGGATTTTAGGGATTTCAACTGCCACAACCTTTTTAATGGCATCCTGACGGGAGAATAACTCTCGTGCAAGTTTTTCAATTCCTTGTGCAGAGGTTCTTGCACTGACGCCAATAGCAACCACTTCATCACTTAAAATCAGTTCATCTCCACCTTCAAGAGAGTAGAGATCATCACGCTTAAAGTAAGCAGGGATTTCATGTTTATTAAAACGCGGATGATGATTCATGATGCAGTCCATAAAAATGGATTCTCTTCTCCTTGCAGGCTCATGCATTCGATTAATCGTTATGCCTTCACCGATAACCGCAGCCGGATCCCGGGTAAAATAAAGGTTAGGCATAGGGTCGAGATAAAAAGGATAATGATCCGGCATCATTTCATGAAGATGAATTTTCTTATCCTGATCAATATCCGATTTAACGACACCAGCCATCACTTTCTTAACCAGTTCATCGGGAGGAAGAGCTAAAAGATACTCTTTCACTGTATCGTAGGAACCATTGATATTTGATTGACTTTCCCGTAAGACCTTTTCAATAAAAGCCAGTCTGGCCTCGTCCTGCTGTATGGCTTCTGTCATCAATTTATCGAGATATAAGACCTCAATTCCGCGGTTGCTTAATATATTGGCGAAATAATCATGTTCTTTTTGAATGGCAGGCAGAAAAGGAATGTCATCGAATAAAAGTCTTTTCAAATATTGAGGCGTAAGATTTTCAATTTCTTTACCCGGTCTATGCATAAGGACCGTCTTTAATTCTCCTATTTCCGAAGTTACATTTAGCGGATGTTTCATTATAATAAATACCTCCAAAGGCTTAATGCCTGACCTATTGTTCTATGTTTGATTGGTTCCCTGTGCAATCATAGAGTAAACAGATCAATTATGTGTATATTTATTCAATTGAGCTAAATATGCAGGTAAATTTTTTCGAGATAATAGGGAAAACTTATTATAAGGAAATTTCATAGAAACACTAATAGAAAATCTGTCCTTCATAAGTGTACAAAATGAAAAATTGTGTTAAAGTATAATGTGAAAAAACCTTTACATAGCTAAGTTTGTTTAATTAAAAAATGTCCTCTCTGAAAATACAGTTGTATATGAGTTGGCGACATTCAATAAAAAGTACTGGGGGATACTGATATGACCAGCAAAATTTTAGATGCTTTTTTACAAGAAAACCTGGAGGATTTAAAGGATAGAGGACTTTACAACGTAATTGACCCACTTGAAAGCCCAAATGGTCCAATAATCAAAATCAACGGCAGAGAACTAATTAATCTTTCATCCAATAACTATTTAGGTTTGGCAACTGATGAAAGACTAAAAAAGTCTGCAATCGAAGCAATTGAAAAATATGGGGTTGGAGCAGGTGCTGTCCGCACGATCAATGGAACACTTGAGCTTCACACGAAACTAGAAGAAAAGCTGGCTGAGTTCAAGCATACAGAAGCAGCTATCGCATACCAGTCCGGATTTAATTGTAATATGGCTGCTATTTCTGCTGTTATGGATAAAAATGATGCCATTTTATCTGATGAGCTGAACCATGCTTCCATCATTGATGGATGCCGCTTATCCAAAGCCAAGATTATTCGCGTAAATCATTCTGATATGGAAGATTTAAGAGCTAAAGCGAAGGAAGCGAAAGAATCAGGACAGTACAACAAGATCATGGTTATTACTGACGGAGTCTTCTCGATGGATGGGGATATCGCCAAGCTTCCTGAGATCGTGGAAATCGCTGAAGAGTTCGATCTGATCACATATGTGGATGATGCACACGGTTCAGGTGTTCTTGGAAAGGGAGCAGGCACTGTTAAGCACTTCGGCCTTTCCGATAAAATCGATTTCCAGATCGGCACACTTTCAAAGGCGATTGGTGTTGTTGGGGGATATGTGGCCGGCAAAAAGGACTTGATTGATTGGCTGAAAGTACGCAGCAGACCATTCCTATTCTCTACATCTTTAACACCTGCAGATGTAGCAGCAAGTACGAAAGCTATTGAGCTGCTGATGGAAAGCACAGAGCTGAATGAAAAGCTATGGGAAAATGCCAACTACCTTAAAGACGGGCTGCAAAAATTAGGCTTTGATATTGGCGACAGCGAAACACCGATTACTCCTTGTATTGTTGGAGATGAAGTAAAAACACAGGAATTCAGTAAAAAGCTCAATGAAGAAGGCGTTTATGCAAAATCAATCGTCTTCCCGACAGTCCCTAGGGGAACGGGCCGTGTCAGAAACATGCCATCTGCAGCACATACGAAAGAAATGCTGGATCAGGCAATTGCGATTTATGAAAAAGTCGGCAAAGAAATGGGAATTATTTAAGTTCGGCTATAAATGGCTTCAAAATTAAGGCAAAGAGGAAACGTTGGAGGAATAAGATGAAACGGATAATGATTACAGGAGCTTTAGGCCAAATCGGCTCTGAACTAACCTTGAAATTAAGAGAAATTTATGGAACGGACAATGTTATCGCAACAGATATCAGAAAAAATGACTCCGAGGCTGCTAATTCAGGGCCATTTGAAATGGTTGACGTTACCGATGCAAAATCAATGCTGGATACAGCAAAGAAATACAATGTAGATACAGTTATTCATATGGCAGCTCTATTATCAGCTACAGCTGAGGCTAACCCTGTATTTGCATGGAATTTAAATATGGGCGGGCTTATGAATGCACTTGAAACAGCAAGAGAGTGTAATGCACAATTCTTTACGCCAAGCTCTATTGGCGCATTTGGCCCTTCTACGCCTAAAGACAACACTCCACAGGATACTATTCACCGCCCAACTACTATGTATGGCGTGAATAAGGTTGCAGGCGAATTGCTGTCAGATTACTACTATTACAAGTTTGGAGTAGATACTCGAGGCTTGAGGTTCCCTGGTTTAATCTCCTATGTAACTCCTCCAGGGGGCGGAACGACGGATTACGCTGTTGAGATCTATTATGAAGCCATTAAAAATGGCCGCTATACATCCTATATCGACAAAGGCACATATATGGATATGATGTATATGCCGGATGCGCTGAATGCCATCGTTGATTTAATGGAAGCTGATGCAGATAAACTCATCCACCGCAACTCCTTTAATGTAACAGCAATGAGTTTTGAACCTGAACAGATTGCAGCTGAGATCAGAAAGCATATCCCTGGGTTTGAAATTTCTTATGAAGTGGATCCTGTGCGCCAGGGAATTGCAGACAGCTGGCCAAACTCGATTGATGCTTCTGCAGCAAAAGAAGAGTGGGGATTCAAAGCAGATTTTGATTTAGCAAAAATGACTGCTGATATGCTTGATAAATTAAGAACAAAATTATGATCAATTTAAAAGGGACGCCGCTGGGCTGTCCCTTTTACAATTTTATTCTGAATTGCCCGAGAAGAAATTCTCCTTTTTCCTCCTCGGTTAGTTCGAATTTATTTTTTCTGGATTCTTCAGACTTAGTGACAGTTAATCCCGAAAGTGTAATACGGCCATCCTTTGTAGCAATAGTGGCCAGGTCGCCATGTGTAAAATGGGATTCGGGTGAGGTTTGATTGAATAAACAGGCATCATGAAAGTCGCCAAGCTGCACCGGCTTATCAGAAAAACGGTATAGAATTTTCCATTTGCCATCCGCAAGCCGTTGAAGATCGAACTTTTCTCCAGCTGTTGATTTTATCCTATATGTTCCGCTGACATCGGTTCTTTCCTCACCGGTTAAAGGCAGAGGCTGCCTGACGGAATCACCAAACCCTACATCAACCAAATAAGGAAGCTGGTGCAAGTAAACCAGTATGGCTGCATGAGAATCTTCTCTGACCCATCCATCAGGCTTTTTAACGGTACAGGAAATAAGATGTGATTGAAATCCCAGTTCCGACAGCAGAAGTTGAAACAGACCGTTTAATTCATAGCAAAAGCCTCCCCGGCTCCGTTCCAGTATTTTCTCAGAAAACAAATCTGTGTCCAGCCTTATCGGGATTTTTCGTGTCACATCCAAGTTTTCAAATGGAATATTGAGCATATGCCCTCTCTGCAGTTTTGTCAGATATTCAAGATCCAGATTACGGTCAGCCGAAACTTTAATTCGCTGCAGGTATTTTTGTGCATCCATCAAATCACTCCATAAATTTTTTTGCTTTCTATTTTGAAGGAAAAACAAATCGATTTGCAGTAATAAAATAGTTATACTAGAATGTCATTATATTTTATTTTAACAAATACACGGGGGTTAAAATATGACTTATGAAGTAAAAGTTGAATTTTGCATGATGTGAAACTACGCACCTAAAGCCGCGAGTTTCGCGGAAGAGCTATTTACTCATTTTCGTTCTGATATTTCAAAAATGGAGCTGGTCCCAAGCAAGGGCGGAGCTTTTGAAGTAACAGTGAATGGAGAAAAGCTTTATTCTAAGCTGGATACAGGCGTTTTTCCTAAAACCAAAGAAATCATCGAAAAAATGCAAAATTAAAACGGTAAAAAACCTTCTCCGGGCGGAGGAGGTTTTTTGCTGATCTATGTAAACAAAGGGTATAAGGCAACCTCTAGCTCAGTTTATCAATCGATGATTATCTCTCTATTGCATCCCGGTCCCGCTTCATTTTTATTGATAAAAATCTCTAATATCTCATTTGCAAACTCTGCACTAACCATTTTATTTACAACTGAGAAAGGCAGTTTAACTTTTCGCATGCATGGATGACCGCGCCGAATTGCTTCTGTGTCATCTATTTTAGCAGCTTTGATGATTACGCTGTCTTCTTTTAAGGAAACGGTTACATCTTTTGATGCACATCCCGTTAAAAGCGCCTCAACGATAATCTGCGCTTCCGTATCGTATAAGTCGATGCGGAATGTTATCTGATCCAAATAAGAAGAAAGCGGGTCCAGGTAATAATCCTCCATCCATTTTTCCAATTCACTCAAATTAAAAGGATGGAAATCTTCCTTTTTGTTCAACTTCAAAACCCCCTTGTTTCATTCTATAGTATTCATTTCATGCAAATTAGTGAAAAATGATATAATAACGGGGCAAATGCTGGAGGGATATTATGAAGAGTACAGTCAGAAATATTTTGCCGGTGCATGAACTGCAAAAAGACCGGCGTTTTACTAATTTAATGAACCAGTATGGAATTGACTTTATACATACAACCAACATGCTGAAAGAGGTAATTTCTGAGATAAGGAATACTATTCTTGCTGGGAATTGGACCGGTGAGGAGCCCGGTACGGAGAAGTTTACGGACCTAATATTTCAAAAAGCAGAAGAGGTAATCACTGTTCGGTATGGATATACACTTAAAAGAGTTATTAATGCTACTGGCACTATTCTTCACACTAATCTTGGCCGGGCACGGTTAAGCAAGTCTGCAGCGGATCATGTGCTTGAAGCTGCCATGAACTATTCCAATTTGGAGTATAACCTGGTTGAAGGCGAACGGGGATCCAGGCATAGTCACCTGGAAAATCTGGTCAAAGAACTGACAGGTGCAGAAGCAGCCATGGCAGTCAATAATAACGCTGCTGCCGTTTATTTCATTTTAAGAGCTCTTGCGGTAGAAAAAGAAGTAATCGTTTCCCGTGGACAGCTAGTTGAAATCGGAGGCTCCTTCAGGGTATCAAGCATAATGGAAGAGAGCGGGGCAAAGCTCGTTGAAGTAGGAACAACAAATAAAACCCACCTGGAAGATTATGAAAAAGTGATAAATGAAGATACAGCCATGATTATGAAGGTGCACACGAGCAATTTTAAAATTATCGGTTTTACGAAAGAAGTCGGCACCGGGGAACTTGCCCGCCTATCAAAAGAAAAAAACCTCATATTTTATGAAGATCTGGGAAGCGGTGCACTTTTTGATTTTAAAAGCAAAGGAATCGGAAATGAACCAGCAGTCAGCGATGTTTTAAAAATGGGGGCAGATATCGTTTCTTTCAGCGGAGATAAGCTTTTGGGCGGTCCACAGGCAGGAATTATTGCCGGAAGAAAGGATTTAATCGAAAAGCTGAAAAAACATCAGCTTGCCCGGGTTCTTCGGGTGGATAAAATGACAATTGCTGCTCTTGAAGGCACGCTAATTGATTACTTAAAAGGCGAAGAGGGTCTGAAAAATATTCCTGTGGTCCATGATGTTTTGATGACCAGTGATGAACTTAAAGTGAGAACGTCCCAATTTCTTAACAGAATACAAGCTGCCGGGAACGATTATGTATGCTCAATGAGAGAAAGTACAGGGCAGGTTGGGGGTGGCACGATGCCTGAGGTAGAGCTTCCGTCCTGGATTGCTGTTTTAAAGCACCGTCAATATTCAGCAGATCATATCGGCCGCCAGTTAAGGATTAATTCTTCCATAATAGTCAGGATTCAAAAGGAAGAAATTCTGATTGATCTTAGGACAGTAACTACTGAAGAAGAGGACACCATAATAAATGCTTTAATTGCTGTATAAAGAAAAAGCAGCTGCCTGATGATGAGGCAGCTGATTCTTTACATTCACATATCGTGGTGTGAATTATGTTTTTGTCTGGTGTGGTTACGGTTTTTTACTTTCTTAGAGCCGCTTAATGGTTCAGGCTGTCCATCATTGTTATGTCCTTTAGGTGCATTTCTGCGCATGTCTTTGCCATTGTTTTTGTTCAATTGAAGCCCTCCTCGGATAATAGGATGTTTCTTCCGCTCCAGGCAGCTGATTTGCCGGCTGCCGTCTTAATGGCTGACGGGTAGAAAAGATACAAGGTGATATTCACCTTCATCTCATGTGTTAGTTTGTCTCTTTTCATTGAAAAATTGCCTTGCAAAATGTGGCTGAATGTCAAGATTTCCTCCTGAGTGATTTCGCGGAATATTTTATGATGCTATTGCACAATTTAATGGTACAAATTTTATTAGGAGTGAAATAAGCATGCCATATCATAAAGATAAACAGCAGGCATTTCAGGCTGCACAGCAGGGAATGGAAGATGCACAGGAGCTCTACGCTGAAATTGTAAAAGATTCTGCCAGTTATGGACATCAGCTAAAACATCTAAAGCAGGAAGTAAATGAAGCATACGCTCAAATTGAAAATGCCCTGGAGGTTGCTTCTGACCATCAGCGTGCACAGCTGGAGAGATTCCAGCAGGATTTAAGATCCATGGTTGATGATGTAAACCAATACTAGAAATTTACCCGGCTGAAGTTCAGCCGGGTATTATTATTTATCGCAGTCTAACGGGCAGTAAGACCCCCACTTCAAGACTCAAAGGAATCAAAGGAAGATAAGAGGGTCAAACTGCCCGTAAAGGTCCGAAAGAGGACAAAGACTAAGAACGCCACGTCCTGTGGCAACGTCTTTGTGACCCACTTCCTGTGGGCCGCAACTAACAATCAGCGGGGAGAAAAGCACTCCCCAATGATTGAAGTTTCACTTTATTGATTCTTCTTGCGCTTTTTATTGTTTTGCCTTTGAGCTTCTGTTAATGGTTCATTCGCATATTCCTCATTATACCCTGCGCCCATGCCCTGGCCTTTTGCAGCGTTCATACCCTCAATAATATGATTAGACTTTCTTTTAGCCATAGTCAATCACCTCCCTGATATTATTTTTCCTTGGATAATGTCAATTTATGTTTTTTTTTGGACCGGCGGATTCCTTTTTTCGTTTTTGCAGTATAATAACCACTCAATAAAAGGTATTTTCATCTAATTGAAAAACACTATCAATTACGGCATTTAAAAGGCTTAATGAAGTAATTTAGAAATTATGATAAGAAAAACTTATCAAAAACAATAACTTTCTTGTTATTTACTTATATAGCAGGTTGTATTAATATAGGAATTGTGAGAAAAGTAAGGATGGATGAAAATTCAAACTTTTCGACAATTACCTAACACTTGGTATATGATGTTTATTGAAAGAGGGGGTAATACATTTGGCAAAGAACGATGTGTTCAATTCCCGCAAATCCTTTGATCTGGACGGGAAGCGCTATCATTACTATCATTTAGGTGCTCTGGAAAAAGCTGGAGTAGGTAATGTTTCCAAATTGCCTTATTCAATTAAGGTATTATTGGAATCAGTACTTCGTCAATATGACGGCCGTGTAATTACAAAAGAGCATGTTGAAAACCTGGCAAAATGGGGAACTTCTGAAGTAAAAGAAGTAGATGTTCCTTTCAAACCATCACGTGTAATTCTGCAGGACTTCACTGGAGTTCCGGCAGTAGTTGACCTTGCTTCATTGCGTAAGGCAATGGCTGACATGGGTGGGGATCCTGACAAAATTAATCCTGAGAAGCCTGTTGATCTGGTTATTGACCACTCTGTACAGGTAGATAAGTATGGAACACCTGATTCACTTGAAGCCAACATGGAGCTTGAATTCGAGCGAAATGCAGAGCGTTACCAGTTCTTGAGCTGGGCACAAAAAGCATTTGACAATTATCGTGCAGTTCCGCCTGCAACAGGTATTGTTCACCAGGTAAACCTTGAGTTCCTTGCGAATGTTGTTCATGCGCTTGAGACAACGGAAGGCGATTACGAAACTTTCCCTGATACTCTTGTTGGTACTGACTCCCATACAACCATGATCAACGGTATCGGCGTTCTTGGATGGGGTGTAGGAGGTATTGAAGCTGAAGCAGGTATGCTGGGTCAGCCTTCATATTTCCCTGTTCCTGAAGTTGTAGGAGTTAAGCTCACTGGCGAACTTCCTAACGGAACTACTGCTACTGACCTTGCATTAAAGGTAACTCAAGTACTGCGCAGCCAGGGAGTGGTTGGCAAATTTGTAGAATTCTTCGGCCCTGGTGTCACACAGCTTCCACTGGCTGACCGCGCTACAATTGCTAACATGGCTCCAGAATATGGTGCAACATGCGGTTTCTTCCCTGTTGATGCAGAAGCCCTTGATTACATGCGCCTGACTGGACGTCCTGAAGAGCAAATCAGGATTGTTGAAAAATACTGCAAAGAAAATGGAATGTTCTTCGATCCATCTCTAGAGCCGGTATACACAAATGTAGTTGAAATCAATCTTTCCGAAATTGAAGCGAACCTTTCAGGTCCTAAGCGTCCGCAGGATTTAATTCCGCTTTCAGCAATGAAAAAGGAGTTCAATGACGCTATCACTGCTCCACAGGGCAACCAGGGCTTTGGCTTGAATAAGAAAGAAATCGACAAAGAAGTTACTGTTGAATTTGCAAATGGCGATTCAACCAAGATGAAAACGGGTGCTGTTGCCATTGCGGCAATCACTAGCTGTACAAATACTTCAAACCCTTACGTTTTAGTTGGTGCAGGTTTAGTGGCGAAAAAGGCAGTTGAACTTGGAATGGAAGTTCCTAAGTTCGTAAAAACTTCTTTGGCTCCGGGATCAAAGGTTGTTACCGGATACCTGCGTGATTCAGGACTTCTTCCATACATGGAACAGCTTGGATTCAACCTTGTTGGTTATGGCTGTACAACATGTATCGGTAACTCCGGTCCATTAAGAGAAGAAATCGAAAAGGCTGTAGCTGAAAGCGATCTTCTTGTAACATCTGTTCTTTCAGGCAACCGTAACTTTGAAGGACGTATCCATCCGCTTGTAAAAGCTAACTACCTGGCTTCTCCGCCATTAGTTGTCGCTTATGCACTAGCTGGTACGGTTGATATTGACCTTCAAAACGAGCCAATCGGAAAAGACAAGAATGGCAATGATGTCTTCTTTAACGATATCTGGCCTTCAACTGCTGAAGTTAATGAAGTGGTTAAACAGACTGTTACACCTGAATTGTTCCGTAAAGAATATGAGCATGTATTTGACGACAATGCTCGCTGGAATCAAATTCAAACTAGCAATGAGCCTTTATATTCATTTGATGATAATTCAACATATATCCAGAATCCTCCGTTCTTCGAAGGCTTAACTCCTAATGCTGATGAAGTTAAACCTTTATCAGGATTGCGTGTTGTCGGCAAGTTCGGTGATTCTGTAACAACTGACCATATTTCTCCGGCAGGTGCGATCGGCAAAGATACGCCAGCAGGAAAATATCTTCGCGAGAACGGTGTTGAACCACGTGACTTTAACTCTTATGGATCCAGACGGGGTAACCATGAGGTAATGATGCGCGGTACATTTGCAAACATCCGTATCCGCAACCAAATTGCGCCAGGCACAGAAGGCGGATTCACAACTTACTGGCCAACTGGTGAAGTTACATCTATCTATGATGCTTGTATGAAGTATAAAGAAGATGGAACTGGCCTTGTTGTTCTTGCCGGCAAAGACTATGGAATGGGATCTTCCCGTGACTGGGCTGCAAAAGGTACGAACCTGCTTGGAATTAAAACTGTTATTGCTGAAAGCTATGAGCGTATCCACCGTTCTAACCTTGTTCTAATGGGAGTTCTTCCACTTCAGTTCAAGGAAGGCGAAAGTGCAGAAACTCTCGGCTTGTCAGGAAAAGAAACGATCGATGTTCAAATCGACGAAAATGTTAGACCACGTGACTTTGTTAAGGTTACAGCTACAGATGAAAACGGCAACCAGACTACATTCGAAGTTCTTGTCCGTTTCGACTCTGAAGTTGAGATCGATTACTACCGTCATGGCGGAATCCTGCAAATGGTTCTTCGTGATAAATTGGCTAACTAATTTGACCCGCCGCTATGTGTTTGCTCACATAGCGGCTTTTTTATTTACAAAATATACGGGTTTAGGTATCTTGATTGTATCTTTAATTTTGGAGGGCTGATATTGGGTGCTTTTTTGATTGGACCATTATTAGTGAAGTACGAATGGGTTATTGTGCTGCTTTCAGGATTTGTTACTTATTTCACTCTTCTACAAGTCCTAAGGGACAGCGAGGAATATAAAAAAGTCTTTCTGAATGTCATCTTGAATTCAGTTCTTATCGGCTATTTTACTTATAAGTTTAGTTCAATCTTTTTCCAAACAGAAAATATTCTTAGCAGCCCGATGGGATTTTTATATTTCTCAGGAGGACGAAAAGGAATTATTTTAGGAACCTTTTTTGCTATATTCTATTTAGTATTGGCTATTAAGAAATACAACTATCCGCTGAATAAATGTATTCAAGGAATTGTTTACGGATCTGTCACATTTATGCTGTCTTATTGGCTGTTCAGAACCTTATTAATTTTGCTTTTCTAGGTTAAAATACAATCAAGGAAGCAAAAAGGCTTAATAAGCCGGGAGGGAAAACAGCATGTTCAAAAAAATGTTTGCAGCTTCTGTGTTATTAATCATTATTACCGCGGTTTTTGTAGTGCAGGCTTTTGAAAAAAGTGATGTCGAAAGTCAGCCCGTTAATCAGACAGGATTAGGAATAGGCTTGAAGGCCCCGGATTTCGAATTGAAAAACCTGCAAGGGGAAACCGTCAAGCTCTCAGATTACAAAGGAAAAAAAGTCATGCTAAACTTTTGGGCAACCTGGTGTCCTCCATGTAAAGCTGAAATGCCTGATATTCAAAAATTTTATACTCAGAAGGGAGATAATGTTGCTATATTGGCAGTGAACATTGATCCTCAGTCTGATGTAGCAGGGTTTGCTAGGGAAATGCGAGTAAACTTTCCGATTTTACTTGATGTGGACGAAAAAGCTTCTAACGCCTATCAAATAATAACAATTCCAACCACTTTTTTTATTGATGAAGAAGGAATTATTCGGAATAAATATTTAAGTGCGATGTCCGTGGAGCTTATGAATCAGTATATAGATGAAATGTAAAAAAACATTTGCATAAGCAGATGTTTTTTTTTAGGTTTATGCTGTAATAAAAAGGGAAAAATTTAATTAGAATTAACGTTTTCAGAATATTTTATCAATAATTTCGAACCATATGTACTTTTTTCACGTAGTCTGGGTATATGCGGATTAAATTTTCGAAAAGTTGTAATAATTCAACGGTTTTCTGGAGATAATGATTGTTACAATGTTATTAAAGGAAGGTGAAAGATTTATGAGAAAGCCTAGAAAACGCTCCTTTGCTGAATTAGTACTAGAAAATAAACGCCAGCTGCTTAAAGATCATGATGCTATGGAAAAAATTGAAGAGCGCCTCGAGCTTAAACGTCTGAACAAGGCCGAATAGAATTACTTGCCAATCATGAAACCCTCCTCAAATGCACAAACTTTAAATGGAGGAGGGATATAATGAGTAATCCAAAAAGACACCCTAATCATTTCAATCCGAACCATATTGGTACACAATCACGCGGATTTGGCGGCAACAAAGGCAAGAAGATGCAGGACAAATCCGGACAGCATGCTCAAGTGATACAAACTAAAGGCGAATAATTTAGAAAAGCGCAAGCGCCTTGTCCACGAAGGAACGCAGACTAAGAACGCCACGTCCTGTGGCAACGTCTGCATGACCCGCATCCTGCGGGCCTCAAGCACAAGACGAGCCTCCCGGAAAGGCGTTCTTTGCCTTTTTGGGAGGATTGCCTGAAAAGTGAAGGCGACTGTCCAGGGACGACAAGCATAAGACGAGCCCTGCAAAGAAGGTGTTCTTTCCTTCTGGAAGGGATCGGCTTATGTCTCGAGTCCCTAGGAGCCGCAACTAGACAAGCTTGTGACCTCGAGGGGGTAGGCGCTGGAGCTGGACAGTTATCGACGTTCAAAAGTTATATACGTTCTTATCTTTTGGAGTAAAACCTGCCATTTTTATATAGGGCAGGTTCTTTTGTTTCTGATCATTTCTGGTAAATCAGGCAGGCGACCCACACTTTTCCGCCAATATTTTTCTTGTTCTTTCACAAACTAAATTTGTACCATCACCTAACAAAGGGAGGAACATACCATGGCACATAATAGACCAAACCCTGATGACCGCAGCGATAACGTTGAAAAGCTTCAATCCATGATCGTTCATACAATTGAGAACATGGACGAAGCTGAAGAATCAATGAAGTATGCAAATGCAGAAGATCTTGCCAGAATTGAAGCTAAAAATGAACGCCGCCGGGAAAGTCTTGCTTCATTCCGTTCGGAAATAAAAGATGAATATCAGGCACAGCAAAACGGCAATAGCAGTGAGAACAATAATTATTGACATAATTCAAGACCTAATCCAATGTGATTAGGTCTTTTCCTTTGGAGCAAAGGTGCGCATCCTTATAGATAATTACAGAAATATGGTAAGATAAGTTGAGGAAACTAAGAAGAAGAAGTGATAATCGATGACACAGCAGAATAGACAGGCAACATCAGAAGAAATTAAGGTGGGCCATTGGAAGAATGAGCTTGATCAATACGGATACATACAAAATGAAGCAGAGCTGCTAAATGTAATTAAGAATATCAATGAAAAGACAGACCCAGGTCTGCTTTCGGAATTATTGGCCATGGCTGCTATCTCCAGGCTAAACAACAATACTGATGATACTCTTGCCAGTGCATGGCTGCAGAAAGCTGTTGAACTGGACATTGGAAATACAATGGCAGCAGCCCAATTAGGAAAATCCGAATGGAAAAATAAAAGCAATCTACTTGAAGCCCTGACTTTCCCTCCAATTCGCGAAACCGATAACAGGGCAGCTAAAAAGAAAACAGCGGAGCAATTTATTGAAATTTGCCGAAGCTTTATAAACAAAGCTGATGATGAGTTAGAAGACCTGCAGAAAAAGCAGCATGCCTATGAGGATAAGGAATACCGGAAGCTGGCTGAAATACTTGAAAAAGCTATTGAGGAGACAGCTTTACTTTTAAAGGCTTCGGAGGAATATGAGCAATCCATATCAGGTGTTTTCCATACTTCAACTTATTATACCGATATGAAAAACCACTTGAATGCCATCAGCAGGCTTAAAAATGAGTGGAAAGTGATATTTGAATCAGAGGAAGAGGAGTCTGATGTGCAAACCGATCCTCTGGATGAACTAAATGAAATGGTTGGCCTGCACTCGGTCAAAAGCAGAGTTCATGATTTTTATCGGTTTTTAAAATATCAAAATGAACGGAAGTCACTTGGTTTTCAGACGAAGGATGAACTCAGCCTCAATATGATACTAACCGGGAATCCAGGTACGGGCAAAACGACTATCGCACGGCTTTTGGCAAAGATTTATCACAGCCTTGGTGTTTTGCCTCGGGAAGAAGTAATCGAAGCTGACCGGTCACAGCTGGTTGGAGGGTTTGTCGGGCAAACAGAAGAAAATGTCAGAGCGGCAGTTGAAAAGGCGATCGGCGGCGTACTATTCATTGATGAGGCTTACAGCTTAAAGCGTGAGGGACAGACTGGCAGCGATTATGGACAAACTGCTATTGATACCCTTGTATCTTTGATGACCGGAACTGAATACGGAGGAAAGTTTGCGGTTATTATGGCCGGTTATCCTGAAGAAATGAGACAATTTCTGGACAGTAATCCTGGTCTCCGCAGCCGTTTCCCGGAGTCAAACTTTATTGCGCTGCCTGATTATTCGAATATGGAGCTTTTGCAGATTGCTGAGAAGCTGTCAGCCGATAATGATTATGTTCTAACAGAAGGAGCAAAACAGGAACTGGGCAAACGTATTGAAAAAGAGCGGGTTGATGATACATTCGGTAATGCCAGGACGGTAAGAAACATTGTTCTGGATGCGATTTTTAAAAAAGGCTCTAAAGCAAAAAGTAACGAAAACATCATGTCTTATACACTTTTGGAAAAAGAAGATTTTGAAAGTGAAGAAGAAGAAAAGCTGATGAATCCTCGGGAGCAGCTTGACCGGCTGATCGGACTTGAAACAGTTAAAAAAGAAGTTCAACATTTAGTGTCCTTTGTTAAAATGCAGCAGGTACGCCGTGAAAGAGGTCTTCCGGTTGTCCCTATCCAGCTTCATTCAGTATTTACCGGTAATCCGGGAACAGGAAAAACGACTGTAGCAAAGATCTATGCAGAATTGCTGAAGGAATGCGGATTTCTGAAACGCGGACATTTGATAGTTGCGAGCCGTGCTGATTTTGTAGCCGGCTATGTTGGCCAAACTGCTATCAAGACAAAGAAAAAGATAAGAGAGGCATTGGGTGGTGTCCTATTCATTGATGAGGCATATTCACTTCTTTCTCAGACATCAGGAGATTTTGGCAAAGAAGTCATTGATACGTTAGTGGATGAAATGACAAAGCATAATGAAAATCTTGTTGTTGTTTTGGCTGGCTATCCGAATGAAATGGAGAAGCTAATGTCAAGTAACCCGGGGTTAAAATCGCGATTCAAAAAGTTCTTTCATTTTAAAGATTATTCAACCCCAGAGCTCCTGGAAATTATTATTTCGTATGCTGGAAAATATGAATACACACTAACGGAGGAAGCAAAGGATTACCTTAACCACACTTTATCAAAGATTGAAGTAAACGGGAATGGACGTTTTGCGGCCAATCTTGCTGATGAGGCCATTCAGGCACAGGCCATGAGAATTGTTTCAGCACTTGCTGAGGATATTGAGCAGGTAAGCAATTTGGAGAAGCCGGATTTCGAAATAGCTTTAAATAAAATAAGTAAAGGGGAATAGGGATGCTCATCTCAACAAAAGAAATAGAGGTAAGGTATGCAGAAACAGATCAAATGGGAGTAGTATATCACGCCAATTACCTGGTATGGATGGAACTTGGCCGGACACAGATCATTAAAGATCTTGGATTCAGCTATGCTGAAATGGAGAAGGATGGAATTATCTCTCCTGTTCTGGATATTCTTGCTTCTTATAAAAAACCATTGCGCTACGGACAGACTGCAACAATTAAAACCTGGATCGAAGAGTATGACGGTTTCCGCGTCAGCTACGGATATGAAATATTCAATGATGAAGGAGAGCTTGCCGTAACAGGCTTGTCAAAGCATGTTTGCGTCAAAAAGGATAATTTCCGCCCAATTTCAATTAAAAAGAAATATCCTGATTGGCATGAAGCATATGAAAAAGCGAAAAAGCAGCCTGAAGGTGCTGTCAGATAAGTGAAACTTCAATCAGTGGGAGTCTTACTGCCTTAAACTGCGATAAACTAAAGGATGGAGAATAGAAATGGCATTCGGCCTTCGAAGAAAAGATCTTCAAGAATGGAAGAGGAAAATAGACCGTGGAGAAATTGCTTTTTTAACTCATTATTGGCTGGATGAGCGATTCCCTGGGTGTAAAACGGTCACAAAGGTCGGCTGTTCAGATTTGAAGAAATTGATAGATTGGGGAGAATCGCATGGGCTTAAGCCAGAGTGGATTGATTATCGGACTGATGGCTACTCACACTTTGATTTAATTGGTGCCAGGCAGAAGGAAATCCTTAAAAAAGAGAAGCTATTGGAGCAGCTGGAACAGCTGGAATAAGAAAAGCGGAAGGCGCCCGCCAATAAAGGAGCGCAGACTAAAACCGCCACGTCCTGTGGCAACGTCTGCATGACCCGCATCCTGCGGGCCCAAGCATAAGACGAGCCGGCTGAAAGGTTGTTCTTTAACCTTTTGGACGGATTGAAAGAATTGAGGCGAATGCCCAGGGACGACTAGCATAAGACGGTCCCTGTAAGAAGGTGTTTTTTCCTTCTGGAAGGGAGCGGCTTATGACCTCGAGCCGATGGCGCCTGGAGCTAGACAGTTATCTAACTTCAGAATATATACTTATTTTCTGAAAAAAAGAAGCAGGCGGTGTCTGCTTCTTTTACTCATGTGCGCCCGGCATGGGTGC